>NZ_JANQCH010000001.1 GCF_024723325.1 Agrococcus sp. HG114
ATGGGTATAAGGAACAGGGCGCACGCCGTGACGCGCGCCCCGAGCGCGAGGGCCATCTGCACCGCGAGCCGCCCTACGCCGCCGCCGGCCGCGCACACGAGCACCGATTCCTCGGCGCGAAGGCCGCCCGCGTCCTCGAGCGCCTGCAGCGCGGTGAGCCCGGCGAGCGGCAACGACGCGGCATCCGCGAAGCCGAGGCCCTCGGGCATCCGTGCGAGCTGCCGGGCGGGTGCGGCGACGTACTGGGCGTAGGCCTCGGCCGGCAGCGGGAAGCGCGGCATCCCGAAGACGCGGTCGCCCGCCGCGAACCGGTGTGAGCCGTCGGCGACCTCCTCGACGACGCCCGCGACGTCGAAGCCGAGGATCGCGGGGTCTCGCCAGTATCCGCGGCCGCCCGTGGCGCGGGATTTCCAGTCGGTCGGGTTGACGCCCGCCGCCTCGACGCGCACGAGCACCTCTCCGGGCAGCAGCGACGGCAGCGGCACCTCGATCGGCTGCAGCACCTCGGGCGCTCCCCACGCGGTCGCGGCGACCGCCTGCATCATCCGCGGCACAGCGCCTCCCAGGGCGCGATGCCCTCGAGCGCTCCGATGAGGCGCTCGACGCCGCCCGCGCTGTCGATCCCGCGGACGAGGGCGGGCAGCTGGTCGGCGAGCGCGCGCGGGAGGCCCGCGGCGGGCAGCAGCTCGAGCGCCATCCGCGCCGATCGCTGGGCATCGACCTCGACGCCGTCGGAGGCGCCGACGAGGCGGCGCCCATCGGTGAGCTCGATCTCGATGTGGGCCCCGTGCGCGAGGCTGGCGGAACGCCCGCCGACGACGCCGACGAGCGCGCGGAGGCGCTGCGCCTCGGCGGTGCCGGGGTGGAGTGCCGCCGCATCGACGCGGCCATCGGCCAGCGCGACCGCGACGCCCTGGCGCGCATCCATCATCGCCTGCGCCCACGACGAGGGCGGATACGCGAGGTCGATCCCGGGGTACGTGGCGTCGGCGTCGCTCAGCCGCACGGTGACGCGCTCGATCGCGGTCAGATCGGCGGCGATCAGCCCCTCGCGCAGCGCGACGGCCACCTCGACCGCTGCCTGGTTGATGGCGCAGACGGGATGGGCCTTCAGGAGCATCTGCTCGATGACCGGCTCGCCGGCGAGCGCGGCAGGCAGTGCGGCGACGATCGCGGCAGCGCGCTCCGCGTCGACGCCGAGCGCTCGCAGCAGACCCGACCGGCCCTCGATCGCCGCGGCCGCGCCGCGCGCTCCGCCTGCAGCCCAGAGCGCCGACTCCAGGCCGTCGCGCGCGGCCGCGCTGGTCTGCAACCGCCACTCATCCGTGCCTTCGAGCCACACCTGAGTGAAGCCGGCCGCACGGTTGGCGGCGATCGCGATCGCGTTCGCTGCCGCCGACGCGTCGAGCTGCAGCACGACTGCGGCCGCCGCCGCGGCCGCGATGGGTCCCACGACTCCCGTCGCGCGCATGCCCCGCGCACGGACGTGCGGCAGGAGCGCGACTCCCAGCGCGCCGCCGACCTGGTATCCCGCGACGACTGCCGCGAGCAGTCGGTCGCCGTCGATGCCGCGCGGGGCGATCGCGAGCACCGCGGGCGTCACCGCGCTCCCGAGGTGCGTGACCGAGTGCGGGTGCTCGTCGTGCTGCGCTCGTGCGCCCATGCGCAGCGCGGTCGCGAACGCGAGGTCGGTCGCTGTCGCGGGCCCCTCGGCCCACGGCAGGGCGCGCGCACCCGCTAGGCCGGGCAGCGGCATGCCGTGCGCCGCGAGCCCGACGATGAGGTTGTGCAGCAGCACGGCCTTCGCCGCCCCGCGCGTCGGCTCTGCGAGCGGCTCGCGAGCGACGCGGAGTGCGTAGGCCGCGAGCATGGCCGCAGCCCCCGGCTCGATCGCGGCTTCGTCGGCAAGGGCAGCCGGCGTCGACCAGGCGCCGACGGGCGCCCCGCTCACAGCGGCGCGGCGCCGACGGTCATGCCGCCGCACACGTTGAGGTTCTGCCCGGTGATGAAGCCGGCCTCGTCGAGGAGGAAGCCCACCGCGGCAGCGATGTCCGAGGGCTCGCCGACGCGCTTGACGGGGATCGCGTCGATGATCGCCCGCGTGCGCGGGTCGTCGGCGGGGTTCGCCGCTTCGAACATCGCCGTGCGGATGGGACCCGGGCTCACGGCGTTGACCGTGATGCCGTGCTTGCCGAGCTCGAGCGCCCACGTGCGGGTGACCCCGATGATGCCGGCCTTCGAGCCCGAGTAGGCCGAACGGCCAGCCTTGCCGAGAGCGGCGCGGGAGGCGATGTTGACGATGCGCCCGAAGCGCGCTTCGCGCATACCGGGCAGCAGCGCCTGCGAGCACCGCATGGCGGCGATGACGTTGATCTCGTAGGTCCGCAGCGCATCCTCGATCTCGAGCTGCTCGAGCTCAGCGACGCGGATGTAGCCGACGTTGTTCACGAGCCGGTGGATCGGCCCATCGGCGAGCGCCTCCTCGAGCGCGGCGGCGACCTGCGCGCCGTCGGAGAGGTCGGCCTGGATGCCGCCCGGCTGCTTGTCGATCACGATGACGTCGCGGCCGAGCCCTCGCTGCTGCTCGACGATCGCGGCGCCGATGCCGCTCGCTCCACCCGTGACCAGCACGCGCTCCTTCGACCCGCCCATGGCGCTCCCTACGTCTGCGGCCAGCGGCCGCGATCAGCTCTGCACGTCCCCGCGACGGGAGCGCTCCGGGCGCCATCGCCGCAGCCCGATCGTACGCAGGGAAGTGAGAGCGGGCAATCACATCCGCCTATTGGCATCCGCTCCGACGTTGTGTACGCTCACCGCAGAGCACAGTTTGATAGTGCGCTCTCAGAATCTTGATCACGATGGAGTGAGGTGGCGATGGTCACGGAGCAGGCAGAGCGTCAGAGCGCTTGGCATGTCGATGGGACGCTGCGCGAGCCGCTGTTGGTGCAGCCGAGCGGGCACGTCGAGCAGGGCGGCCGATCGATCCCGATCTACGACAGCGGCAACGAGACCGCGGCCGCGACGATCGTGCTCGTGCACGGCAGCTCCGGCACCGCGCGCGGCAGCTTCTGGGCCGTCTACCCGATCCTGAGCTTCACGCGCCGCGTCGTCGCGTTCGACCTGCAGCTGCCCGCCGAGGACGGCGACCTCACCCTCGCCGACGCGGTCGACCAGCTGCGCGCGGTCGTCGAGCACGCATCCGCCGACGGCCCCGTCGCGCTCGTGGGCTACTCGTTCGGCGCTGTCGTCGCGGCGGCCTACGCCGCGGAGCAGCCCGGCACCCTCGCGTCGCTCGCGCTCGTCGCTGGCTGGTCGAAGACCGACCGGCACCAGCTCGTGCGCAACGACCTGTGGCAGCGCCTCCACGACAGCGACCCCGAGAGCCTCCAGCGCCTCACGCTGCTCATGGCCTACTCCCCCGGCTTCGTCGTCGGGCGCAACGCGCGCGACTGGGCCGAGCTGCAGCAGGCGGTCACGCGCCCCTACCCCGCCCAGATCATGCGCCTCAACCGCGAGATCGACATCACCTCGGGCCTCAGCCGCATCGACGTGCCCACCCTCGTCATCGGCTGCACCCACGACGCGATGGTGCCGCTGCACCACGCGCGCGTGCTCTTCGGCGCCATCTCCGACGCCCGCTACCTCGAGATCGATTCCGGCCACGCCGTCTCGGTCGAGCGCCCCGCGCAGCTCGCCGTCGCGATCGACGACTTCACGGTCGATCCTCGCGAGCACCCCGCGGGCACCATCATCCCCGTCGACCACGCCTGATGCAGAACCAGGAGCACGCCATGACCACCGCATCCGCCACCCGGGCCGCCGGGCAGTCGACCACCCACGCGAAGATCGCGATCATCGGCTCGGGCTTCGCCGGCCTCGGCCTCGCGATCCAGCTGCGCCGCCGCGGCGAGCACGACTTCATCGTGCTCGAGCGCGCCGGCGACGTCGGGGGCACCTGGCGCGACAACACCTACCCAGGCGCCGCGTGCGACATCCAGTCGCACCTCTACTCCTACTCGTTCCGCCCCAACCCCGACTGGTCGCGCGTCTACGCCACCCAGCCCGAGATCCACGCGTACCTCCGCGAGGCGGCGATCGACGAGGGCGTCATGCCGCACATCACGTTCGACGCCGAGCTGCTCGAGTCGACCTGGCGTCCGGATGCGCAGCACTGGGCGCTCGAGACGACCGCAGGGTCGTTCACGGCCGACTTCGTCGTCACCGCCGCTGGCCACCTCTCCGACCCGAAGCTGCCGGCGATCGAGGGGCTCGAGCGCTTCTCGCGCCCCATGTTCCACTCGGCGCAGTGGGACCACTCGTTCGACCCGGCCGGCAAGCGCGTCGGCGTGATCGGCTCGGGCGCCTCCGGCATCCAGATCGTGCCAGAGCTCGCGAAGACGGCCGAGCGGCTCACGGTCTTCCAGCGCTCGGCGCCCTACATCATCCCTCGCGTCGACCACGAGTACAGCGACGCGCAGAAGTCGATGTTCCGCCGCATGCCTGAGACGGCGCAGGCGCTCCGCGACGAGCTGTACTGGGGCAACGAGGCTCGCTTCCCGCAGCGCCGCGGCATCGCCGACTTCATCGCGAAGATCGAGGCGACCGCGCGCGACCACCTGCACGCGCAGGTGCCGGCCGGCGAGCTGCGCGACAAGCTCACGCCCGACTACATGATCGGGTGCAAGCGCATCCTCATCTCGAACGACTACTACCCGACGTTCCTGCGCGACAACGTCGCGCTCGAGACGAGCGGCATCGTCGAGGTCACCGAGACCGGCATCGTCACGAACGACGGCGAGGTCGAGCTCGACGCGCTCGTGCTGTGCACGGGCTTCGAGGCAGCCGACCTGCCGATCACGCACCGCATCTTCGACGAGCACGGCCGATCGATGGCCGAGTCGTGGACGCGCGGCGGCGCCGCCTACGCGTGCTCGACCGTCGCCGGCTACCCGAACCTGTTCATCATGAACGGGCCCAACTCGGGCCTCGGCGCGGGCTCGATCATCTTCATCATCGAGTCCCAGATCCGCTACATCCTCGGCGCCCTCGACCACATGGCCGACACCGGCGCATCCGTCATCGAGATCACGCAGGAAGCGCAGGACGCGTTCATCGACTCGGTCGACGCGCGGGCCGCCGACACGGTCTGGCTCAACGGCGGCTGCCACTCCTGGTACGTCGACCACCGCTTCGGCCGCCTGACCACGGTCTGGCCCGACTTCATGCACAAGTTCCGCCGCGAGGCGGGCACGTTCCGGCCCGACGAGTACCGCTTCGACGGCGAGCCGGCGCTCGCCGAGCGCGAGCTCGAGCAGGTGCGCGCGTGAGCGCCGTGAACATGAGCGGCGTGAACCTGTGGCGGCTCGAGTGCTTCGTCGCCCTCGCCGAGGAGCTGCACTTCGGCCGCGCCGCGACGCGGCTGTTCATCACGCAGCCCGCGCTCTCGCTGCAGATCAAGCAGCTCGAGCTCTCCCTCGGCTACGAGCTCGTCTGCCGTGCACGCCAGGTGACGCTCACCGACGAGGGGCGGCGGCTGCTGCCGTACGCGCACCAGGTGCTCGCCGCCGCGGAGTCGTTCGTGAGCGCCGCAGTGGCGCGCGGCCGGCTGCAGGCCGCATGACGCGCCCGCAGGTCTCGCCCGAGCGGCTTGAGCTCGCGGTGCGCGAGATCCTCGTCGCCGCCGGCTGCGCCGGCGAGGTGGCGGATGCGGTGGCGCACGGGCTCGTGGACGCCGACCTGCACGGCGTGGCGTCGCACGGCGTCTCGCGGCTCGGCATCTACCTCGAGCGGCTGCGCTCGGGAGCCGTGCGCGGCCATGACGCCGTGTCGGTCGTGACCGAGTGGCCGACCGGCGCCGTGCTCGACGCCGGGCACTCGTTCGGCGCATGGTCGGCGGCGCGAGCCACCGACCTCGCGATCGAGAAGGCCCGCGAGGCAGGCATGGCGGTCGTCGTCGCACGGCACGCCGACCACTTCGGCCGCGCGGCCGCGTTCAGCGAGCGGATGGCCCAGGCCGGCATGGTCGCGATCGTCGCGGCGAGCACGGCGCCGCTCATGCCCGCCGTCGGCGGCGCCGAGCCGGTGATCGGCAACAACCCGATCTCGATCGCCGCGCCGGGCGGCGCGGGAGCCCCGTTCGCCGACATGGCGCTCTCGGCGGTCGCGCTCGGCAAGATCATCGAGGCCGAGCGCACCGGGCGCGACATCCCGGCCGGCTGGGCGACCGATGGGGACGGCGCCCCGACCACGGACCCGACCGCGGCGCGCAGCGGCCTGCTGCTGCCCGCCGCGGGCGCGAAGGGCTTCGGCCTCGCGTTCTTCATCGAGGTCCTCACGAGCATCCTGGGCGGCGGCGAGGGCGGGGAGGCGCGCAGCCTCTACAAGCAGCGCGACGAGCCGAACGACTGCTCCCACGTCTTCATCGCCGTCGACGCGAGCCGCTTCGAGGCCGCCGCTGAGGCGCCGGTCGCGGAGCGCGTCGACCGGTTCTCCGATCGCATCCGCTCGAGCCGCCGAGCCCCTGGCGTCGAGGCGATCTACGCGCCGGGCGACCTGGAGCGCTCGGCGGCGGATCGGAACCGGGCGGGCCTCGCGCTCGCGCAGGCGACGATCGACGAGCTCGAGGCGCTCGCCGCGGAGGCGGGCGTGCCAACCCCATTCACCAAGGAGGCGGCGTGATGCTGCAGCGCGTGCAGACCACCGATGGGCGCGATGTGCTCGTGCGACGCGAGGGCGACGCCCTCGACGTGCTGGGCCCGTGGGACGGCGGACGGATCCTCGACGCCGTGCCCGACGCATCCGCCGCGCGCCTCGACGCGGCTGACGCGACGCCGCTGCCGTTCCTCCGCGAAGGCGCGAAGATCCTCTGCGTCGGCCTCAACTACCGGCCGCACATCGAGGAGATGGGCCGCGAGGCACCGGAGTACCCGACGCTCTTCGCGAAGTTCGTCGACTCGTTCGTCGGACCGGCCGACGACATCGTGCGGCCCGCGGATGTCGACCAGCTCGACTGGGAGGGCGAGATCGGCGTGGTGATCGGCGCTCCCGTGCGCACGGCATCCGCCGACGACGCCGACGGCGCCGCGCTCGGCGCGGTCGCGCTCAACGACGTCACCTCGCGCGGCCATCAGTACCGCACGACGCAGTGGCTGCAGGGCAAGGCGCTCGACAGCCTCTCCCCGATCGGGTCGCTCCTCGCGCCGCTCGCCGACGACCTCGAGATCGTCACCCGGGTCGACGGCGAGGAGGTGCAGCGCGGCCGCCTCGACGAGCTCGTCTTTGGCGTCGCGGACCTCATCGCCTACTGCTCGAGCATCGTGCGGCTGCGGCCGGGCGACGTCATCGCCACGGGCACGCCCGGCGGCGTCGGCCACGGCATGCAGCCGCCTCGCCACCTGCAGCCGGGCCAGCTGCTCGAGACGGAGCTCACGAGGGACGGATCCTCGATCGAGACGCTGCGCAACCGAGTCCGTGATGGCGCAGCGACGGCGGCGCAGCCGTGACCTCCGAGCGCACGCTCCTCATCGCGCCCCACCAGTTCCCCGACCTCGCGCGCGAGGAGGCCCTCGCCGACGAGCTCGGGCTGCGCCTCGTCGTCGCGCGCGACGCACGCGAGTTCGCCGAGGCGCTCGAGCACGCATCGGTCGCCATGGTCACGCCCTACGTGCGCCTCGGGCACGACGACTTCGCCCGCATGCAACGCTGCCTCGGCGTCGTGCGGTACGGCATCGGCTACGACAACATCGACGTGCGCGCGGCCGAGGAGCACGGCACGCCCGTCTCGATCGTGCCGGATGCGTCGTCGGAGGAGGTCGCATCCCACGCCTTCGCCATGGGACTCATGCTGAGCCGGCGCATCCCCCAGGGGCAGGCGGCGATCGCCCGCGGCGAGTGGGCCAGCAGCGTGCCGTTCGACAGCCCGGTGCTCAGCGAGCTGCGCGTGGGCGTCGTCGGGATGGGGCGCATCGGACGGCTGGTCGCGACCTGGTGGCGCGACGTGGGCGCCCAGGTGCGCGCGTACGATCCGATCGCCGTCTTCGACGCGGTGCCCGCGGCTCCGCTCGACCGGCTGATCGAGGAGTCCGACGTGCTCTCGCTCCACGTACCGCTCACCGATGCGACCCGCCACCTGCTCTCCGCCGCGACGATCGCGCGCATGCCGCGCGGCGCGGCCGTCGTCAACGTCTCGCGCGGCGGCCTCGTCGACGAGGCGGCGCTCGCCGATGCGCTTGAGCGCGGCCACCTCGGCGGTGCCGCGCTCGACGTGTTCGAGCAGGAGCCGTTGGCCGTCGACCACCCGCTCCGCGACGCGCCGAACGCGGTCCTCACCCCGCACTCCGCGTGGAAGTCGCGCAGCTCGCTCGCGGCGCTGCAGTCCGGCGCGGTGCTGCGCGCGAGGCAGCTGCTGCAGGGCGAGCCAGTGCTCGACCGGGTGGCCTAGCGGCCGGTCAGCGCTCCCCCGTCGACAGGTGCGGATGGCCCGCCACGAGCGCCCGCATCGCGTCCGCGATCACCCGCACCCGCAGCAGCTCGGTGAGGTCGCGCGGCACGACGAGCCAGTAGGTGCGGCTGATACGAAGCTCCTCCGGCAGCACGCCGACGAGCGACGGGTCGGCGGCGCCGATGTAGGTCGGCAGGATCGCGACGCCGAGCCCGGCGCGGGCAGCGCTGTGCTGCCCGGTGATGTTGTTGGTCTGCAGCCGGGCGTGCCCGCGCGGCAGCAGCTCGTCGAGGATCCGCAGCGGCGCGACGTCGAGCAGCGCCTCGACGTACCAGATGAGGTCGTGGTCCCGCCGCAGCTCCTCCACCGACCCCGGCGTCCCGTGCCGCTCGAGGTACTCGCGCGACGCATAGGCGCGCAGCTCGTAGTCGGCGAGGTGCCGCACCGCCGCCGCCCGCGGCGAGGGCTTCTCGAGCGTCACAGCCAGGTCGAAGTCGCGCGCGGTGATGAGGTCGTGGCTCGTCGCGGTGATCACCTCGACCGACAGGCCCGGGTGCGCGTCGAGCAGCGGCCGCAGCCCGGGCACGAGCACGTTCGCCCCGAAGCCGTCGGGCGCGAGCAGCCGCGCGGTGCCGCTCAGCTCCCCCGCGCGCGAGACGACCGCCTCGAGCGCGCGGGCGACGCTCGACTCGACCGCCTCCGCGTGCGGCAGCACGAGCCGCGCCGACTCGGTGATGCGCCAGCCCTGAGGCGTGCGGTCGAACATCCGCACCCCCAGCTCCTGCTCGAGCCGGCTGATGCGCCGCGACACGGTCGTCTCGTCGACCTGCAGGCGCGCCGCCGCGTCGCGCAGCCGGCCCGTGCGCGCGACTTCGAGCAGGAATCGCAGGTTCTCGGCATCCACTCGACCATTCTGCACTTCTGCAGTTCGTCCTGCGCCATTGGCCGTTGACGCCTGCACGAGCGCCTGGCGATGCTGGTCCCATCCTCTTGACGGATCCGACCACGAAGGCGTGCACCCGGTGAGCTTCGACATCAACACCCCTCCCATCCTCCGCTTCGGCGCGGGCAGCGTCGACAGCATCGGCGGGCTCCTCAGCAGCCTGGGCGCGGCGCGGCCGATCGTCGTGACCGACGCGTTCCTCGTCTCGACGGGCGTCGCCGCGAGGGTGGCGGATGCGCTCGGCGCGGAAGGCCTGCAGGCCGCGGTCTACGACGGCACGATCCCCGACCCCACCACCGACTCGCTCGAGTCGGGCCTCGAGGCGATCCGGGCGCACGGCGCGGACAGCATCGTCGCGCTCGGCGGCGGCAGCCCGATCGACACCGCGAAGGCGCTCTCGGTGCTCGCGGTGCGCGGCGGCCACATGCGCGAGCTGAAGGCGCCGTTCCAGTTCACGGGGCGCGCGCTGCCGGTCATCGCGGTGCCGACCACGGCCGGCACGGGCTCCGAGGTCACGCAGTTCACGATCATCACCGACAGCGACTCGAACGAGAAGATGCTGTGCGCAGGCCCCGGCTACCTGCCGAAGGCCGCGGTCGTCGACTTCGAGCTCACGCTGTCGATGCCGCCGCGGCTCACCGCCGACACCGGCATCGACGCGCTCACCCACGCGATCGAGGCGTACGTGAGCCGCAAGGCCAACCCGGTCTCCGACACCTACGCGCTCGCCGCGATCTCGCGCATCGGCCGCTACCTCCGCCGCGCCTACCGCGACGGCGGCGACCGCGAGGCGCGCGAGCAGATGATGATCGCCGCGACCCTCGCCGGCATGGCGTTCTCGAACGCATCCGTCGCCCTCGTGCACGGCATGAGCCGGCCGCTCGGCGGGCACTTCCAGATCGCGCACGGCATGGCGAACGCGATGCTGTTCGCCGAGATCACCGCCTTCTCTGTCGACCACGCCGTCGAGCGGTACGCGACGTGCGCGCGCACGCTCGGCGTCGCATCCGACACCGACAGCGACGAGGCCGCGGCCGCCGCGCTCGTGCAGGAGCTGCGCGACCTCGCCCGCGAGGTCGAGGTGCCGACGCCCGCGACGCGCGGCATCGACCGCGCCGTGTGGGAGGAGCGGGTGCCGATCATGGCGCAGCAGGCGCTCGCCTCCGGCTCGCCGAACAACAACCCGCGAGTGCCGACGGCCGAGCAGGTCGAGCAGCTGTACCACGCGGTCTACGCCTGACCCTCCCCAGCGCAGCGCCCCACCGTCAAGGACGAAGCGCGCCGAGCGCGCCGCACCCCACGAACCTCAACGCAACCAGGAGCATCCATGACCATCACCGAGCAGCCCACCACCACCGAGACGATCCCCCACTTCATCGCCGGCAGCCGCCGCGAGGGCTCGGGCCGCACCGCGCCCGTGTTCAACCCCGCGCTTGGCACGGTCGCGCGCGAGGTCGCGCTCGCGTCGGCCGACGAGGTCGCCGAGGCGATCGCGGCGGCGAAGGCGGCGTTCCCCGCTTGGCGCGACCTGTCGATCGCGAAGCGGCAGGCGATCATGTTCCGCTTCCGCGAGCTGCTCGTGGCGCGCAAGGACGACCTCGCGCGCATCATCACCGCCGAGCACGGCAAGGTGCACTCGGATGCGCTGGGCGAGATCGCGCGTGCGATCGAGGTCGTCGAGCTCGCGACCGCGTTTCCGCTCATGACGAAGGGCGAGTTCTCGGAGAACGTCTCGACCGGCGTCGACGTCTACTCGCTGCGCCAGCCGCTCGGCGTCGTGGGCATCATCAGCCCGTTCAACTTCCCGGCGATGGTGCCGCTGTGGTTCGCGCCGATCGCGCTCGCGGCCGGCAACTCGGTCGTGCTGAAGCCCTCCGAGAAGGACCCGTCGGCCGCAGTGTTCATCGCCGAGCTCTACGCCGAGGCGGGCCTCCCCGCCGGCGTGCTCACCGTCGTGCACGGCGATAAGGAGGCGGTGGATGTGCTCCTCACCCACGAAGACGTCGCCGCGATCTCGTTCGTCGGCTCCACGCCGATCGCGCAGTACGTCTACGAGACGGGCTCGAAGCACGGCAAGCGCGTGCAGGCGCTCGGCGGCGCGAAGAACCACATGCTCGTGCTGCCCGACGCCGACCTCGACGTGACCGCGGACGCGGCCGTGAACGCCGGCTTCGGCTCGGCGGGCGAGCGCTGCATGGCCATCTCGGTGGTCCTCGCGGTCGAGTCGATCGCCGACGAGCTGCAGGCGAAGATCGCCGAGCGGATGCAGGGCATCCGCACCGGGGACGGCACGCGAGACAACGACATGGGCCCGCTCATCTCGGCGGCCCACCGCGACAAGGTCGTCGGCTACATCGGCACCGCCGAGGCGGATGGCGCGACCGTGGTGGTCGACGGCCGCGACCCCGAGGTCGACGGCGACCCGAACGGCTTCTGGGTCAAGCCCACGCTGCTCGACAAGGTGCCGACGGAGTCGAAGGCGTACCAGGAGGAGATCTTCGGCCCGGTGCTCTCGATCGTCCGCGTCGCCTCGTACGAGGAGGGGCTCGAGCTCATCAACGCCAACCCGTTCGGCAACGGCACGGCGATCTTCACCAACGACGGCGGCGCCGCGCGCCGGTTCCAGAACGAGGTGCAGGTCGGCATGGTCGGCGTGAACGTGCCGATCCCGGTGCCGGTCGGCTACCACTCGTTCGGCGGCTGGAAGCAGTCGGCGTTCGGCCAGGGCAAGGCCTACGGCAAGCACGCCTTCGACTTCTACACCCGCGAGAAGGTCGTGACGAGCCGCTGGCTCGACCCGAGCCACGGCGGCCTGAATCTCGGCTTCCCCTCGAACTGACGCCGCGCACGGTGCAGGGCGCGCCCCGGCCGGGGGCGCGCCGTGCACCGTCTCAGGCGGCGGGTGCGGCGGCGCCGACGAGCTCGGAGGTCCGGGTGAGCGAGACCATCGGCGCGAGCATGCCCATGAGGGCCACCGCCTGGTCGTGGGCCTCCTCTGTGGCGCCAGCGCACGCATCCGTCACGACCGTCACCTGCTTGCCCGCGTCGACGGCGCCGAGCACCGTCGAGAGCACGCAGCAGTCGGTCGCGACGCCGCACACGACGAGGTCGCGGCCCTCCGTGAGCGCGGCGAGCTCGTCGCCCCACTTCGAGAACGTCGGCAGCGAGAGCACGGAGTCGCTCGGGCGCACCGGCATCGTGAGGTCCCACGCGGTTGAATCGGGCGCCTCGCGGCACGCCGACCACCGGTCGTAGTAGGCGCGCCAGCTGCCGAGCTCGGCGGGATCCCGTACGAACCGTGTCCAGATCACCGGCCCGGCCGACACCTCCACCAGCCGGCCGATCCGGTCGGCCGCGGCGTCGTAGCCGCCCGTCGACCACTGGCTCCCGGGGTCGCGGAAGATGCGCTGCATGTCGATCACGACGAGGGCGGGCGGCCGTGCGTCCGCCCGACCGCCGCCCAGCACGGCGCCTGTCACGCCGACACCGTATCCACCGACGGCGTCGCCGTCGCCCGCCGGCGCGAGAGCGATGGCAGCCTCCGCAGCAACAGGTAGGCGACCGCGGCACCGAGGGCGCCGGCCAGGTAGGCGACGTCACCCACGCTGGAGAAGGTGCTCGCGAGCGGCCCGGTGAAGAGCGTCGAGTTCCAGAAGAGCGCCGAGAACGCGCAGCCGATGATCCAGGCGACGAAGCCCCACTCGAACGTGCGCTTGGGGTCGAACAGCTGCCGCACGCCCGCGACGCCGAGCGGCCGCATGCGCAGGTAGTAGTCGAGCAGCAGGATCGTGCTGAACGGCACGACGAGGTAGGCGAGGATCAGCAGGAAGTCGTAGAACGCTCCGTAGGGGTTGCCCTGCATGAGCAGCGTCACGCCGAGGCTGATGGCGGCGATGACGACGACGCCGACCACGCGGTTGACCGGGATGCGGATCGTGAGCAGCGAGAGCGAGCCGCCGTAGAGGTTCATGGCGCTCACCGGCAGGGTCGACAGCACGACGGTCAACATTGCGACGGGCGCCCACGCGCCGGTCATCTCGGCGAGCGCCTGGATCGCGTCGAGCTCGCCTGCGAAGCTCGAGACGAGCACGCCGATGCCGCCGAGCCACATCATGGCCACGAACGTGCCGGCCGCGGTGTAGAGCGTGACCTTCGCGTGCGAGGTCGTGCGCGGCAGGTAGCGCGAGAAGTCGGAGGCGAACGGCGTCCAGGTCATCACGTAGGCGAAGAAGAAGCCGGCGAAGGTCAACCAGCCCGCGAACTCACCCACGAAGTACGGGGCGTCGGTGTTCACCACCTGGGTGAACTCGGTGCGCTGCAGCGACAGGACCGTGATGACGGCGAAGAGGATCGCGAGCACGACCGTCGCGATCTTGTTGACCAGGTGGATGAGGTTGTGGCCCCAGATCGCGAACACCGCCTGCACCGCGAAGATCGCGACCGCCGCCGCCCAGAAGGGCACCTCGACGAGCTGCTGCAGTGCGAGCACCGCGAAGACGGTGTTGACGGCGGTCCAGCCGATCGCCGACACGACGGTGAGCAGGGCGATGGGCAGGAAGTTCCCGAGGAAGCCCATGGGCCCCCGGCCCTGCACCTGCTGCGGCACGCCCAGCTTCGTCCCGATGCCGGCGAGCACGCCCATGACGACCGCGCCGAGCAGGGTGCCGACGGCGACGGCGCTGAGCCCCTGCCAGACGGTCAGGCCGAACAGCGATGAGAAGAAGCCCGATACGAGCACGGCGAGCACCATGTTCGCGGCGAACCACAGGGTGAACTGATGCCGCGGGTGTCCGTGGCGCTCGGCGACCGGGATCTCCTCGGTCGCGAACGGCTCCGTGCGCGTGAGCGACGTGCCGTAGGTCGGGACGCTCGTGGCCCCAGGGTCGATCTCGGTCATGGCGACGCTGCCTTCTTGGTGACTCGATGGTGGATGGGTTGGGTCGTGCTCGGGCCCGGAGGCTCCGGGTCGTCAGAGCTCGGTGAGCGAGGACCCGTCGAAGAACTGCCCCGCCTTGTAGACGATGGGCGTGCGGTCGGTGACCTCGGCGTGGATGACGCGGGCGATGAAGACGGTGTGGGTGCGAGCCTGGAAGCGCTCCTTGATCTCCGCCTCGATCGAGGCGGAGGAGCCGTCGAGGAGCGGGCTGCCCTGCGGGCCCTTCCGCCAGTCGACGTGCGCGAACTTGTCGGGCTCGCGCGAGGCGAAGGTCGCGAGGGTGTCGCCCTGCTCGGTGCTGAGGATGTTGATCCCGAGGTGCCGGGAGTGGAAGAGCGCCGGGTAGGTCGACGATGTCTTCTGCACGCAGACGAGCACGAGCGGCGGGTCGAGCGAGACAGACGCGTAGGAGTTCGCGGCGAGCCCGCGCGGGCGACCCTCCGCATCCGTGGTCGTGACGACCGTCACGCCCGTGACGAACTGCCGGTTGAAGCCCTTGAGCGCCTCGCGCTGCGCGCCGGAGAGGTCGTCGACGACCGACGCCTCAGGCTCCGGCTCGAGCGCGGCGCGGAGCGACGGCACGCCGAGGTCGGCGAGCAGCTCGCTCTGATCCCAGGTGACGCGCTCGAAGGCGATGCGGCCGTCGTGCAGCCGGCCCTGGTTGGAGCCGCGCGTCTGCACGCGCGTGCCGGTCGCGGGCACCTCGCCGAGGTCGTGCGCGAAGGTGCCGGTGCTGCTCCAGAAGATGGCGAAGTCGTCGCCGTCGATGATGAGTTGCTCGACCGTGGTCGAGAGGTCGGGGAACGCCGCTCGGATCTGCAGGATCTCGCGCTTGTGCGCCGCGAGGTCCCAGCGCGCCCCGCTCGCTGCGCTCTCGCGCACGAAGTCCGCGGTCATCAGCTCGTCGAGCCGGTCGACCTCGCCGCGATCCCAGGCGGCCTCCCACACGGCGCGCACGGCGCTGCGGATGTCAGTGGTGACAGCTTCCGTGGTGTCTGGCATGCAAGTGATCGTAGGTGTCGACAACAGAGTCGTCAAGTACCGGCCCAAAACGGAGGAAAACCTCGGATGCGTTGCGATTAGGTGGCATGCAAGGTACGGTCTTGGCATGCAAGAGAATCTCGAGCGCTCCAGCGTCGGCGGCGGCACCGCCAGCGAGCCACCGCTGCTCGACCGCCTCCGCGCCCTCGTCCTCAGCGGCGAGTTCCCGCCTGGCGCCCCGCTGCCCGAGCTCTTCCTCGCGCAGGAGTTCCAGGTGAGCCGCACGCCCGTGCGGGAGGCGCTCAAGCAGCTCGAGAACGAGGGGCTGGTCGAGATCAGGCCGCGCGTCGGCACGTTCGTGCGCCAGCCCACGCGCCGCGAGATCGTCGAGCTGTTCGAGCTCAAGAGCGGGCTCGAGGGGCTCGCGGCCGGCCTCTTCGCCCGTCGCGGCAACGTGCCCGAGCTCGACGCGCTGCGCCGCAACCTGTCGGCCTCGGCCGAGGCCGTGCGGCGGGGCGACGGCGCGCTCTACGCGGTGCTCGTGCACGAGTTCCACAACTGCCTCATCGCGGGCGCCGACAACCGCAAGCTCACCGAGCACTACGAGAGGCTCATGAACCAGCTCGCCTACCACCGGCTCGTGCGGAAGTCGGTCGACCAGCCCGGCCGCCTGCGCGACTCGCTGCACGAGCACGAGAGCATCGTGCTCGCGATCGAGTCCCGCGACCACGTGGGCGCGGAGCTCGCCACCAGGCAGCACGTCGACGCCTCGAGCGCCTCGACGATGCGTGCCCTCGCGAGCGAGGCCGGGTCCGCGCCGGCCGACGAGCCGACGGGTGCCGGCGAATGAGGCTCCTCACCGCGCCTGCCGGCGCCGTCGACCTCACGAGCGCCTCGACGCTCCGCGGCTACGAGCCGATCGCCGCCGCCATCGGCCTCCGCGGCATCCGCACCGTCGTCGAGGAGCTCCCGGGTGCGCCAGCCGCGCCCGCGACCCGACGCGCTGCCGCCATCGCGATCATCCGCAACCCGTGGGCGGGCACTGGCACCGACCACGATCTGCAGCCCGAGACCGAGCGCATCGCGCCCGTGCTCGCAAAGCTGCTGAGCGACCGGCTGCTCCACGCCCTCGGCGGGGCGGATGCGGTGCAGGCGTTCGGGAAAGCGGCGGTCGTCGGCGTCGACGGCGAGCTCGAGCACGCGGGCGCCCTCATCCACACCCCCTACTTCGGCAACCTCGTGCGCGAGGCGCTCGGGGGGACCTCGATCCTGTGCTTCGCCGACGCGCGATCCGAGGCGGGCGAGAGCCACCGCATCCCGCTCTGGCACAAGACGGCCGCCGCGACGCGCGACTTCTATCAGTCGCTCGACGTGCACCTCGCTGACGCTCCCCACCGCGGCGAGATCGCCGTGATCGCGGGGGCGGCAACCGGCCCCCGCCCGCACGCCCGCATCGGGGATCGCGCGACCGACCGCGCCGTCACCTCCGACATCCTGAAGGGAATCACCCTGTGATCGTCCGCAAGCTGACCACCATCGTCGACGAGATCGCGACCGAGGGCGGCCGCCCCGTCGAGCCCGCTGCGCGCGTCGCGGTCGTCGCGGTCGTCATCGACAATCCGTGGCACGGGCAGGGCTTCGTCGAGGATCTCGCGCCCGGCATCGCCGCGACCGCCTCCGATCTCGGCGCGCTGCTCGCGCCGCGCGTCGTCGAGGCGCTCGGCGCGCCGATCGAGGCGTACGGGAAGGCCGCGATCGTCGGCCTCGACGGCGAGGTCGAGCACGGCTCGGCGCTCATCCACACGCTGCAGTTCGGCGACCACTTCCGCAATGCCGCGAGCGCCACGACGCTCCTGCCGGCGGTCGAGAAGCGCGCGGCGGCAGGCACCGTGTTCGACATCCCCCTCAAGCACATCACCGACGCGACGATCCGCTCGCACCACCAGAGCGTCGAGGTGCGCGTCCCCGACGCGCCGCACGCGGGCGAGATCCTCGTCGCGCTCGCCGGCGCCGCGCAGGGCCGGCCGCAGCAGCGTCTCGCGCCGCTCTCGACCGAGCAGTAGGCGGCGGCGCGCGATGACGGAGAAGCACGAGACGCCACGGCTGGCCCCGCCGGTCGTGCTGCTGCACGGCGTCGGCCTCGACCGCACGGTCTGGGATGCGCTGCGGGCGCTCATGCCGGAGCAGACGGATGCGCTCGACCTGCCCGGGCACGGTGCCAGGCCGCCGCTGCGCGCCCCGGCGTCGCTCGCCGAGCTCGCCGACGACGTGCGCGCGCGGATGCCTCGCGGGCCCGTGCACCTCGTGGGGTTCTCGCTGGGCGCGCTCATCGCGCAGCACATCGCCGCCTTCCACCCGGAGGTCGTCGCGAGCCTGACGTGCGTGAGCTCGGTATGCAAGCGCACCCCCGACGAGGCGGCGGCCGTCGCCGGCCGGCTCGAGGCGGCGCGCGCCGACTTCCCCGCCAGCGTCGCCACGTCGCTCGAGCGCTGGTTCCCGCACGACACCGAGGTGCCGCCGGCGACGATCGTCGCGACCGAACGGGTGCTGCTCGCGAACGACCGCGCCTCCTACCTGCACGCGTACGAGGTCTTCGCGACCGGCGATGCAGTCATCGCCCCCGAGCTGCACCGCATCACCGCGCCCACGCTCGCCATCACGGGCGAGCTCGACCCGGGCTCCACCCCCGAGATGACGGCGCGCCTCGCCGCGGCGGTGCCCGGCGCCCGCGCGCTCGTCGTGCCGGGCGCCCGCCACATGCTGCCGGTCGAGGACGCCCCCGCCCTCGCCGCAGCCCTCACCGCATTCATCGACGAGACGCAGAAGGCAGAGGCCACCGCATGACCGAGCGACTGCACCACTGGATCGGCGGCGCGCGCGTCGCCGGCAGCAGCGGCGAGCACTTCCCGAGCATCAACCCGACGACGCTCGAAGACCTCTACGAGGTGCCTCGCGGCAACGAGGAGGACGTGCGGAAGGCCGTCGCGGCCGCGAAAGCGGCGTTCGAGCACGACAGCTGGCGGCGTCTGAGCGCGAGCCGGCGCGGCCGGCTGCTGCGCAACCTCGGCGACCTCATCGCCGAGCATGCGGAAGAGCTCGCCCGCAGCGAGAGCCTCGACAACGGCAAGCTGCTGCGCGAGATGCGCGGGCAGCTCGCGACGCTCCCCGAGTACCTCTACTACTACGCAGGGCTCGCCGACAAGGTGCAGGGCTCGCAGATCCCCGCGACCAACGTCGACATCCTCAACTACACGCAGCGCGAGCCGCTCGGCGTCGTCGGCGCGATCACGCCATGGAACTCGCCGCTCACGCTCACGACCTCCAAGATCGCGCCCGCGCTCGCCGCCGGCAACACCGTGGTGATCAAGCCGAGCGAGCACACCTCCCGCACGATCCTCATGGTCGCCGAGCTCGCCTCCCAGGCGGGGTTCCCCGACGGCGTCGTGAACGTCGTGACCGGCTACGGCGCCGAGGCCGGGGCCGCCCTCGTCGCGCATCCGGACCTCGCGAAGATCTCGTTCACCGGCTCGACCGCGACCGGCAGCCGCATCGCCGCGCAGGCGGCGGCGCGCTTCATCGGCTGCACGCTCGAGCTCGGCGGCAAGAGCCCCAACATCGTCTTCGACGATGCGGATGTCGCGAACGCGGCGATGGGCGTGATCGCCGGCATCTACGCCGCCGGCGGCCAGACCTGCATCGCCGGCAGCCGCGTCTTCGCCCACAAGGCTGTCTACGACGAGCTGCTCGAGCGGGTCTCGGAGCGCGCGCGATCGATCCGCATCGGCGACCCGCTCGCAGCCGAGACCGAGCTCGGCCCGCTCGCGTTCGCCGACCAGCTCGACAAGGTCGCCTCCTACGTCGACCTGGGCGTGACCGAGGGCGCCTCGGTGCGCGTCGGCGGCGGCCGGCCCGAGGGGCTGGACCTCCCCGGCTACTTCTACCAGCCGACCGTGCTCACAGATGTCGACAACTCGATGCGCGTCGTGCGGGAGGAGATCTTCGGCCCGGTCGCGGCCATCATGCCCTTCGAGACCGAGGACGAGCTCGTCGCGCTCGCCAACGACACCGAGTACGGCCTGGCCGCGGGCGTGTGGACGCAGAACCTCGCCCGCGCGCACCGGATGGCGCGGCGCCTCGACGCCGGCACGATCTGGGTGAACACCTACCGGGCGATGTCGCCGATGTCGCCGCGGCAGGGCTTCAAGAGCTCGGGCGTGGGCATCGAGCACGGGCTCGAGTCGATGCACGAGTACACGCGGCTGAAGAGCGTGTGGATCAACACCGACGAGGGGCCGGTCGCCGACCCCTTCGTGATGCGGGGCTAGGGCACCATGCCGCTCATCGACGTCTCCATCGCCCGCGGACGCAGCCCCGAGCAGCTGCGCGCGCTCATGCACGCGCTCCACGCGGCCGCCGAGACCACCGTCGGCGCCGCATCCGAGAACATCACCGTCATCGTTCGCGAGGTCGAGCGCGAGCACTGGTCGCGCACCGACACCACCGTCGCCGAGCGCGACGCCAGCAGCACGTAGAGAGAAGGAGAGGAATCATGCGCTTTTCGCTGTTCGTCCACATGGAGCGGTGGGACGACACCGTCCCGCACCAGCAGTCGTGGGAGGACCTCACCGAGCTCGTGCTCGCCGCCGAGGCCGGCGGCTTCGACAAGGTGTGGATCGGTGAGCACCACGCGATGGAGTACACGATCTCACCCAACCCGATGGTGCAGCTGGCGTATCTCGCCGCCCGCACCGAGCGCATCCGCCTCGGTGCCGGCACGATCATCGCCCCCTTCTGGAACCCCATCCGGGCGGCGGGCGAGGCGGCCCTGCTCGACGTCATCAGCGGCGGCCGCGCCGAGATCGGCCTGGCGCGCGGCGCCTACCAGTACGAGTTCGACCGGCTGGTGCCCGGCGTCGCCGCGACCGACGGCGGCGCGCACCTGCGCGAGATCGTGCCGGCGATCCGCAAGCTGTGGGAGGGCGACTACGCGCACGACGGAGAGATCTGGCAGTTCCCGACCTCGACGAGCGTGCCGAAGCCGGTGCAGCCGGAGGGCGTGCCGATGTGGATCGCCGCGCGCGACCCCTCCTCGCACGACTTCGCGGTCGCGAACGGCTGCAACGTGATGGTGACGCCGCTGGCGAAGGGCGACGAGGAGGTGCAGGCGCTGGTCGACAAGTTCGAGACCGCCATCGCCGCCCACCCCGAGATCGAGCGCCGCCCCGAGATCATGGTGCTGCGACACACGCACGTGCACGGCGAGAACGACCCGGAGGGCTGGCGCGCTCCGGCCGAGGCCATCAACCGCTTCTACCGCACCTTCGACGCGGTGTTCGGCAACAAGGTCGAGGCCGTCAACGGCTTCCACGAGCCGAGCCCGGAGTCGAAGTTCGCCGAGCGCCCCGAGTTCCAGCCCGAGAGCCTGCACCGCACGGCGATGATCGGCACGCCCGCCGAGGTCATCGAGCGGCTGCGGCAGTACGAGGCGATGGGCGTCGACGAGTACAGCTTCTGGATCGACAACTCGATGCCGCACGAGGCCAAGGCGGCCTCGCTGCGCATGTTCATCGACGAGGTGGTGCCCGCCTTCCAGTGAGACCGAGGTGACGGATGCGGCGGCCGCGCCCGCGCATCCGTCACCGCCCCAGATCCGGCTGACCGGCATCCGCCGGTCACCCTGCAGCACGACCCTGCAGCACGACCCAGCAGCACGGCAACACAACGGAGTGGAGCAAGACCATGGACAAGCAGACGAAGCCGCAGGAGCGGCGGTCGGGCCGCGGGCCCGGCTATGAGGCGTACGCCGACCCCGATGACCCGGAGTTCGCCGGCCACGGCATGGAGCCGACCGGCGAGCCCAGCGAAGCGCAGGCGAAGGCCGAGGCGATGCGGCACCGGCCGGGGGTGGTCTTCTGGGTCTCGATCGGCTTGATCCTCGCGTTCGTCGCGTGGGCCGCGCTCTCGCCCGATTCGCTGAACGCGACGATGACGGCCGCCATCGGCTGGACCACCGACTCGCTGGGCTGGTCGTATCTGGTGGTCACCACCGGGTGCATCGCGCTGCTCGTCTACCTCGCGTTCAGCCGCTTCGGTCGCATTCGCCTGGGTGCCGACACCGATCGGCCGGAGTTCAGCACCTGGGCGTGGCTGGCGATGATCCTCTCGGCCGTGATGGGCATCGGCCTCATCAGCTACGGCGTCGCCGAGCCGATCTCGCACTTCATCACGCCCCCGCACGGCCTCGCCGAGGCCGGCACGCAGGAGGCCGCGGTCGTCGCGATGCAGTTCTCGTACTTCGACTGGGGCCCCCACGCGTGGGCGGTGTTCGGGGTCTTCGGCCTCGCGATCGCCTACTCGACGCACCGCAAGGGCAACACCGGACTCGTCTCGCCGATGCTGCGGCCGGTGTTCGGCGACCGCGTCGACGGCCCGCTCGGCAACGTCATCGACGTGTTCGCGATCATCGCGACGCTGTTCGGCACCACCACCTCGCTCGGCCTCGGCGCCTCGCAGATCACCGAGGGGCTCAACCGAGTGTTCGGGCTGCCGACCGAGATGTTCATCCAGGTGCTGATCATCGCGGTCATCACCCTCATCTTCACGCTCTCGGCGCTGTCGGGCGTGAACCGCGGCATCAAGTACATCAGCCAGTTCACGATGGGCGCCTCGGTGCTGTTGGGCCTGTTCGTGTTCCTGGTCGGCCCGACGAGCTTCAACTCGAACCTCTTCGTGCGCTCGACCGGCTCTTACGTGGGCAACTTCTTCGAGATGAGCTTCATCACGCCGCTCTCGAGCGGTGACTCGGAGTGGATGCAGTGGTGGACCTACTTCATGATGGCGTGGTGGCTCAGCTGGGGCGCCTTCGTGGGTGTCTTCCTGGCGAAGATCTCGCGCGGCCGCACGGTGCGGCAGTTCGTGCTGGGCGTCATGATCGTGCCGAGCCTGGTGTTCTTCGGCTGGTTCACGATCTTCGGCGGCGCCGCGATCAGCTTCGACATGGAGAACGGCGGCCAGATCGGCGCGGCGACGAGCGAGAACATCAACTCGGCCTTCTTCGAGATGCTCGGCAACCTGCCGCTCGTGGGCATCACCTCGGTGGTCGCGATCATCCTGGTGGTGCTGTTCTTCATCTCGGGTGCCGACGCGAACACGTTCGTGCTGAGCATGCTGTCGTCGCGCGGCTCGCTCGAGCCGACGAAGCCGGTGCTCACCATCTGGGGCGCGCTGACCGGTGTCTGCGCGGTGCTGCTGCTGCTGATGGGCGGCCTCGGCGCGCTGCAGCAGGCGGCGATACTCTCGGCCCTGCCGTTCACGATCATCGTCGCGCTGCTGGGCTACTCGCTCATCCACCAGCTGCGACGCGACGCGCACTTCGACCGGATGCGCGACGTGCGCCGCGAGGAGCTGCGGACGGGGACGCTGCGGCTCAAGTAGAGCGCCGTTCGCCAGCCTCGACGGCGCCGGTCTCGCAATCGCGAGGCCGGCGCCGTCTTCGCGCGTCCGTGGGTCTGTCAGTGAGTCTGCATAGGTTCGCCACAGGTCGAGACGCCCCCAGCCGATCGGCCGCCTCTCCCTCCGACCCCCGGGCCGGTGGGTTCACCCTGTCAAGAGAGAGACCTCCATGTCCTACACCAACCCCTCGCAGGGCTCCGGCCCTGCACCGGCCGGCGGCAGCATGCCGCCGCAGCCGGCCCCGCAGTACGCCGCCCCGGGCACCGCGCCCACTGCCACCGCACCCGTCGCCGGCTACCCGCCTGCGGCCGGGTACGCATCCGCCCCCGCGTTCAACGGACCGCAGGCGCCGCTCAAGAGCTTCGTCGCCACGTGGCTGTTCGCGATGCTGCTGGGCGTGCTCGGCGTCGACCGCTTCTACTTCGGGAAGGTCGGCACGGGCATCGCGAAGCTGCTCACGTTCGGCGGGCTCGGCATCTGGGCGCTCGTCGACCTGATCATCACGCTCGTCGGCAAGCAGACCGACAAGCTCGGCCGGCCGCTCGAAGGCTACGAGCAGCACAAGAAGACCGCGTGGATCGTGACCGCGGCGTGGGTGCTGCTCGGCGTCGTGGTCGGCGCGGTGAACGGCGCCACTGCCGGCAGCCGGGTGCCCGCCGCGCTGCCCGAGGTGTCGCAGTCCGCGCCGGAGCCGGCTGCCGAAGTCGAGGACGCGGCTGAGCCGGCAGCACCGGCCGAGGAGCCCGCTGACGAGCCCGCCGCTCCTGTGGAGGCGCCGGTCGACGACGCCGCCTCGTGGGCGGCCGACACGTACGGCACATTCGACGCCGTGACGCAGCAGGGCTCGGGCGACTCGATCATCGAGCTGCCCGCCGGCGCGGGCATCGTCACCGCCTCGCACAACGGGTCGGCGAACTTCATCGTGCAGGTGCTCGACGCGAGCAACGGCATGACCGGCGACCTGCTCGTGAACACCATCGGTGCCTACAGCGGCACCGCGGCGTACGGCATCACCGCGTTCGGCGAGGGCGCCCGGCTGCAGGTGACCGCCGACGGCGCGTGGGAGCTGACGATCGCCCCGATCGCGAGCGCGCCCGAGCTCGCGGAGTCCGGCGCCGGTGATGGTGTGTTCCTCTACGGCGGCGACGCCGCGGCGGCCACGCTCACGCATGACGGTTCCGCGAACTTCATCGTGCAGCAGCACAGCGACGGCTTCCTCGCGATGGGGCTGCTCGTGAACGACATCGGCGCCTACTCGGGCACCGTGCCGCTGGGCGCCGGCCCCTCGGTCGTCACCGTGATGGCCGACGGCAGCTGGACGATCTCGCTGCCGTAGACGCCGAGCCGCGCGCGAGCGCCGAGTGGGCCCCGCCAGGTGAGTGCTAGCAAGAGAAGGGCGAGTGCGCCGAAACGCACTCGCCCTTCTCCTTGGTTCCGAATCAGCGACCGACGTAGACGCCGTGCTTCCGCTTCGCGAGGATGTAGAAGACCACGCTGAGCGCACACAGCAGCGCCACGTAGGTCGGGAAGAGCCAGTACGCACCCTGCGACTGCAGCCAGACGAGGATGTACGAGGCGGTGCCGCCGAAGAGCGCCACCCCGATACCGTACCCGAGGCCGACGCCGGTGCCGCGGACGTGCTGCGGCAGCATCGAGTTGGCCACCACGACGAAGACCGTGCCGTTGAGCAGGATGAGCACGCCGCCGACAGCCATCACGAGGCCGAAGGTGCCGAGCCCGGGGCCCGAGTACAGCAGGATCAGGAAGATCGCCGGGATCGTCAGCAGGCGCGCGCCGATGAACCAGCGCGACAGCTTGATCTTGTCGAGCGTCTTGGCGAGCACGAGCGCGCCGAGGGTCAGGAAGATGCCGAGCCCGGTGGTGACCGCGAAGACACCCGTCGGGTCTTCCTCGAAGGCGCCGTTCGCGAGGTTCGGCAGGCCCGAGAGGAACGCATACATGAACGACTGCATCGCTCCGACGATGAACACGATCGCCACGACGCTCAGCCAGTGCTTGCGCACCGTCGACCACACGGCCGGGTTCGCCTGCTCGATCGGGTCAGCGGCCTCGCCGGCCTTGATGGCCGTCGTGTGCAGCGTCTCGGGCAGGGTGCGACGCAGGTAGAGGACGACGAGTCCGAGCAGGCCACCGATGATGAACGGCACGCGCCAGCCCCACTCGCCCATCAGCTCAGGCCCGAGCGCGAGGGTGATGAAGAAGGCCGACAGCGGCGCCAGCAGGTTGCCGAAGTTGTTGAAGAAGGCGAAGTAGCCTGCGACGTAGCCGGGCCGTTCACGGACGAGCTCGAGCGCGTAGGCGGTTCCGAGCGGCGCCTCGATGCCCGCGGAGAGGCCCTGCAGCAGGCGCATGACCACGACCGTGATGGGCGCGAGGTAGCCGATCGTCTCGAAATCGGGCAGCACACCGATCACGAGGCTCGCGCCCGCGACCGCGGCGATCGCGCCGATCATGATGCGCTTGCGGCCGATGCGATCGGCCATGAAGCCGAACACCACGCCGCCGATGGGGCGGGCGATGAAGCCCACCGCGAAGACCGCGAGTGCGTTGAGCGTGGACGCGAGCACGCTGTCGGCCGGGAAGAACGCCGCGCCGATGTAGACCGACAGCAGGCCGAACATCGCCCAGTCGAACCACTCGAGCGCGTGGCCCCAGCTGAGCGCCAGCAGGTGGCGGCGCTCATGCTTGGGCACGGCACCCAGCTTCACCGGCGTCACGCGGGCTTCGCCTCCGGAAGTCGAATCTACGAGCATCGTTGCCCTTTCAAGTGAGTCGAGATGCACTGCGATGTGCATCCATGGATGCTGGCATACCAAATACCACCACGTCAAGTCTGGTATACCATGAACACTGAGCGGACGCTGCGCCTTGCGCTCGCGATAGCATGCGGCCGAGGGAGGCCCTGATGACCCAATGGAGCAGTGACCCGCGCACGGTCAACGAAGTGGCGTTCGACCGGCTGCGGCAACTCATCCTGAGCGGCCAGCTCGTGATGGGCGAGCGCCTCGACGAGCGCTCGCTCGCCGAGCGCATCGACGTCAGCCGCACGCCGCTCCGCGAGGCCATCGCCCGCATGGCGAGCCTCGGCGTCGTCGAGCAGCGCGCCTACCGCGGCGCGTTCCTCCGCGTCTTCACCCGCACCCAGGTCGCGGAGCTCTACGAGCTGCGCAAGGTGATGGAAGGGCTCGCCGCGCGGAAGGCGGCGGGCACGATCACGCCCGCTGAGCTCGACGAGCTGGCCGAGATCATCGATCGCGGCACCGCCGCGCTCGGTGTCGACGACACCGAGCAGTTCGAGGCGGCCGACCGCGAGTTCCACGCCCTGATCGTGCGGGTGGCCGGCAGCGCACTGCTGACCGAGCACCTTAAGAACCTCGAGCTGCGCATCCAGCTCGTGCGCCACCTCGTCAACGTCGAGCACGACGTCGCGGCGCACACGGTAGACGACCGGCAGCGCGTGCACGACGCGCTCGCAGCCGGTGACGCCGCGGCCGCCGAGGCCGCGATGATCGAGCACATCGCCGCGGTCGAGACCGAAGCGCTGCGACGCCTGCCCGCCACGACGGATGCGGAGACCGTCGCGGTCTGAGCGCGCACGGCAGAGGCCGGGGTCGCCGTCGAGATGACAGCGACCCCGGCCTCTACGGGTTCAGGACTCCTCGCCCTCCGTGGTGCGGTAGGCGGTGGAGAAGACGATGCTCAGCTCGGCCTGGCCCTCGCCGACGTTCCGCGCGTTGTGCACGACGCCCTGCGGGATCGAGATGACGTCGCCCTCCTCCATCGGGAACTCCTGGTCGTTCCAGGTGTGGATGATGCTGCCCTTGCGCACCGTCAGCACCTCGTCGCTCGTGGGGTGCCAGTGACGACCGTTGGCCTGGCCCGGGTCGAGCACGCACAGACCCACGGTGAGCTTCTCGGAGTTGCCGATCGCAGCCGAGACGTACCACTCGAGCCGGCCCCAGGGCTGGGGCTCGATGATGTGCTGATCCTTCGTGCGAAGGGTGTGCGGGGTGTCGATCTTGTCGTTCATGGTGTTCCTCTTCTTCAGTCGTTGATGGCGACGGGGGTGCCGTCGGATTGCAGCGCGGCCTCGAAGACCTGCATGACGTTGCGGGCGAACTCGAGCGTCGAGAGCTCGGCGGGCCGCCCCTCGAGCACGCAGTCGAGGAAGTAGCGCAGCTCCCCGTACATGCCCTGCGTGAACAGCGCCTTGTTCTCGAGCGTGTTGTACGAGTCCTGCGCCTCCCAGACGATGGCGCCGTGGTCGGTGCCCTCGGGAGCGAAGGTCGTGCCGGCAACGTAGCTGTGCGGGATGTTGCGCTGGTAGGTGACCGTGCGCGTGTTGCGGATCTCGACGCTCTGCCCGTCACCGATGAGCGTGTAGCGCTCGGACGGCTGGAACATCGGCGCGCTGTCAGCCAGGTGCAGCGCGGTGATGTTGCCGCCCTCGTGCCGGATGATGAGCGCGCCGGAGTTGTCGTCGGCGCGGTGCGTCGTCACCTCGACGGCGCGGCCGCCGAGCGAGAGCAGCAGAGCGGTCGGGTGGCAGCCGTCGACGAGCCAGCGGTTGTTCTCGCCGCGGGCGATGAACTCGGCGTCGCCGCGCGGGATGCTCATGGGGTAGACCGCCGAGGTCGAGTGGAGCTTGCCGAACTCCGGCAGCCCCGTGAGCTCGCGCGTCTTCACCGCAGCCGGCATGAACACCTTCTTGTAGC
This sequence comes from Agrococcus sp. HG114, assembly GCF_024723325.1. Lineage (GTDB taxonomy): Bacteria > Actinomycetota > Actinomycetes > Actinomycetales > Microbacteriaceae > Agrococcus. The sequence goes on from NZ_JANQCH010000001.1 coordinate 27,489, forward strand.
CGACCACGGCGATGCGGTCTCCGCGCGCCTCGATCATCGAGTCGACATCCGCCACGCTCGTGCCCACCGGCTTCTCCAGCCAGACGTGCAGCCCGGCTTCGAAGGCCTCGCGCGCGAGCCGCGGGTGCAGCTGCGGAGAGACGCACAGGAGCACCGCGTCGAGATCCTCGGAGGCGTACATCTCGGCCGTGCTCTGGTACGAGCGCTCGACGCCGTACTGCTTGGCCGTCGCGTCGGCGAGGTCCTTGTCGAGATCGGTCACGGCGACCAGGTCGACCGGCAGGAAGGTGAGCGTCGGCAGCAGGTTGCGGTAGCTGTGCGAGCCGAGCCCGACGACGCCGACGCGCACGCGCCGCTCGAATTCCCTCTGGTAGCTCATCAGCGGATCCCCTCCACGTTCGCGCGCAGGAAGTCCACGTCGCGCTTGACCAGGTTGTCGTAGTCGTAGCCCGGCTTGTTCTCCCCGTGCTGCGACGGGTTGAGGCAGATCACGGGCGAGACGCCGTCCGCGACGACGCGGCTGGTGATGCCGACGACATCGTAGGTCGAGTCCTCGAGCGAGCTGTTCCACTTGAGGCGCAGGTCGTCGCCCTCGTGCTGCCCGCCCTTGAGGTGGAAGTAGTGGATGAGCGGCTTGAGCTGCTCGTAGTCGTCCTGCGTCGGGAAGACGCCCGTCGCCCACTGGTTGTTGATGTCCCAGGTCAGCGAGACCTCAGGACGGTCGAGCCACTCGAAGAAGTCGACGAAGTCCTGCGTGCGCGAGAGGAAACTCACGTTGGCCTCGTTCTCGATCGTCGCGGTCAGGCCTGCGGCGGCGATCCGGTCGACGACCTCGCGGTACTGCTCGATGAGCCACGGGTAGTCGCGCTTGAGGATCTCGACCGCGGAGGCGTCGGCCTCGCGACCGGGCAGCTGCGCCGCGATGATGCGCACGAGCCGCGGCTGGAAGACCTCGGCGATCTCGAGGATGTGGTCGAGCGCCCCGACATGCTTCTCGCGGAAGGCCTGCTCGCCCTCGGTCACGTCGCCGTAGAAGATGCTGGTCGAGAGGCAGAAGACCTCGAGCCCGGCCTCATCGGCGGCGCGCTTGGCCTCCCGGGCCTCGTCGACCGTGATGTCCTTGACCCACTTGCCGGCGATGCCGTCGCGGATGTCAAGGTGGCGGATGCCCCACTCCTTGTGCTTCGCGATCGCGGCGTCGAAGTCCGGGTCGGCCATCGCGTTGAGCATCGTGAGCTCTGCTGTCGTCATGCTGCTGCCTCCATGCTGATGTTCTTGAATCCCTTGAGCTGCTCGGTGATGGCGCGCTCGGTGGGGAGCCGCTCCATGCTCGACGCGCCGAAGAAGCCGTCGACGCCCGTCGTGCGCTGCAGCACGTACGCCGCGTCCTCCTGCTCGGCGATCGGTCCGCCGTGGCAGAGCACGATCACGTCGTCGCGCACCTCGACCGCGGCGTCGCGGATGGCCTGCACGCGCTCGACGGCGTCATCGAGCGAGAGCGCCGTCTTCGCGCCGATCGCGCCGTTGGTGGTGAGGCCGACGTGGATGACGATGATGTCGGCGCCCGCCTCCACCATCTTGCGCGCCTGCTCCTCGTCGAAGACGTAGGGCGAGGTGAGCATGTCCTGCGCGTGCGCCTCGCGGATGGCCTCGACCTCGAGGTCGTAGCCCATGCCCGTCTCCTCGAGGTTCTGACGGAAGACGCCGTCGATCAGGCCGACGGTCGGGAAGTTCTGCACGCCGGCGAAGCCGAGGTCCTTCAGCTCGCGGATGAAGCGGGGCATCGAGCGGAACGGGTCGGTGCCGCAGACGCCGGCGAGCACCGGAGTGTCGTTGACGATCGTGTTCACCTCGTTGGCCATCTCCACGACGATGCCGTTGGCGTCGCCGTACGGCATGAGGCCGGCGAGCGAGCCGCGGCCGGCCATGCGGTAACGACCCGAGTTGTAGATGATGATCAGGTCGGCGCCGCCCTGCTCGGCGCACTTGGCCGAGAGGCCGGTGCCTGCGCCGGCGCCGATCACCGGCGAGCCGGCTGCGATCTGCTCGCGGATCTTCGCGAGCGCTGTCTTGCGGTCCATGGTCATTCGCCCTTCTGGTTGCTGCGGATGGCGCGGTCGAGGGCGTCTGCCATCTCGACTGCGAGTTCTTGGTCGTTGACGTCCACGTCGCGACGGACGACGCGGATCGCCGGGTCGAGCTCGCTCGTCAGGGTCTCGACGAAGGCGGCGTCGGCCGCCGGGTCGAAGAAGGCGCCGCCCTCGATGTCGATACCCGAGAAGCCCGCTTCGGGCAGGAAGACGATCGTCGCCTCGCGGTCATGGCGCGCATTGAGGCGGCTGGCCATGCGGCGGGCGATCTCCTGCAGCTCCTCCGCGGAGGTGCGCATGAGCGTGACCGAGTCGTTGTGGTGGTAGAACGTGCGCCCCTCGTGCTCGGCCGGCACGGTCGAGGCGGGGCCGAAGTTCACCATGTCGAGCGCACCGGCGCTCACGACGTGCGGCACCCCGGCGTGACCGGCCGCGGTGAGCCGCGACGGGCTCGCCGCGAACACGCCGCCCACGAGCTCGTCCGCGAGCTCGGTGGTGGTGATGTCGAGCACGCCGACAGCCAGGCCGGCTTCGACGATCGCCTCCATCGAGTCGCCGCCGGCGCCGGTCGCGTGGAAGACCAGCACCTCGTAGCCGAGCGACTCGAGCCGCTCGCGCGCCGCGGTGACCGCGGGCGTCGTCAGCCCGAACATCGACGCGGTGATCACCGGCTTCGCGTCGATGCTCGGCCGCTTGGCGAGCGCCATGCCGGCGATGGCACCGGCCGCGTTGCTGAGGATCGGCGCCGAGATGGCATTCACTCCGGCGATGTCGACCACCGAGTACATCATCGTGATGTCCTTGGCGCCGACGTAGTGCCGCGTCTCGCCGGAGGCGACGGTCGAGACGATCAGCTTCGGGAAGCCGACGGGCAGCGCGCGCATCACCTGTGAGGCGAGCGTCGTGCCGCCGGTGCCACCCAGTGCGAGGACGCCGGCGATCTGCTCGGACTCGACGAGGTCGACGACGAGCTTCGTCGCGCCGCGAGCCATCGAGGCGATCGCGGAGCCCCGGTCGGCCTGCTGCCGGACCTCCTCCAGGCTCATGCCCGCGGCTTCGGCGACCGCTTCCCGCGCGATGTGGGCCGCGAGCTGCGACTCCCCCAGCACGCCCACGTCGATGTAGAGGGGCTCGACGCCCATCGTCGACAGCACCTCGCCGGCGTACTCGTACTCAGCCCCCTTCGTGTCGAAGGTGCCCAGCAGCGCCACAGTGACCATTCGTTGCCTCCTCGCAACTCGCTTGGTTTCTTGTATACCAGATGTCGACCGATCGCGCATCCCCGGGCACAGCAGCCGCCGCCGTGGCAGCGGGTGCGGCGGCGCGCGTATGGCGGGATCGCGACGTGCGGCCCGGAAGAATCGACGGTGTGGACCGCGCGCTCGGCGCGCGGATACCTCATCTCTCCGGCGCCCAGCTTCGCGCGCCTGTGAGATCACTTCAACTGATGCAGTGCGCCCACTTCTCCTATTGGCGTTGATGACCGGCGCCGATTTACAGTGGCCCCTATCGGCGGATCCAGCCGTCCGATCGGCGCAACGATGCGATTGGGAACACCATGCGGCCCATCATTCTCGATGTCGACACCGGCAACGACGATGCCGTCGCGATCGCCATGGCGGTCGGCGCATCCGGCCTCGACGTGCTCGGCTGCACGACCGCGTTGGGCAACCTGACGCTCTCGCAGACGACCGACAACACGCTGCGCACGCTCGACGCGCTCGGCCGCAGCGACGTGCCGGTCTACGCCGGGCGCGCGAAGCCGCTCGTGCCGCGGCCGTACCCGTTCGCTCCCGGCCGCTCCAGCGGCCTCATGCACGAGGCGACCCTGCCGCTCGCGGCCGCCGGGCGAGGCGCGGCCCACGAGGGCGCCGTCGACTGGATCGTGTCGACCCTGCGCGCCGCCACGGAGCCCATCACGATCGTCGCAGTGGCGCCCCTGACGAACATCGCGGCAGCCGTGATCGCGGCGCCCGACATCGTCGAGCACGTCGACGAGCTCGTGATCATGGGCGGCGGCCACGAGTTCGGCAACCGCACGCCGGCTGCCGAGTTCAACATCTACGCCGACCCGACGGCGGCCGACGTCGTCTTCCAGGCCGGCTTCGAGCGCACCGTCGTGATGCCGCTCGACGCGACCCACGACGTCGTCATGGACCGCGCGATGCTCGAGCGGCTCGACGCGCTCGGCACCCCGGGCGGCAGCACGGTCGCAGCGGTGCTCGACTTCTACATCACCGGACACGACCTCACGCACCCGATGGAACAGGCCGCATCGGCCCCCGTGCATGACGCGCTCTGCATCGCCTACCTCATGGATCCGGAGGTCGTCGAGCTGCGCCACGTGCACGCGAGCGTCGACACGACGAGCTTCCACAACTACGGGCGCACCACCGTCGACGTCAACCAGCGGCTGGACGCCGAGCCCAACATCTGGTGGGCGTTCTCGGCCGACCAGGCTCGGTTCGACCGCGCACTCCTCTCCTCCCTGCAATCAGCCTCGTCCAACGAAGGACCCGGAAAGAAATGAGCACTATGAAGCACACCACGAAGCGAGCCAGGGGCGCCGTCATCGCGCTCTCGCTGGCCGCAGTCATGACGGTCGCCGGCTGCGCGACCGCCGGCGGTCAGCCGCAGGCCGGCCCCGCGACCGAGGAGTGCCCCGACGGCACCACGACGCTGCACGGCATCACGTCGACCTCGGGCTACCCGCTCGACTCGCAGATCGAGTGGTACACCGAGGCGAACCCCTGCGTCACCATCGAGATGCAGCGCGTGCCCTTCGACCAGCTCGGCGAGACGATCTCGGTGCAGGCCGCCGGCGGCGCGCCCCTCGACCTGATCGGCTACGACGGCCCGTGGACGAAGAACTACGCCGCCCTCGGCGTGCTCGCGCCGCTCGACGAGTACATCCCCGAGGAGTTCTACGACGACGTGCTCCCGACGACGCTCGCCGAGCACTCGTGGAACGAGCAGGTGTACTCCACCGGCCTGCAGACCAGCGGCATCGGCCTGTTCTACAACAAGACGCTCACCGATGCCGCGGGCATCGAGGTGCCTACCTCGCTCGACGAGGCGTGGACCTGGGACGAGGCGCACGAGGCGATGCTCGCCTGCCAGCAGGGTGAGCCCGGCTCGCCCGAGGTGTGGGGTCTCGCCGGCTCGCGCTACGGCACCGGAGCCCTCAACGCGTGGCTGCCGATGCTGCGCGGCTACGGCGACCCGACCGCACCCGAGGGCTCGAGCGCCGCGAACACCTTCGCCGCGATCTCCGAGGACGGCCTCATCGTCGACGGCTACCTCAACACACCGGAGATGATCGACGGCGCGACCGCGTTCCAGACGCTCTTCCAGGGCGACACCGCGGTGAGCCCGCAGACGCCCATCCCCGACTCGTTCCTCAACGGCACGGCATGCTTCGACCTCGACATCCCCTACCTCGCGGGCGACCTGGAAGAGGCTGGCGTCGACTTCGAGTGGGGCGTCGCCCCGGTGCCGCACACGGTCACCCCGATCGTGCACACCGGTTCGATCACCGTGGGTGTCGCGGCTCGCTCGGAGAACATCGAGGCGGCTGCCGACGTGGTCGTGCAGATCTCCGGCCAGGAGCTCGCGCAGCGCTACGCCGAGGAGGCCGGCGTGCTGCCGGTGCGCAACTCGGTGATCGACGCCATCCCGACCCTGCACGAGGCACCCATGGAGATCCCGGTGCAGCAGCTGCGCGAGTGGGGGGAGCCCCGACCGCAGACGACCTCGTACCTGGCGTACGACCAGTTCGTGACGGACGCGCTCGCGGACATCGCCTACGGCGCCGACCCCGAGCAGCGCCTGAACCAGCTCGTCCAGGAGCTCACGCCCAACCTCCGCTGACCCCGCGTCAGCACCATCAGCCAAGGGAATCACGATGACTCACGTCCTGACCGACGACCCTGGCCGCTCCGTCGGGGTGGCTCCAGCAACCGCTGGGGCCACCTCGGCCGAGGAGCGGTCGGTGCACCTCAAGCTCGAGCGGCAGCACCGCCGCAAGGAGATCCGGACCGCGGTCATCTTCCTGGCACCGTTCCTGGTGCTGCTGCTGATCTTCCAGTACCTCCCGCTCGCCGTGATGGCGCGCGACTCGCTCCACTCCTTCACCCTCTACAACCCCGGCATGGCCGAGTTCGTCGGCCTCGACAACTTCGTCCGCGCGTTCACGAACCCGACCGCACTCGGCTCGATGCTCGTGACGCTGCTGTTCATGCTCGGCTTCCTGGTGGTGACGGTGCCACTGGGCTTCCTGCTGGCGGTGTACCTCAACACCCACGTCCCGGCGCGCGGCATCATCCGCACCCTCGTCTTCCTCCCCGTCGTCACCTCGACCGTCGTGGTCGCGACGATGTGGGGCTTCATCCTCAACCAGAGCGGCCTCGCCAACTCGGCGCTCGGCTCGATCGGCCTCGGCCCGTTCAACTTCCTCACCGACACCGGGCTCGCGCTGCCGGCCGTCATCCTCATGTCGGCGTGGCAGCAGATCGGTCTCGCCGCGGTCATGTTCCTCGGCGGCCTGCAGTCGATCCCCGATGAGGTCCACGAGGCGGCCAGCGTCGACGGCATCGGCCCAATCCGCCGCCTCTTCTCGATCACGCTCCCGCTCGTCTCCCGCACGACGGTGCTCGTCACCGTGGTGATGACGGTCTTCGCGATTCAGGCCTTCGCGCCCGCCTACGTCATCACGAGCGGCGGCCCCGAGGGCTCGACGAACCTGTTCGTCTTCGAGATCTACCGCTCGGCGTTCTTCCTGCAGCAGCCCGGCTACGCCTCGGCGCTGTCGGTCATCCTGCTCGGCTTCGCGCTGCTCATCAGCGCGATCGAGATGCGCCTCCTCCGAACGACTTGGAGCTACTGATGACGACCGTCGGACTGCCCCCGGTGCGCGTGCAGCGCCACAAGATCGCCAAGTGGTCCTTCGGGCTGCTCATGCTCGCCGTGATCGGCGTCGTGTTCCTGCTGCCGTTCATGTGGATCATCTCCTCCGGCTTCAAGAGCCAGCAGGACATCTTCGCGGGCCTTGTGCCGTTCAGCTGGGAGGCGTTCCTCCCGCTGAACCCCACGCTCGACAACTTCGTGCAGCTGTTCGTCGAGAAGGGCGTCGGCCAGAGCCTGCTGAACTCGTTCGCGGTCGCGGCCATCGAGGTGATCGGCGCGCTCGTGGTCTGCTCGCTCGCGGCCTACGCGCTCACCCGCATGAAGTGGAAGGGCCGCGGGGCCGTCTTCGCGCTCATCCTCGTGACGTTCATGCTGCCGGTCGAGGCGATGTTCGTGCCGCTCTACCGCGTGGTGTCGGGCATGGGCCTGGCCGACAACCTGTGGGGCGTGGCCCTGCCGGGCGTCGCGAGCGTCTTCGGCCTGTTCCTGCTGAAGCAGGCTTTCGAGGACATCCCGCGGGAGCTCGACGAGGCGGCCCGCATCGACGGCGCCGGCCACTTCCGCATCTTCTTCTCGATCATCCTGCCGAACGTGAAGACGGCGCTCGCCACGCTCATCCTGGTCAAGTTCCTCTTCTCCTGGAACATGTTCCTCTGGCCCCTCGTGGCGTTGCAGAGCCCGCAGCTCAAGCTCATCCAGGTCGCCGTAGCCCACGAGGTCGACCCGAACTCGCTGCCCAACTGGGGCCTGACGTTCGCGGGCGCCGCAGTCGCCGTGGTGCCGGTGCTGCTGCTGTTCCTGCTGCTGCAGCGCTACTTCGTGAAGGGGCTCGCGACCACCGGCATGAAGTGACGGATGCCGCTGCACGGCCGCAGCGGAGCGAGGGCCGCCGGCAGGTTCGCCGGCGGCCCTCGTCGTCTGCGCTCGCGGCTACGCCGTGCGCGCGCCGGCGAAGAGCTCGCGCGCCAGCTCGGCGATCACCCGCGCGCGCGTGGTGGGCCGCACGTCGGTGACGCGGGCGAAGCAGACGTTCAAGGCGTCGGCATCGTCGGCGATGGGCACGACCGCGAGCTGCCCGCCGTCGTACGTGCGGTCGGTCGCGGGGATGTGGTTCAGGATCGAGTACCCGTGCCCGCGCGCCACGAGCGAGCGCACGGTCTCGTAGCTGCGCGAGGTGAAGCGGATCTGGGGCGTGATGCCCGCACGCTCGAGGATGCCGAGGAAGTAGTCGCGCGAGTGCTCGGTGTCGAGCAGCACGAAGTCGCGATCGGCCAGCTGCGACAGCCGCAGGCGCTTGCGTCGCGCGAGGTCGTCGGTGGCCGGCAGCACGATGTGCGGCGGCGCCGTGTACAGGTGCTCGTAGGAGATGTTGTGGAGGGCGCCGAAGTCGTAGGTGATCGCGCCCTCGACCGAGCCGTCGAGCAGCAGCTCGACGGTGCGGTCGACGTCGGCCTCGATCACCTCGACGCGCAGGCTCGGGTGATGCGACTGCACGCTCGATATCAGTTTCGGCAATACGAAGGGTGCGAGCGGCGCGTAGCACGCGAGGCGCAGCGTGCCTCGTAGATCGTAGTGGCGGCCGCGCACGTTGTCGGTGATCTCGTCGACCTGCGCGAGCAGCGACCGGGCGTCGCGCAGCAGCTGCTCGCCCGCCTCGGTCACGACGAGGCCCTTGCTGCGCTGGCGCACGAACAGCTGGACATCGAGGGATCGCTCGAGCTGGGCGATCGCGGTGGAGACAGCCGATTGCGCGACGTGCAGATCGATCGACGCCTCGGTCATCGAGCGCTTGGTCGCCGCTGCGATGAAGTACCGCAACTGCACGAGGGTCATCACGGGTCCACTGAGGCGAGCCATGCCGCGACTGTATCAACGAAAGCGATGCATCGAGCCGCGAACTCACCGTTTACGGATGCGACGGTGCTTCATAGCCTGGACGGGTCCGCAGTGCTGCTGACACAGATTTGGAGGTACGGGATGTCGGTACAGAGCGTTGAGGTGCTCGTCGTCGGGGCAGGACAGGCGGGCGTGGCGATGAGCGCGCACCTCGGTGAGCGCGGCATCTCGCACGTCGTCCTCGAGCGCGACCGCATCGCCGAGGCGTGGCGCACCGGCCGGTGGGACTCCCTCGTCGCCAACGGCCCCGCCTGGCACGACCGCTTCCCAGGCCTCGAGCACGAGGTCGACGGGGACCGCTTCCCCGGCAAGGATCAGGTCGCCGCGTACTTCGAGCGCTTCGCCGAGAAGATCGAGGCGCCCATCCGCACCGGCGTGACCGTCACCCTTGTGCGCAAGCACGCCGGCCGCGCCGGCTTCCACGTCGAGACGACCGACGGCACCTACGACGCGCGCTACGTCGTCGCCGCGACCGGTCCGTTCCAGGTGCCGGCGATCCCCCCGCTCGTGCCCGAGGACGCCGGCATCCACCAGCTGCACTCGCGCGACTACCGCAATCCCGACCAGCTGCCCGCGGGCGGCGTGCTCGTCGTCGGCGCCGGCGCCTCGGGCTCGCAGATCGCCGACGAGCTCGCGCGCGCGGGCCGCGACGTCTGGCTCGCCGTCGGGCCGCACAGCCGACCGCCGCGGCAGTACCGCGGCCGCGACTTCACCTGGTGGCTCGGTGTGCTCGGCCACTGGGAGCGCACGACCCCGCCGGACGGCGGCGACCACGTGACGATCGCGGTCAGCGGCGCGAACGGCGGCGAGACGGTCGACTTCCGCACCATCGCCTCGCGCGGCGTGCGACTCGTCGGCCGCGCCAACGCCTACGCCAACGGCACGCTGCGCTTCGCGCCGGACCTGCTCGACAACATCAAGCGCGGCGACCAGGACTACCTCGACATGCTCGAGCGCTGCGACCGGTACGCCGAGCGCAACGGGCTCGACCTGCCCGAGGAACCCGGCGCATCCGTGCTCGGGCCCTACCCGGCCGACGCGCTCGAGCCGGTCGAGGAGCTCGACCTCGCCGCCGCCGGCATCACCACGATCCTGTGGGCGACCGGCTACCGCACCGACTACAGCTGGCTGCAGGTCGATGCGCTCGACGCCGACGGCCGGCCCCAGCACGAGCGCGGCATCTCGACTGAGCCCGGCGTCTACTTCCTCGGCCTGCCGTGGCTCTCGCGGCGCGGCTCGAGCTTCATTTGGGGCGTGTGGAACGACGCGAAGTTCATCGCCGACCAGATCGCGATCCAGCAGAGCTACCTCGCCTACGAGCCCGCGGCGCCCACCGCGCTCGAGGCGCCCGAGCTCGCCACGACGACAGGAGCCTTCCGATGACCACGCACACGCGCATCCGCCCCTTCAACACCCGCGACACCTACCCCGAGCAGAACCTCGACAACGACCTGTGCCAGGCCGTGGTGGCGAACGGCGTCGTCTATCTGCGCGGCCAGATCGGGCAGGACCTCGAGACGCGCGAGTCGGTGGGCATCGGCGACGTCGAGGCGCAGGCCGAGCAGGCGATGGCGAACATCGCGATGCTGCTCGAGGAGGCCGGCTCATCGCTCGACGACATCGTGAAGGTGATCGTCTACATCATCGACCCGCGCTACCGCGAGCCCGTCTACCGCGTGATGGGGCGCTGGCTCAAGGGCGTGCACCCGGTCTCGACCGGCCTCGTCGTGAGCGCGCTCGCGCGGCCCGAATGGCTCGTCGAGATCGACGCGACCGCCGTCATCAGCGATCAGGGTGCGAAGGCATGACCTTCTCGATCGTGGCGCGAGATGCGACCGGGGCGCTCGGCTCGGCGGTGTGCTCGTCGTCGCCCGCGGTCGCGGCCCGCTGCATTCACCTCGCCGATGGCGTGGGCGCCGTGAACTCGCAGAACGTCACCGATCCGCGGCTGGGGCCGGCGGTGCTCGAGCGCATCCGCGGCGGCAGCTCGGCGCGCGAGGCGCTCGATGCGGTCGTCGCCGACGCCGAGCACGTCGAGTACCGCCAGCTGCTCGCGGTCGACGCCGACGGCGGCGTCGCGTTCTACTCGGGGCAGCGCGCCCTGGGCGTGTTCGGCGAGGCGACCGGTGAGGGCGTCGTGGCCGGCGGCAACATGCTCGCGAGCGCCGAGATCCCGCAGCGGATGGTCGACGCGTTCAGCGCCGCCGAGGGCGATCTCGAGCGCCGCCTGCTCGCCGCGATGCGCGCTGCGATGGATGCGGGCGGTGAGGCCGGCCCGGTGCACTCGATCGGGCTCTCGGTCGTGCGCGACGCCGGCTGGCGCGTGACCGACCTGCGCGTCGACTGGACCGAGTCGGAGCCGCTCGACGAGCTCGAGCGGCTGCTCGAGCTATGGCTCGAGCAGCGCGACGCCTACGTCGATCGCGCGCTCGACCCGGCGGCGGCGCCCTCCTACGGCGTGCCCGGCGATGAGTGAGCTCGCCGTGCTGAAGACGGCGGCGGATGCGTTCGTCTCCGGCGCGTCGTCGGCGCTCGTGCGGCTGTCGGAGACCCTGCACGCGCACCCGGAGACCGCCTGGCAGGAGCACCGCGCCGCCGCATGGGTCGGCGACGCGCTCAGCGAGCACGGCTTCCGCGTGACCCCCGGCTACCTCGGCTTCGAGACGGCGCTGCTCGCCGAGGCCGGCAGCGGCCCGCGGACGATCGGCATCATGGCCGAGTACGACGCGCTGCCGGGGCTGGGGCACGCGTGCGGTCACAACCTCATCGCCGCGAGCGCCGTCGGCGCCGGCCTCGCCCTCGCGCGCATGGCCGACGAGCTCGGCATCACCGTGCGCGTCTACGGCACGCCGGCCGAGGAGGGCGGCGGCGGCAAGATCGAGATGCTCGAGGCGGGCGCCTTCCGCGATCTCGACCTCGCGATGATGGTGCACCCCGGCCCGGTCGACGTCGCCGAGGCGCGCCCGTTCGCCGTCACCCACAACCACATCGCCTACGACGGCGTCGCCGCGCACGCCGGCGCCTACCCCGACCAGGGAGTGAACGCGAACGACGCGTTCGTCATCGCGCAGGTCGCGATCGGCATGCTGCGCCAGCAGCTGCCGCAGGACACGCGGGTGCACGGCATCCAGACCGTCGGCGGGTCGGCGCCCAACGCCATCCCCGACCGCACCGAGGGCCGTTGGTACGCGCGCGCGAACTCGCTCGAGGAGCTCGCGCAGCTCGAGGAGCGCGTGCGACGCTGCTTCGAGGCCGGCGCGCTCGCGACCGGCACGACGCTCACGATCACCCCCGAGAGCAAGCCCTACGCGGAGTTCCGCACCGACGAGCGCGCGCTCGCCGCCTACAAGGCGAACGCCATCGCGCGCGGTCGCGAGTTCGCCGAGCCGGGCCTCGCCGGGCGCATGAACCGCGCCTCGACCGACATGGGGAACGTCTCCCAGGTCGTGCCGGCCATCCACCCCTACATCGGTGTCGACTCGCTGCCGTACACGAACCACCAGCCGGAGTTCGCCGCCGCGAGCGTCGGCCCCGCGGCGGAGCGGGCGCTGCTCGACGGTGCCGTGCTGCTGGCGCAGACGGTGATCGACGTCGGGGCGGCATCGCGGGAGGCGGAGGCGCCACGCCCGTAGGTGCCAGCGGCACGTCCATGCCGGATGCGCTCAGCGCGTCAGCGTGCTGAGGAACTCGTAGCCGAGCTGGTAGATGCGCTCGGAGCGCAGGCGGTGGGCGACAAGCTTGCCGTTGCGGGTCGAGACGAGCAGGTCGACGTCCTTCAGGCGTCGCAGGTGCCGCGACACCTGCGGCGCGGTCATGCCGGTGCGCCGTGCGAGCTCGCTGGTGGTGCACCACTCGTTGACGAGATGCCGGCACAGCTCCTGGCGCGACTCATCCGAGAGCACCGCGAGCCGCTCCTGCACCGTGCGCAGCGACAGCCCGCTGGCGACGGGCCGCCGCACCGGGTACTGCACGATCACGGGCATCGGCACCGAGGCATAGGCGGCGTCGTACTTGATCAGCAGATGCGGGTCCGACCACACGCTGGGGATCAGCACGAACTCACGCCCGGCACCCGGCACGACCGCCGACTGCAGCTTGTCGAAGACGACGTGCTCCCGCTGCCCGAACAGGTGCGCGTCGGGGGCAAGCGACGCGAGCAGCTCGCCGACCGGCTCGAGCGCCAACTGCTCGCGCTGCAGATCCGCGCGCTGCTGCAGCGCGGGCTCGATGCCCGCCCACACCTCGGCGAAGAAGCGGTCGTGGCAGCGCGCCGCGATGTCGACCACCTGATCGCGGAAGGCTGCCGGATCGCGCAGCAGCCGTCGCGCCAGCGATTCGCGCTCGTCGCTCTTGCTGCGGCAGTGCTCGAGAAAGGCCGCCTCGTCGCGGCTCGGCTGCTGGTGGTCGGGCAGGCGCCCGCCCGCGACCGTCTCGGCCGCCATCTCGAAGAACGCCGTCAGCGGCAGCGCCCTGACCGCGTCCAGCGACGAATCGAACGACAGGCCGCCGCCGGCCGCCTGCAACGGGAGGAACGCCCGGAGCCGGAAGCGCGCCCACAGCGGCGCGTGCACGCGCAGCTGTCGCAGCAGATTCGCCGGGATCGCGGCGACGATCCGGTCGGTCTCCCGCCGCCGATCGCGATGGTGGTCCGGCTCGGCCAGCACGTGCAGCAGCGCCATGAGCTCGGCGAGCTCGCTCGGCGCGATGACGACGTCGTCCGCGCGCACCTCGGCGACGTCGAAGACGATGGGCACGCGACCAGCCTAGAAGTCGACCGCCTCGGCGGCGATCCGCAGCTCCTCGGCGTCCTCGGGCAGCAGGAACCGCTCCCCGAGCATCCGCGACACCACGTCCCCCACCCGCCGCCGGTAGCCGGCAACCGAGCCGTACTCCTGCGCGAGCAGCTCGGCGCTGACCGGGGTCTCGTTGCCGTGGTACCAGGAGGGGCGGCCCATCGGCGTCGCCGCGACCAGCGTCGACGTCGGCGCGTCGGTGTACGTCGTGCGCAGGCCGCCGACCGCGTTGCCCCAGGCATCCCGCACGATCTCGTCCGTGTCTCCCACCGTCTCGAGCAGCTGCGAGGCGGGCGGCTCGGCGATGCCCTCGGCCCAGTCGGCGAGCAGCTCGAGCAGCGCGTTGTAGACGTGCGTGTTGGGGAAGCTCGACCAGTGCGCGCCCTCCGGAAGCGGGCAGTCCGCGAGCCGCACGACGTCGGCCTGGCTCATGCGCCGCGTCTCGCGGTGCGCCATCCCCGCGACCTCATAGAGCCGGAAGGTGCCCGAGTCGGGCCGGCGGTGGCTCAGCCCCCGCACCTGTCCGCTGACGCCGCATGCCCAGCGCACCGACTGGAACTCCGATTCGCCCAGCACCTCGATGACGGGCACGTCGACGTCGGGCAGCGCGTCGCCGCCCGACGCGCCCGGCAGATAGCCGTCGAAGACGGGCAGCCCGCCCTCGCGGCGCAGCGTCTCGTGGTGGCGCTCGATGAACCTGCGCGTGAAGCCGCCGGTCTGCGAGATGCCGGCCAGCAGCAGCGTCCGCACTGCTGATCCAGCGAGCCCCGGCAGGTCCTCGCGCAGCGCCGCCGCCACCTGCGCGACGATCTCGAACGACTGCGGCGTGGCCGCCCACCAGCGCTCCTTGAACGCGTCGTACTGCTCGGCCAGCAGCTGCGGCGTCGGGTCCTCCTCGAACGGGATGGTGGCCTTGAAGTCGCGCGCCAGCTCCCCCTCGACGAAGTGCATCTCGGCGTAGCGCTCCGGATCCGCGCCCTTGATCAGGTCAAGCGCCGAGGGCGCCTGCGCGTCGATCTCGATCCACAGGTACCCGGCGCGCATGAGCTGTCGGTGGTACGCGCGCCACACCGAGGTGCCGCCCCAGATGTGGCTGACCTCCGCGAGCGCGCGACCGTTCGCCCGCGCCATGTCCGACGGGTGCCGCACCAGGATGCGGGTGCTGTAGCTCGCCCCCGCCGCCGTGCCGGAGACGACGTACTCCTTTTGCTCGTAGCCGTAGAGCGGCATCCGGTCGACGGCGTACGGCTCGAGCAGCACCGCCGTGCTGGATCCGGTCTCGGCGATCGGACCGCTGACGACGGCTGAGGTGACGGTAGGCATGGCGATGTTCACGGGCTCCGGATGCGGTGAGAGGTTGACGGGGATCACGACAGGCTGGGCGCGGCGTCGAGGAGCGTGCGCGTGTAGTCGTGCTGCGGATCGGCGAACACCTCGCGGGTGGCGCCGCGCTCGACGATCGCGCCCCGGTTGAGCACCGCGACCGAGTCGCACATGAACTCGACCACCGCCATGTCGTGGCTGATGAACAGGGTCGCGAGCTGCCGCTCCTGCTGGATGTCCTTCAGGAGGTTCAGCACGGTGGCCTGCACCGACACGTCGAGTGCCGAGACCGGCTCGTCGGCGACGATCAGCTCGGGCTCGAGCGCGAGCGCCCGGGCGATCGAGATGCGCTGCCGCTGGCCGCCCGAGAACTCGTGCGGCAGCCGACCGAGCCAGCGCTCGGCGAGCGAGACCTCGTCGGCGAGCCTGCGGGCGCGCTGCTCGCGCTCCTTCGGCGAGTGCAGCCCCTGCACCCGCATCGGCTCCATCAGCAGCTCGAGCAGCGTCATCCTGGGGTTCAGGGAGTTGGAGGAGTCCTGGAAGATCATCTGCATCTTCCGCCGGTACCGGCGCAGGCCAGCCCCGCGCATCCGCGTGATGTCCTCTCCCAGCACCCGCACCGAGCCGGAGGTGGGCCGGATCAGGCCGATCGCGATGCGGCCGATCGTCGACTTGCCCGAGCCCGACTCGCCGACCAGGCCGAGCACCTGGTTGCGCCCGAGGGTGAACGAGACGTCGTCGACGGCGGTGTGGGCGCGCCGACGCAGCACGCCGCCCATCGCGAACGTCTTGGTCACGTGCTCGAGCGCGAGGACCGGCTCGCGCTCCGTCGAACCCTGTGCCAGCCGCTCGGCCGAGCCCTGCGCCTGCTCCGTCATCGCTCCGCCTTCGTGAATGCCGCGCGGTCGATTACCGGCAGGCGGTCGACGCGGTGGCCGAGCCGCGGCGCCGCCTCGAGCAGCCCGCGGGTGTAGCCCGACTGCGGCGCCGCGACCACCTGCGCGGTCGGCCCCTGCTCCATCAGGTAGCCGTCGAGCATGACGACCACGTCGTCGCTGTAGTGCGAGATGAGCCCGAGGTCGTGGCTGATGAGGATCATCGACAGGTGCAGCTCCTCGCGCAGCCGCACCAGCAGCTCGAGGATCTGCTTCTGGATGGTCGCGTCGAGCGCGGTCGTCGGCTCGTCCGCGATGAGCAGCGACGGGTCGCAGGAGATGCTCATGGCGATCATGACGCGTTGCCGCATGCCGCCGGAGAGCTGGTGCACGTAGCTCTCGAGCACGCCGCGCTCGGGCGGGATGCCGACCAGGTCGAGCAGCTCGCGGGCGCGTGAGCGTGCTTGCTTGGCCGAGAGGCCCAGGTGCAGCCGCATCGGGCGGATCATCTGCTCGGCGATCGTCATCGTGGGGTGGAGCGCGCTCATCGGCTCCTGGAAGACGTAGCCGATCTCCGAGCCCGAGCTCTGCTCGCGCTGGGCCCGCGTGAACTGCAGCAGCTGCTGCCCCTTGTACTCGATCTCGCCGTGCGCGACGGCGACCTCGGGCAGGATGCCCATGACCGCGTTGGCGGTGAGCGACTTGCCCGACCCCGACTCGCCGACGATGCCGAGTGTGCGGCCCGGCTGCAGCTCGAACGACAGCTCGTGCACGACCCGGTTCGCGCCCTGCTCGCTCAGGATGTCGATGCTGAGCCCGCGCACGGTCAGCAACGCGCGACCGGCGACCTTGATCGCTTCGGTGGGTTCGAATCGCATGGCGGCTCAGTCCTTCCCTGCGAAGCGGATGCGGGGGTCGAGGAGGGCGCAGACGATGTCGACGAGCAGGTTCACGACCACGAACACGACGGCGATGAAGAAGATGCAGCCCTCGATGAGCGGGTAGTCGCGCCGCTCGACCGCGGTGAGCAGGAGGGCGCCAAGCCCGGGGATCGAGAAGACCTTCTCGGTCACGACCGCACCGCCGAGCATCGATGCGAACGAGAGGCCGATGACGGTCACGACCGGCACGAGCGCCGCGCGCAGCACGTACTGCCCGGTGATCGTGCGGGAGGGGATGCCCATGGCCTGCGCGGTGCGCACGAACGGCTGGTGCTTGGTGTCGAGCACGCCGTTGCGGGCGTAGCGGAACAGGGTCGCCGCCTCGAGCACGCCCAGCACGATGGCCGGCAGCGCCAGGTAGTACCAGGAGAGCCAGAAGTCGTGCGTGAGCGGCACGTAGCCCGAGACGGGGAAGATGCGCACGCCCACGCCGAGCGCGAGGATGCCCATGATGGCGAGCCAGAAGGTCGGCATCGCGATGCCCACGGTGGAGCCCACGACCATCGCCTTGTCGAGCATGCGCGACCTGCTCGTCGCCGCGACAGCGCCGAGCAGCGGCCCGACGAGCACGGCGATGAGCATCGCGAAGATCGCGAGCTGCGCGGTGACGGCGGCCGCGCCGAGCACAGCGCTCGAGACATCGGTGCGCAGGAAGATCGAGCTGCCGAAGTCGAAGGTGGCCATGCGGCCGAGCCAGGCGACGAACTGCACGATGAGCGGTTCGTTGAGGCCCATCTCCTCGCGGAGCGCCTCGATCTGCTCGACGCTGGCGTCCTCCCCGAGCATGACGACGGCGGGGTCGCCGGGGGTGAGGCGCAGCAGCAGGAACAGCAGCACCATCGGCACCGCCACGGTGGGGATCATCGCCAGCAGGCGACCGAGGATGTAGCGCAGCATGCTCAGGCCTCGACCTTCTCGGCGCGGGCGGCGATGCGCTTCATCTTCGACAGCACCAGCAGACGGCGGGCGCGCGGGTCCATTGCGTCGCGGAGGCCGTCGCCGACCAGGATGAGGCCGAGCACGGTCAGCAGGATCGCGATGCCGGGGAATACGGCGATCCACCAGGCGACCTGGATGTACTGCTGCGCGGCCGACAGGGTCGCGCCCCAGCTAGGCACGTCCGGCGGCAGGCCGATGCCGAGGAAGCTCAGCGCCGCGATGGACAGCACGGTCTGGGCGAAGCCCATCGTCGCCTGCACGATGAGGACGGATGCGGACTCGGGCGCCACGTAGCGAGCGAGGATCCAGCCGTCGCTCGCGCCGATCGCGCGTGCCGACTCCACGGAGGCGGAGGTCTTCACCCCGAGCGCGGCCGCGCGGACGACGCGCGCGATCGGCGGGATCAGCACGATCGTGAGACCGAACACCAGCGGTCCGATGCCACGGCCGAGCACGCCGACGAGGCTGAGCACCAGGATGATGTTCGGGAACGCCATCATGCCGTCGATGATCCGCATCATGATCGCGTCGAAGGTCTTGAAGTAGCCGGCGGTGACGCCGATGACAAAGCCGATGATGATGGCAAGCACGATGCACGCACCGGCGATCGCGAGCGAGCTCTGCGCGCCGTAGGCGATCATCGTCCAGAGGTCACGGCCCATGTCGTCCGTGCCCAACGGATGCTCCGAGCTCGGCGCCTGCAGCCGCATCCGCGGGTCGAGCAGGTGCGGGTCGCCGCTGATGATCGGGGCCGCCAGGGCGATCGCGACCATCAGGGCGACGAGCGCGACACCCACCATCGCCGCGGGGTCCCTGAGGAACGAACGCAGCTGTTCACTCATGATGGCTCCTCGGGATGGTGGGTATCGTGCGGGTGGGCGTCGTGCGGGTCGTCGGCTACTGCTCGCTGAGCGAGACGTTGTAGAAGCCGCGCGCGGTGCCCTGCGCGGGCTCCAGGCCGGTGACGTTGCTGCTCGTGACGATCAGGCGCGACTCGTGGTCGAGCTTGATGAAGGGCAGCTCCTCCCAGATCAGCCGCTGCAGCTCGTCCCAGACGGGCTTGCGCTCGTCGAAGTCGGCGCCGGCGGTGAGCTCCGCGACGAGGTCGTGCTTGGCGTCGGTCGCCCACCAGCCCGGGAAGCTGTCGTTGAGGAACACCACGGTCAGCGGGTCGGAGTAGGCGGTGCCGCCGGCGAGGAAGATGTCCCAGGCGCCGGGGTCGGTGCGGGTGTCGCCGAAGGTCGCCTTGTCGACCGCGAGCAGCTCGACGGTGAACCCGGCGGCCTCGAGCTGCTGCTGCAGCAGCGGGCCGTAGTTGTCGGAGCTCGGGCGGTACAGCAGGCGGATGGGCGTGCCGTCGTAGCCGGCCTCGTCGAGCAGCGCCTGCGACTGCGCGGGGTCACGCGCCTCCCATATCTCCGAGCCGGCCTCGGAGTACCAGACGGAGTCGGAGGGGAACATCGACGAGGTCGACTCGACGTAGTCGGTGCTGCCCATCTGCTGCAGCGTGATGGCCTCGGGGTCGACGGCGTTCATCAGCGCCTGGCGCATGCGCAGGTCGGTGAAAGGCCCCTCCTGCATGTTGAACTGGATGAGCGAGAAGCCGCTGCCGGGCGAGACGATCGGCGTCAGCGCCGGGTCGGACTCGTAGACGGCGAGCTGGTCCATGCTCACGAACTGCGGCGCGATGTTGACCTGCTGCGTGCGCAGCTGGTTGATGACGTTGTCCTCGTTGAGCGGCACGAAGCGGATTGTGTCGGCGTGGGCGACCTTGGCGCCGGCGCCGCCGTCGGGCTCCTCCTCGCGCGAGACGTACCCGTCGAAGCGGCTCACGACCGCGCTATCGTCGACGGTGAACGAGTCGAGCTGGTAGGGGCCGGTGCAGTCGAGCGTCTCGAGCTCGGCGTCGCCGGCGGCCTCGAGCGAGGCGGCCGACAGGATGTAGGCGCCGGTGTCGGGCACCGCGAGCAGGGCGGGGATGGCGCCGGTCGGCGAGACCGTCGCGATGCGGACGGTGGCGTCGTCGACGGCGCTGACCTCGCTGACGAGCTCGCCGAAGAGCTCGCCGGCGTCGCTCTCGGCGTAGCGCTGGAGGGACGCGACGACGTCGGCCGAGGTGAGGGTGCCGCCGCTGTGGATCGCGACGCCGTCGCGGAGGGTGATCAGGTACTCGCCGGTCTCGGCGTCGTAGGTGTAGTCCTCGGCGAGACCGTTGTGCACCTCCATGTTCGCGCCGTTCGCGAACAGGCCCTCGCACACCGAGGCCGCGACCATCCAGTTGCTGCGCGACGTGGTGACGTACGGGTCGATCATGGCCGGCAGCGAGGCGACGATGAGCTCGCCGCCCTCGGTCGGCTCGCCGCTGTTGGATGCGGCGGGTGCGGTGCCGCCGGCACCGGCGCAGCCGGTGAGGATGACGGCGGTGGTCGCGAGCGCGGTGAGCGCGATCGCTGGCTTTCGGTTCTTCATACCGGACCTCTCGTGCGGAGCGTCGTTGATCCCAGTCGGGCGTGCGGCCACTGTAGGAGCGCGCGTCGCTGCGGAGCTTCGACGATGTTCGGGACAGCGACAATCGTCTCAGCAAGCGGCTCCCGCGGCCGCCTCAGACCGGCGGATGCGGTGACCGGCCGCGCGGGCCGGCCGCCGCATCCGTCGTGATCACTCGCACATCGCCAGGTAGCTTCGCGGCGTGTGGCCCAGCCGGCGCAACCCCCCGAGGTCGTCGGCGAACATCCGCGTCGCCCACGACGCATCCGCCCGCCTGATGCGCCGCGACAGCTCCACGAGCGCCAGCACGCCCGGGAACGCGGGCGGCCGCTGCGCGAACGCGACGGCCCACGCAAGCTCGCTGCCGGCATCGTCGAGGTCGACCTCCGGCAGCGGCGCGAGCGGCAGCACGAGATCGCACAGCACGCACTGGTCGAGGTCGCTGTAGGCGTCGACGGGTCGCGTGCCTCCGTCGTGCGGGCACGCGCGCTGGGAGCGTGCGGCAGCCTTCGCCCACGACATGAAGCTGAACTGGCCCGCGGGGAGCGGCGGGACGCGCTCGGGCCAGACGCCGTCGTGGTGCGTCGGCACCGGCTGGCCGTCGATGAAGGGTCGCTGCATGTGCATGGGAGCTCCGCCCGCTCGGCGAGGGCGGCGCACCGCACCCCGCTGACTTGCCCGGCGCGGTCGCGGCGGGCCGGCTCTTCCCCTGGGGCACCCCGCTCAGCGGAGGGGGTTGCCGTGCAGCCGGCCAGGTACCGATGGCTGCAACTCTTGAGCCTGCCCCGACGATAGCGCGCCCCACCGACACGTGCCGTTCCCACTCCCCGCTGGTCGAGTAGCCGACGAAGTCGGCGTATCGAGACCCGCCCGCCGATAGTCTCCCCCATGCCCGAGCGCACGACATACCTGCTGATCGACGGCGAGAACATCGACGCCACGCTCGGCGTCTCGATCCTCGACCGCCGCCCGGAGCCGCAGGAGCGCCCGCGCTGGAACAAGGTGCTCGACTTCGCCGAGCGCGCGTGGCAGCAGCCGGTCAAGGGCCTGTTCTTCCTCGCGGTCAGCCACGAGCTGCCGGCGTCGTTCGTGCAGGCGCTCATCGCGATGGGCTACCGGCCGGTGCCGCTGAGCGGCGAGGGCAAGGTCGTCGACATCGCGATCCAGAAGACGGCGGATGCGCTGGCCGCCCGGGCAGACGACGTCATGCTCGTGAGCCACGACCGCGACTTCGCCTTGCAGATGCAGCGCCTCGCGCAGGACGACGCGCGCCGCGTCGGCATCGTCGGCTTCGGCGAGTTCATGGCCGGCGACCTCCGTGACGTCGACGGCATCGAGTTCTTCGACCTCGAGTACGACGTGGCGGCGTTCAACTCGCGCCTGCCTCGCGTGCGCATCATCCCGATCGACGAGTTCGACCCGCTCGAGTTCATCTAAGGGAATCCGGCCCCACCGCGCCGTCTTGAATCCCTCGCTGGGCACGGTCGCGCGCGAGGTCGCGCTCGCGTCGGCCGACGAGGTCGCCGAGGCGATCGCGGCGGCGAAGGCGGCGTTCCCCGCTTGGCGCGACCTGTCGATCGCGAAGCGGCAGGCGATCATGTTCCGCTTCCGCGAGCTGCTCGTGGCGCGCAAGGACGACCTCGCGCGCATCATCACCGCCGAGCACGGCAAGGTGCACTCGGATGCGCTGGGCGAGATCGCGCGTGCGATCGAGGTCGTCGAGCTCGCGACCGCGTTTCCGCTCATGACGAAGGGCGAGTTCTCGGAGAACGTCTCGACCGGCGTCGACGTCTACTCGCTGCGCCAGCCGCTCGGCGTCGTGGGCATCATCAGCCCGTTCAACTTCCCGGCGATGGTGCCGCTGTGGTTCGCGCCGATCGCGCTCGCGGCCGGCAACTCGGTCGTGCTGAAGCCCTCCGAGAAGGACCCGTCGGCCGCAGTGTTCATCGCCGAGCTCTACGCCGAGGCGGGCCTCCCCGCCGGCGTGCTCACCGTCGTGCACGGCGATAAGGAGGCGGTGGATGTGCTCCTCACCCACGAAGACGTCGCCGCGATCTCGTTCGTCGGCTCCACGCCGATCGCGCAGTACGTCTACGAGACGGGCTCGAAGCACGGCAAGCGCGTGCAGGCGCTCGGCGGCGCGAAGAACCACATGCTCGTGCTGCCCGACGCCGACCTCGACGTGACCGCGGACGCGGCCGTGAACGCCGGCTTCGGCTCGGCGGGCGAGCGCTGCATGGCCATCTCGGTGGTCCTCGCGGTCGAGTCGATCGCCGACGAGCTGCAGGCGAAGATCGCCGAGCGGATGCAGGGCATCCGCACCGGGGACGGCACGCGAGACAACGACATGGGCCCGCTCATCTCGGCGGCCCACCGCGACAAGGTCGTCGGCTACATCGGCACCGCCGAGGCGGATGGCGCGACCGTGGTGGTCGACGGCCGCGACCCCGAGGTCGACGGCGACCCGAACGGCTTCTGGGTCAAGCCCACGCTGCTCGACAAGGTGCCGACGGAGTCGAAGGCGTACCAGGAGGAGATCTTCGGCCCGGTGCTCTCGATCGTGCGCGTCGCCTCGTACGAGGAGGGGCTCGAGCTCATCAACGCGAACCCGTTCGGCAACGGCACGGCAATCTTCACGAACGACGGCGGCGCCGCGCGCCGGTTCCAGAACGAGGTGCAGGTCGGCATGGTCGGCGTGAACGTGCCGATCCCCGTGCCGGTCGGCTACCACTCGTTCGGCGGCTGGAAGCAGTCGGCGTTCGGCCAGGGCAAGGCGTACGGCAAGCACGCGTTCGACATCTACACCCGCGAGAAGGTCGTCACGAGCCGCTGGCTCGACCCGAGCCACGGCGGCCTGAACCTTGGCTTCCCTTCGAACTGATCAGGGCGTGCCGGAGGGATGGTCGTGAATGCCGTCGGCGCTGGCGTAAGGCGACATCCGCTTACCTCGTGTCAACAGCGGCGCTCGTCAACGATGCGACCGCTCGCGCGGCGCCGGTCCAAGACTACGGCACTTGAATGGAACGGAACCGGTGGCGAGATCGAATCGGGATGTGAACGAAACGCTGGTGTTCTCTGACACGTGAGACACGGACTCGCGCGGTCATCAACTAGCCGTTGAGGACAGCTGGACCGCCGAGAGCCGTCGACTCGATACACTCAGGAGGTGGAAGACTCAGGGAAGTCGATTACAGCGAATCAGCGCGTTCTGCAGGAAGCTAAAGGTCGGTTCATGCGGACGACCCTCCATGGCTCCGCGCTACTTGCTTACCTGCGATCAAACGAGATCGAGACCTTCCAGGTCGCGGAGGACCACGCCATGCGGGGAGCGTGGTGGCTCCACTGTGTGTTGCCGACGAACGTGAAAGACATGTTCGACTTGCACCGTGAGATTCTCCTGCTGTACACCGAGTTCGACACGGTGGAGCCGCGGCTGCTGGATCGCCTGACAGATCGAATTAGCAAGTCGAGCCGACTCGAAGAAGATATTGCCGTCGTTTTCACCAACGACCGCCGCTTCGAGTTCCTGGCCCAACGGCGCAAACGTGACATCGTCCTTGTCCAGATCGACCTGGAAGACCTCGAGGGTCAGCGGCAGTTCCGCACGAAGCTAGCGTCTGGCCTTACGTCTGTGGATGTGTATGACGTTACGCGCCCGGTCACGAGTGCTGCGGAGTTTTTTGGTCGGTCGGCCGAGCTCAGCGGACTGAGGCATGCCTTGGAGATCGGGCAGTCGGTAGGAATCTTCGGCCTCCGCAAGGCAGGAAAGACTTCGCTTCTTAGAAGGCTGGCACGGGAACGGCGCGATGAGGGCCGCCCGGTCGTCGAGGTGGACGTCTCACAAATCGAATCAGCTCGCCAATTACGCGCGACTCTGCTTGAGAGGGTCTGGGAAGCGAGTAGGCCTCACGTGGGCGAAGCGAAGTTGCGCCTGCGATGCCTGTCACGCGAGGGACGCCTCAAGGCCAGCGAGGAGGACCTGAGAGATTTCTGGATTGAGGACCTCGGTGCGATCCTGGCGGCCGTCCCAGCGCGCGTTGAATTGTTCATCGACGAAATCGATCAGGTCCCGCCCGGTCCGCAGTCAAAGTTCGCAAATGACGAAGAACCGTATCGAGCCCTCGTTCAACTGCGCGGACCGCTGCAAGAGGCGGATCAACTTGTGATGGTTTCCGCGGGCGTGAATCCCCGGCTTTTTGAGGAGCCGCTTCAGGGGCGAGCTGACAATCTCCTTTACAAGCTAGTGCGGCTGTACTGGTTGGCGCCAATGAGCCGTCAGGATGCCCGCGACATGGTGCAGGCTCTGGGAAAGCGCATGGGTGTCCGATTTCCGCGAGGCCAGGCCGGCGACGAGGCGATGGAAATTCTGTGGAGCGCCTTCGGAGGTCATCCTCTGCTGACTCGGAAGGCTGCATCGCAAGCGAGTTCCATGCGCACCGCTGAGGAGATGCCTTTCCTACTGACGGTCGATAGGCTCGCCGCTGCCGTACGGGTCGACGCAAGTGGCAGTGCGCGCGACCAGGCGAAGGACGTGCTGGTCTCCTTCGCAGAGTGGTTTCCAGACGAACACGCTGCGCTTATGCTGCACGTAGGCGGCGATGAAGACGAACGTAGTCTCGCCGCGGAGTGGATGGCAGAAAGCGGAAATCGACTCGAGCACGCAGTTAGTTACGGCCTTCTCGACGGCGAGCTTAACCCAAGAATCCGAGCGGCGTTCCCCAGTGTCGCTTCTGAGTGACCTGGACACAGAAGCCTCCGCTTGGCTCGAGGACGTGGGTGACCAACTGTTCAGCGGAGCGTTGTTGACGACTGCCGGGCCTCCTCGCTCTCAGAAGACCTGGCTGGCAAAGCGACTGAAAGAAATGCTTGGCGAATGTGCCATCATCGCAAGCGGCAAAGCCTTCACCGAGCCGGACCAGCACTCCCTGCGCTCAGAGCTGCTAACGACCTTACGCTCGACCCGTGAGCAACACGGTCTTGTAGTGCTCCTCTTCGACGACATACATCTGGCCTTGGCGCGCTCAGGCGGTGGCCTTCTAGAGCAAGCATTAGTCGCGGAGCTGATCGACGGGCCTATGGCAACCGACACCGCCGCGCTGTTTCTGACGCGTTGCAGCGGACCTCACAAGTCGCGCACCACGGGCAGTCCGTTGCTCACTCGCACGACGAAGCACCCGCTGCCTACAGTTCCTGCCCGCCTTCAGGGTTCTCATCGCGACTTGACGGCGGCTTTCGGCGACTCGCTTGCGCTATGGCACGAGTACGCGCGAGCGCGGCAACCTCGCATCGCTGACGTCGTTGCGCGCGTCTCACAAGAGGCAGACTTGATCGCTGACGACGTGACGCAAGCGGCACGCGCGGCGAACAGGACGGGACGCTTCCCCGACTCGCTGGCCTGGAACGATCTCGCATCACTCTCGGGCCTTAGCTGGGAGGGCGCTCCCACTCGACTCTCGACGGAGTCCGGGCTTGACGAGCTGCTCCGCCGTGACAGCGCGGGATGGCCGTCAGCGATTGGCGATGCGGCTCGCCGGTTCGCCGGACTGATTGACAGTAGCTCGACGGTGGTGTGGTGTGACCGATACCTGCTTCCGCACACTGATCGACTTGTCGAGTTTCTCCATGCGGTCCGGCAGCATTCGAAAACAGGCGTCAACGTCCTGACCATGAAGGAACCGCCCGGTCACGTGTACTCTGCGAGCGATGCGCGGCGTCTGCTCGCAGTCCCTGGTGTACGCCTGCGATTCATGCATCGTGGTTCAGTGGCGTCCCTGCATGATCGCCATCTTGCTTCTCTTGATGGCGGAGGGGGGTTCGTGCTGCCGGAAGGCCGAGTGGTCCTTGCCCTAGCGGCCGCCGGGAGTGCCGTCGTAGCACCAACGTCCGGATTTCCCATCGACTACGCCAGAATGTGGGCTGAGTCCATCGACCCCACTTGACGGATGTGCAGGCGGCAGCGACTCGAAGCGGATGTGTCCGGACCAACGGCCGGAGTGTGTCAGTACCACTCTGACGAGCGTTCTCTACCTAGGCTCGACAGTATTCCCCGCAAATCCCAAGGATCACGGCAATGACGAAGTCGATATACGACGTTCTTGACGAGTACCGCGCGCTCGCGCTCGACAAGCGCAACCAGGGCGACCTGTTCGAGTACCTCATCCAGTCCTTCCTGCGAACGGCACCGCTGTACCAGCAGCGCTTCAGCGACGTTTGGCTCTGGCGTGACTACCCGGGTCGCAACGGTCGCGCGGACACCGGCATCGACCTGGTCGCGAAAGATCGCGAGACCGGTGATCTGACCGCGATCCAGTGCAAGTTCTACGACGCCGGCCACGTCATCAGCAAGGCGGAGGTCGACGGCTTCCTCGCCGCATCGGGCAAGCACGGCGAGTTCGCCGCCCGCCTCTTCGTCTCCACAACAGACCATTGGGGAAAGAACGCTCAGGAGACCATCGAGGGCCAACACCCGCCGGTGATGCGCCTGGGCGTGCACGACCTGGGCGACAGCGGCGTGGACTGGTCGACCTACTCGTTCGACAGGCCCACGGAGCTCCAGCCTGACGCGAAGAAGAAGCTTCGGCCATACCAATCAGAGGCCATCGCTGCCGTTCGAGCAGGGCTTACCGAGGGCGAACGCGGCAAGCTGATCATGGCGTGCGGCACGGGCAAGACATTCACGTCGTTGCGCGCCATGGAGGACGTCGTGCCGGAGGGCGGCCGCGTGCTGTTCCTTGTCCCTTCGATCGCGCTGCTCTCCCAGACGCTCAAAGAGTGGACCGCCGCCGCAGAGTCGCCGATTCGTGCGTTCGCGGTCTGTTCCGACGTGCGCGTCGGCAAGCGCAGCCGCGACGACGACGCCGCCGACCTCACCCTCACCGATCTGGCTTACCCAGCGACTACCGATGCGACCGGTCTCGCAGCCCAGTTCAGCAAGCGCTTGGGCGCTGGTAAGACCACCGTCGTCTTCTCGACCTACCAGTCGATCGGGGTGATCCACGAGGCGCAGCAACAGGGCGTCCCTGACTTCGACCTCATCATCTGCGACGAGGCGCATCGCACCACCGGAGTGACTCTTGCCGACGAGGAAGAGAGCCACTTCGTGAAAGTGCATGATGCCGAGTACATCCGCGGCTCGAAGCGTCTGTACATGACGGCGACGCCCCGCATCTATGGCTCCGAAGCGAAGAAGGTGCAGGCCGACGGCGCAGCCGTGCTGGCGTCGATGGACGACGAGTCGCTCTACGGCCCGGAGCTCTACCGCCTCGGCTTTGGCGAAGCCGTTGCAGGCCGGTGGCTGACCGATTACAAGGTCATCGTGCTCGCCGTCGACGAGCGGCAGGTGAGCCGCAGCATGCAGAGAGTGCTCGCAACCAGCGAGCACGAGATCGACCTGCCCGACGCCGCCAAGATCGTTGGATGCTGGAACGGCCTCGCCAAGCGCAGCGACGACCCCGAGGACTTCGGCCGAGACCGCGCCCCCATGCAGCGAGCCGTCGCGTTCACCCGCAGCATCCGTGACTCGAAGCAGTTCGCCGAGCAGTTCGAGGAGATCGCGGGCGAGCTCGCGAGCGACGATCGCCCGCCGCGTTGCGAGGTGCAGCACGTCGACGGGGGCATGAACATCCTCGAGCGCAACGGCCGCCTCGACTGGCTGCGCGAGGGCGGCAAACCCGGCGAGTGCCGCATCCTCTCGAACGCGAAATGTCTCTCGGAGGGCGTCGACGTGCCGGCGCTCGACGCGGTGCTGTTCCTGAACCCGCGCAACTCCATCGTCGATGTCGTCCAGTCGGTCGGGCGCGTCATGCGGCTCTCGGCCGGCAAGGAGTACGGCTACGTCATCCTGCCGGTCGCGGTGCCCACCGACCAAGAGCCGGACGTCGCCCTCAACGACAACAAGCGCTTCGAGGTGGTCTGGAAGGTGCTGCAGGCGCTGCGCGCGCACGATGAGCGCCTTGACGCGACTATCAACAAGCTTGATCTCAACCGCGACAAGCGCGCGAACGGGCAGATCAGCATCATCGGCGTGAACACAGACTCGCGGGCGGCGGATGCGTGGGCCGGCGACAGTGCGCCGGTGCGGCTGGGCGAGTGGGACAGTGACGGCGTGCCTGTCACCCTCGGCGCGGAGGCAGCGCAAGCCGCCGCCGTGCGCGTGCAAAGCTCGCAACTCGCCTTCCCCGGATTCGAGCAGTGGGAAGACGCGTTCTACGCCCGCATCGTCAAGAAGGTCGGCACGCGCCGCTACTGGGAGGACTGGGCGAAGGACATCGGCGAGATCGCCCAGCGCCAGATCACGCGCATCACCGATCTCGTCGAGGGATCCGACCATGAGCTGCGGCAGCAGTTCACGCGATTCCACAAGGGCCTGCAGGACAACCTCAACCCGTCGGTCAAGCGCGACGACGCCATCGAGATGCTGGCGCAGCATCTGATCACCCAGCCGGTGTTCGACGCGCTATTCGCCCACGAGGACTTCTCGCGCAAGAACCCGGTCGCGCAGGTGATGCAGGGGATGCTCGACGCGCTCGAAGGGAAGAACCTCGGTGCCGAGACCAAGACGCTCGAGAAGTTTTACGACGACGTACGCATCCGCGCCGAGGGTCTCGACAACGCGGCAGCCAAGCAGCATGTCGTCAAGGAGCTCTACGAGAAGTTCTTCTCACACGCTTTCAGCCGCACTAGTGATCGCCTCGGCATCGTCTACACGCCGATCGAGATCGTCGACTTCATCCTGCGCTCGGTCGACGACGCTCTGTACGCCGAGTTCGGTTCGCGCATCACGGATGAGGGCGTCCATGTACTCGATCCGTTCACGGGCACTGGCACATTCATCGTGCGCCTGCTGCAATCGGGCCTCATCGCTCCCGACGAGCTGCCACGCAAGTACCGGCACGAGCTGCACGCCAACGAACTGGTGTTGCTCGCGTACTATGTCGCCGCGGTCAACATCGAGGAGACGTACCAGTCGCTGCGGGGCGGCAACCACGTGCCATTCGACGGCATCGTGCTCACCGACACCTTCCAGATGACTGAAGACGGCGACGAGCTTGACGGCCGCGGTGTTTTCCCCGTCAACAACGAGCGCGTGCAGGCGCAGCTCGAGCGACCGATCCGCGTGATCGTCGGGAACCCTCCGTACTCCAAGGGGCAGGACTCCGGCAATGACGACAACCAGAACCTGAAGTACCCGACGCTCGACAAACGCATTGCCGACACGTACGCAAAGCGCTCGACCGGCACGAATAAGAACAGCCTGTATGACTCGTACATCCGAGCGATTCGATGGGCGAGCGATCGCATCGGCGACCAAGGCATCGTCGCCTACGTCTCGAACGGCGGGTTCATCGATGGAAATACGGCGGATGGTCTACGCAAGACTCTGCAGGACGAGTTCAGCAGTCTCTACATCTTCAATTTGCGCGGCAATCAGCGCACGGCCGGCGAGCAGTCTCGTAAGGAAGGCGGCAAGGTCTTCGGCGGCGGCAGCCGCGCGACGATTGCGATCTACTTGCTGGTGAAGAACCCGCAGCAGCGCAATGGCGGCGTCTTCTACCGCGACATCGGCGACTACCTCAGCCGCGAGGAGAAGCTCGAGACGATCGCCAAGGCCGGCTCGTTTGCGGCGCTCGACTGGCGACGCGTCGAGCCGAACGACGAGGGTGACTGGCTCGGGCAACGGTCCCCCGAGTTCGAGAGCTACACGCCGATCGGCAGCAAGGATCCCGCCGACAAGCACCGCGCCCGCTTCCTCGAGTTGTACTCGCGCGGTCTCGCGACTGCCCGCGACGCCTGGGTCTACAACTACTCAGCTCCGGCACTCGAGGCTAACGTGCGCCGCATGGTCGAGTTCTACAACGCGCAGGTTGACGCCGCTCTCGGCGGAGGGCCGCAGGACCGCGTCGTCGACGCCTCGAGGATCAGCTGGGGAGCTGGGCTCCAGAGTTTGCTCGAGCGTGGGATACGGATCCAGGTCGAGCAACACCGGTCTGCCACGGCAACGTATCGCCCGTTTTCGAAGACGCACCTTCACTTCGAGCCGCGATTGCTCGAGCGCACTTACCAGATGACAAAGCTCTACCCGACGCCCGAATCTAAGAACTGGGGGTTCGTGCTGACATCCCCGGCATCGCACTACCCCACGTTCGAGGTGCTTGCCGTCGACACAGTGCCCGATCTGCACTCGCTCGACACCGGGCAGTTCTTCCCGCGCTACCGTTTTGAGCCGATCGACCACGATCTGCTCGCGGGTCTCGAACCTGCGGATTCCGGTTACCGCCGCATCGACAACGTCACCGACGAGATCCTCGCCGAGTACCAGGCAACGTTCGGCAAAGGCGTGACGAAGGACGACATCTTCCACTACCTGTACGGCATCCTTCACAGTCCCGACTACCGGGCGCGCTTCAAGACCGACCTCAAGAAGATGCTGCCGCGCATCCCTAAGGTGCGGGCCTTCCGCGAGTTCGCAAGCGCCGGTGCCGAGCTCGCACGACTGCACATCGGCTACGAGACGGCGACGCCGCATCCGGTCGCCATCGACCGACGCGAGGGCGCCTCGTTGCGCGTCGAGAAGATGCGCTACGGCAAGACGGGCGGGCAGGTCGACAAGTCGATAATCGTGTACAACAACGGCATCACCGTACGCGGCATCCCGCTCGAAGCGCAGGAGTACATGCTCGGCGCCCGCTCCGCGCTTGACTGGATCCTCGAGCGCTATCAGGTGAAGACCGACAAGCGCTCCGGCATCGTCAACGACCCGAACGCCTGGGGCGAGGAGCACGGCGACCCGCGCTACATCCTCGACCTCATCGGCCGCATCACGACGGTCAGCCTCGAGACCGTGCGCATCGTCAGGTCGCTGCCCGAGCTGGATGTGGTTCGTTGATACGTGAGGACCCTTGGTACACCGCCCGCCGGGAGCGCTGGAGGCCGGAGCGAGTCCGACTGCTGCTCGTCGCGGAGAGTCCTCCCGCAGTCGATGGAGGTCAGCGGCGCTACTTCTACGACGATGATCTGCTTAAGGAGGACGGGCTCTTCCGCGAAGTCGCGAAGGGCCTCTGCAATGCGGGTTCGCTTCGCTCGGGCGCTGGCGCCAAGGTGCCCTGGCTCGGCGCTCTTCGCGATGCAGGCGTCTTCCTCATCGATCTGTCGCCCGTCCCGGTCAACCGACTGGGCGCAAACCGCAACAGGACTTTGGCCTCGAGCGTCGCCGACTGCACCGCGCGAGCCGTCGCGCTTGGGCCCGAAGGGGTGATCCTTGTCAAGCGGAGTGTGCACGAGCTGCTTGCCGATCCCTTCAAAGCGGCGAGCCTGCCGTTGCTGCACGAAGAGCCGGTCCCTTTCCCGGGGTCTGGCCAGCAACGACGCTTCCAAGAGCGCTTCGCCGCTGCGGTCGCCGCGTTGAACCCGCCCCTCGATCTACCGATACCCCTCCGGCCGGCTCCTCGATGAGCGTCACCGTCGGCGTTGACCTCGCCTCCCAACCTTCGAAGAGCGCGCTGGCCAAGATTGAGTGGACCGCTGGCGGCGCGAGCCTCGTAGAGCTCACAACGTCATGCAGCGACGAAGTGCTGCTCCGACACATCGAGGCTGAAGACGGCGTCCTTGCGATCGACTGCCCGTTCGGATGGCCGCGCCACTTCACGGAACTGCTCATCGCTCACCGAGATGGAGTCAAGCAAGCCAACTTCGACGAGCCTTTCATCGAACGCAGGACACTTCGAGCCACCGACATCTACGTGCGCGCAGCGACGAGCATGACCCCACTCCGCGTCTCGGCGGACCGGATCGCCTTTCCTGCGCTCAGGCTTGCGCGTGTCTTCGCGGCTGCCCGGCAGCCGATCGCGAGGGACGGCTCAGGCCGGGTGGTCGAGGCCTACCCTGCCGCCGCTCTGAACCTCTGGGGGTTGCCGTTCCGCAACTACAAGCGCACCGAGGGCCTTCGCGGACGGGAGGCCATCGTCTGTCAGCTCGAGGATGCCGCTCCATGGCTTGACCTTGCAAGCCACCGCACCCTGCTTATCGCCTCCGACGATGCGCTGGACGCCGTTGCATGCGCTCTGGTAGCTCGAGCGGCGCAGCTGGGGCTAACGCACATGCCGGAGGATCGCGACGTCGCATTGGAGGAAGGCTGGATCCACCTGCCAAGCGGATCGCTGGACGACTTGCGCCCCGATGGCGAGGCGACTGCCGTCTGAGCATCAGAGGTCAGAGAAGACGTCGAAGGAGGGGTGCCGAGCGCTCGATTGGCGCGCACTACGCCGGAGCTGGCGTTCGACCCGGTACCGTGCAAGCTGGAGGTACTCAATGTCGATTCAGCCCCACTACCGCACGATCAGCGAACTCCTCAAGAATCGTACTTTCGCCATCGATGAATATCAGCGAGAGTACAAGTGGGAACACCGTCACATCGAGGAGCTCATCAACGATCTGGTGAACCGGTTCCAGGGCAGCTATCGCGACGGGGACACACCGCGGTCCGTGCCGGATTACAGTGACTACTTCCTCGGCTCGATCATCGTCACGCAGCGTGAGGGCCGCAGCTACCTGGTCGACGGCCAGCAGAGGGTCACCTCACTGACGCTGCTTCTCATCTTCCTGTACCGCGAGGCCAAGGCACGAAGCCTCAACGTCGCGTCGACTGTTGCGGACCTCGTCTACTCGGACAGCTACGGCGAACACGTCTTCAACCTGGATATACCAGAGCGGACGCCCGTACTCCGCGCGCTCTTCAACGGCGAGCCGTACACGTCGAGCGGCCAGGACGAATCGATCGGGACGATCCTTGCCCGCTACGACGACATCGATGCGAACGACTTCGAGGACGAGCTCGGCGATGCGCTCGAAACGTTCGTTTACTGGCTCATCAACCGTGTCGGCCTGATTGAGATCGTGGCGTCCAACGACGC
Organism: Agrococcus sp. HG114; assembly: GCF_024723325.1. Classification (GTDB taxonomy): domain Bacteria; phylum Actinomycetota; class Actinomycetes; order Actinomycetales; family Microbacteriaceae; genus Agrococcus. Next base: position 60,646 of record NZ_JANQCH010000001.1, read on the forward strand.
GCAGGCCTACGCGATCTTCGAGACGATGAACGATCGCGGCAAGCCGCTCAGCCCGGTTGACATGCTCAAGGCTTACCTACTCGCGCCCGTACACGACGAGGCCGAGCGCGCTCGTTCGAACAGCGTCTGGCGCAGGATGACGCTGGAGCTCAACACGTCGGGAGATGAGCCCGATCCGGAACGTGATGCGGTGATGATGAAGGCGTGGCTTCGCAGCCAGCATGCCGAGTCGGTTCGCGAGAGAAAGGCCGGGTCTCTGGATCGCGACTGGGAAACGATCGGGACCACCTTCCACCGCTGGATAAGAGACAGCCCGGAACGACTTCGCGTCGGGGATGCCGCCCGCAACGTAGAAATCATGACCGAGGAACTGCCGTTCTTTGCGGGTGCCTATCTGCGCATCATGGAGGCTTCACGCCGCTATACGCCCGGCCTCGAGCACGTCTTCTACAACGCCCACAATGAGTTCACCTGGCAGCCGACGGTCCTGCTGGCTCCGCTCGAGCGGCACGATGATCCAGAGACAGTACGAAGGAAGATCGCCGCGACAGCCGCGTTCCTCGACATCTGGATCATGCGACGGGTGTCGAACTACATCCGGGTGGGCTACTCGACCACAAGCTACGCGATGTACCTGCTCGTGAAGGAGATCCGACGTAGGCCACTCGAGGAACTTGTCGAGCTGCTGACGCGCCGACTGGAGGAGGATGATGTCACCTTCGAGGGCGCCCCCTCGCGGGGTCGGTCTGGGATACGCGATCTCGCCCTAAATCAGTTCAGCAAGCGTTACATCTACCATTTGCTGGCGAGGATCACCGCTTACGTCGATCTCCGCGCGACGGGAGCGGACCGGTTCGCCGAAACGGTCGACCGTGCCCGGCACAACCCCTTCGACATCGAGCACATCTGGCACGACGACCATGACTACTTCGCCGCGTCCTTCCCGAGTCGCTCCGACTTCGAAGCCGCACGGAATCGCATCGGCGGTCTACTGCTGCTACCGGCTGACGTCAATAGAAGCGTCCAGGCGAAGCCATACGAGGAGAAGGCTCGGCAGTACGCGAATCAAAACTTCTTCGCGGCGAGCCTGACGAGTCAGCCTTACTCCCACCAGCCCCAGTTCCGAACGCTGATCGAGCGCGATGGCTTGCCCTTCCGCCCAATGGAGCGGTTCGGGGTAGCTGAGCAGGCGGAACGCGGAGAGCTCGTGCTTGATCTCGCTCAGCGTGTCTGGTCGCCCGATGGCGTGAGACGCGCAGCCGGGTACTGACGGAACGTCGGGCACTCGCCCTCAGGACGCGAACATCCACCGTCTGCGCGCCGCGACAACACAGAGCGGGTTCTTCGTGCAGCGCTTTCGACGCGGGACTTTTTAGGACGCGATCGGGCGCAGGACATCGGATTCGCCCGCTCGCCCAATAGAGTCATGCCATGGCATACGGACAGGTAGTCGGCGGAGACTTCCATGGCGCGACGGTGACTACTGCCCCGTTCGGGAACTCACTTATTGTGCAGGGCGGGTTCACTAGGCGAAAGCTGGTGCCTGAGCAGGTCGCCGCGTGGGTCGAACAGCCCGCTGATGCCAATCCGAGCAAGATCAGTGCCATCGGCAAGGCGGTAGCGGGCGCGGTCGCACCGCGGATGCTGAGCAAGACGGCCTCGGCAGCTGTCGGTGCCGCGCTGGACACGACTGTCCGCCCCCCGCGGTTCGTCCAGGTCGATTGGGTGGACGGCAAGCAGTCCCTCATCAAGATGTCTGAGAGCCTCTTCACGCACTTCGCGATCCTGCTCCGCGATCGCCGCAGCCCCGATCCCGAGCCAGCCGCCACGGCCGCCGCCGTCGAGCCCACCCGTCCCGCAGAGCCTCCTACGGCGGCGCAGCAGGCGTTCACGCTCGTGTCAGACCTGGTTCGGGACCGACTTCCCCGACCGGAGGCAACCGCTGCCGCCGTGCCTGTCGGCGCGGAAGTAACTGAGCGGCTCAAGGCGCTGGCCGCGCTACGCGATCAAGGAATCCTGACTGAGGACGAATTCGTCGCGAAGAAGTCGCAGCTACTCGATCGGCTTTAACCGTCGTCGCGTGGCGTGAGCCCCTCGGGGCTCAGTGAACCGCCGAGTGCGAGCACGAGCCGCCGCCACAGCGAGCCGACATAGTCGCGTCGAAGTCAGTCAACCGTCGACGCGCTGCGGCACCTCCAGCGGGTTCTCGTCGCGCAGCGCCTCGGGCAGCAGCGCCGCCGGGAAGTTCTGGAACGCGACGGGGCGTAGGAAGCGGGTGACGGATGCGGTGCCGACCGCGGTCGTCGTCGGCGCGGTCGTCGCCGGATACGGGCCGCCGTGCTGCTGCGCGAAGGTGACGGAGACGCCGGTGGGCCACTGGTTCCAGAGCACGCGGCCCGCGCGGTCGACGAGCGCCGGCACGAGGCTGCGCGCGAGCTGGAGGTCGGTCGGGTCGTCTTCATCCGCGACGACCGTCGCGGTGAGCTGGCCCTCGAGGCCACGGGCGACCCGGGGGAGGTCGGCGGCATCCGTGTAGGTGACGACGAGGCCGGCAGGGCCGAAGACCTCGCGCACGAGCGCCTCCGGGTCCTCGAGCACCGCATCGATCGTCGTGAGCAGCAGCGTCGCCTCAGGCGGCGACTGGCGGCTCGCCTCGCCCTCGCGCAGCACGGACACGTCCGAGCGGCCGGTCAGCTCCTCGAGCCCCGCGACGAAGCCCTCCTGGATGCGGTCGTTGAGGAGCGGCGCCGGAGCCGGCACGGCTGCGCGACGCAGCGCATCCACCACCCCCGACTCCGCCGGCGCGAAGAGCACGCCGGGCTTCGTGCAGAGCTGCCCCTGGCTGCCGGTGACCGACGCGAGGTACTCCGTCGCGATCTGCTCCGCGCGGCGCGACGCGGCGCCGGGGGCGACGAATGCGGGGTTCACGCTGCCGAGCTCGCCGTAGAACGGGATGGGCTCGAGGCGCGCGTTCGCGATGTCGAACAGCGCGCGGCCGCCACCGATCGAGCCGGTGAACGACGCAGCCTTGATCGCCGGGTGCTGGAGCGCCGCGACGCCGTTCTGGGTGCCATGGATGACCGACACGAGGGCGGCCGGGGCACCTGCGGCGATCGCGGCCTCGCGGATGACGGCCACCGTCGCGTCGGAGAGTCGCGGGTGGCCCGAGTGCGCCTTGACGAGCACGGCGTTGCCGGCCGCGAGCGCCGCGGCGGTGTCGCCGCCTGCGACCGAGAAGGCGAACGGGAAGTTGCTCGCCGCAAAGTTCAGCACCGGGCCGATCGGCACGAGCATGCGGCGGAGGTCGGGCCGCGGCGCGCCCATCGGCCAGTCGGGGTCGGCCCTGTCAATGCGGACGTCGAGGAACTCGCCGCGCTCGACCTCGTCGGCGAAGAGCCGCAGCTGGAAGGTCGTGCGCTTCAGCTCACCCTGCAGCCGCCCCTCTGCGAGCGCCGTCTCCTCCTGCGCGATCGCGATGAGGTCGGCGCCAGCCGCGTCGAGCGCGTCGGCGATCGCCCGCATCACTCGCGCGCGCTCGGCGTACGGCGTGGCAGCCCAGAGGGCGGATGCCTCGGCGACCTCGAGGACGGCCTCGTCAGTCGTGCGGTCGATCGTCGCGGTCTCGGTCATCGGGTCCTCCAGTCATGAGCAGGCCCACGGCGGCAGCGCCGCGGCTCGCTCCATTGAATCCCGAGCGCCGCCTACACTGGGGTCATGAGTTCCGATGAGCGGAACACTCCGCGCTCCATGATCGGTCGAGTGGCCGCGGTGCTCGGCGCGTTCAGCGGCGAGCGGCCGGTGCTCGGCGTGAACGACATCGCGCGCTCCGCGGGGCTCGCGAAGTCGGTCACCTCGCGCATCGTGAGCGAACTCGTCGAGGCGGACTTCCTCGAGCGCGCCGACAACGGCGTGCGCGTCGGCATCCGGATGTTCGAGCTGGGCGAGCTCGCGCAGCGCTCGAAGGAACTGCGCCAACTAGCCCTGGCCGCGATGGCCGACCTGCGCCAGGCGACCGGCATGACCGTGCAGCTGAGCGTGCTGAAGACGCCCGATCAGGTGTACGTCGAGATCCTCCGAGGGCGCGACGCCGACATGGTCATCCGTTCACGAGTCGGCGGGCGCGTGCCGGCCTACGCGACGGCCGGCGGCAAGGCCGTGCTCGCGCACTCGAGCGAGGAGGTCATCGAGCGCTCGACGCCGCAGGTCTTCGAGCCGCTCGGACCCGGCACGGTCGCCGACGAGGCGGCCTTCCGGCGGCAGCTCGAGGCGGTGCGGGCGAACGGCTTCTCGCACGAGGTGGAGGAGTCGAACCCGGGCGTCGAGTGCGTCGCATGCCCGCTGCTGCGGGCCGACGGCACCCCGATCGCCGCGATCTCGGTGACCGGGCCAGCGGGCCGCGCCGACATGCTCCAGTACGCCCCCGCAGTGCGCATCACCGCCCTCGGGCTCAATCGACGCATCCGCGCGAACTCGGCGTTCAGCTCGCTGTAACCCGTTCCGCTGGCCGGAACGCGGTTTGCACCACACCGCGCTGCCGCCCCTACCGTGAACGGCGTCGTCAGACATCGACTGCAGCGCACCGAAGCGCGCAGGGCCGCCACTCGGCATCGATGCGCAGCGACCGATCGATGAGGAGGCGCCGCGTGAAGGCGATGGTGATGCACGAGACCGGTGCACCGCTCGTGCTCGAGGAACTCGAGCTCGACCAGCCCGGCCGCGGCGAGGTGCTCGTGCGCATCGAGGCCGCAGGCGTCTGCCACAGCGACGTGCACTACATCTCGGGCGGTCTCACCGCTCGGACTCCGATCGTGCTCGGCCACGAGGGCGCCGGCATCGTCGAGGAGGTCGGCGACGGCGTCACTGGGTTCCGCCCGGGCGACAAGGTCGTGCTCATGTGGCGCCCGCGCTGCGGCGAGTGCGAGTTCTGCCTCACGGGGCAGCCGGCGCAGTGCGCGCTCGGCAAGGTGCACGGCCAGACCAACGGCCTGCTGCGCGGCGGCACCCGCCTCAGCAAGGACGGCGTGCGCTACCACCACCTCATGGGCGACGCGTGCTTCGCGGAGCACGCGGTCGTCTCGCAGGAGTCGCTCATCGCGATCGACAGCGACATCCCCTCCGAGATCGCCGCGATCGTCGGGTGCGCAGTCATCACCGGCATGGGCACCGTGCTCAACAGGATGCCGGACCTCACGGGCAAGTCGGTCGCCATCATCGGCGCAGGCGGCGTCGGCCTCTCCGCCGTGATCGCCGCGCAGCTCGTCGGCGCCGCGCAGATCATCGTGTCGGATGTCGTGCCCGCCCGCCTCGAGAAGGCGCGCGAGCTCGGCGCGACCCACACGATCGACTCCTCGACCGAGGGCTTCACCGACCGGGTGCTCGAGATCACCGGCACCGGCGTGCACTACGTGCTCGAGGCCATCGGCCGCCCGGCGACGATCCGCGCGGGCTTCGAGGCGCTCCGCCCAGGCGGCACGGAGGTCGTCGTCGGCCTGGGCGCGGTCGGCGAGGAGCTCTCGATCCCGATCAACCTGCTCGTGCAGGGCGACCGGAAAGTCGTCGGCGCGCTGTACGGCTCGTCGAACACGCCCGTGCAGCTGCCCGAGATCCTCCGGCTCTACCGCGCGGGCCGCCTCCCCCTCGACCGGCTGCTGGACCAGTCGTTCGCGCTCGAGGACGCCAACGAGGCGATCGAGCACCTGCGCACCGGCGCCGTCGGGCGCCCGATCCTCGTCCCCTGAACCTGCCCTTCCCTTCCCACCGCACCGACGCATCCGCATCGCTCTCAAAGGAGACAGCATGACCAGCACCATCGACGAGAAGCCGCCGACGACCCCAGAGGTCGTCGTGTCGGCGAAGGACCGGCGCCGCGCCCTCTGGGGCAGCGCGGTCGGCTCGACCATCGAGTGGTACGACTACTTCCTGTACGGCACGATGGCCACCGCCGTCTTCAACCTCCACTTCTTCCCGAGCGAGGACCCGGTCGTGAGCTCCATGCTCGCGTTCGCCTCGTTCGCGCTCGCGTTCCTCGTGCGCCCGCTCGGCGGCGTCGTGTTCAGCCACGTCGGTGACCGCATCGGTCGCAAGAAGACGCTCGTCATCACGCTCACGCTCATGGGCGTCGCGACGATGCTCATGGGCGTGCTGCCCGACTACGCCGCGATCGGCGTCGCAGCGCCGATCCTGCTCACGCTCCTGCGCCTCGTGCAGGGCCTCGCGCTCGGCGGCGAGTGGGGCGGCGGCCTGCTGCTCGCGGTCGAGTACGCGCCCAAGAACCGCCGCGGCTTCTACGGCGCCGTGCCGCAGGTCGGTGCGCTCGCCGGCCTCGCGCTCGGCAACCTCGTGACGATCGGCGCGCGCGCTGTCTTCCCCGAGGATGCGTTCGAGTCGTTCGGCTGGCGCATCCCGTTCCTGCTCTCGGGCGTGCTGCTCGTCGTCGGCCTCTGGATCCGCTCGAAGATCGACGAGACCCCGTCGTTCCGCAAGGTCAAGGCCGAGGGCACGACGCAGAAGCTGCCGATCGCCACCGTGATCAAGCACTACTGGCGCGAGGTCCTCATCTCGACCGGCGCGAAGTTCGTCGAGACGAGCACGTTCTTCATCTTCGCGACCTTCTCGATCTCGTACGCGAAGAACTTCGGCTACGACTTCGGCGCCATCCTCGGCTTCCTGCTCGTCGGCGCGATCCTCGGCATCGGCGGCATGCTCTTCTACGGCGGCCTCTCCGACCGCATCGGCCGCAAGAAGGTGTTCCTCGGCGGCTCGGTCGCGGTGGCGATCTTCATCTTCCCGTACCTCGCGATGGTCGCGAGCGGCAACCTGTGGCTCGCCGGCCTCGCCATCATCCTGTCGTTCGCGGTCGTCTGGCCGACCTACGGCTCGCTCATCGGCACGGTGCTGGCCGAGAACTTCGCGCCCGAGATCCGCTACACCGGCGCCTCGCTCGGCTACCAGGTGGGTGCGGCGATCGTCGGCGGACCGGCCCCGCTCATCGCCACGGCGCTGCTCGCGGCGTTCATGGGCAGCTGGATCCCGGTCGCGGTCTTCGTCGTGATCTGCGCGGCAGTCGGATTCATCTCGGTCTCGTTCGTGAAGACTCGCCACACCGAAGAGCTCGATGCCTGAGCAGCGCTCCGCTGAGCCGGCCCGGGCGCCCCGCGTGGGCGCCTGGGTCGCACTCGATGCCCCCATCGCGACCGAGCAGATCGCTCGCGCCGGCTTCGACTACGTCTGCGTCGACGGCCAGCACGGCGTCATCGGCTACGACGCGCAGGTGCGCGCGCTGCTTGCGGTCGCAGCCGGCGGCGCCGAGCCGTGGGCGCGCGTGTCGACGAACAGCGCCGCCGAGATCGGGCGCGTGCTCGACGCGGGAGCGCGCGGGGTGATCGTGCCCCTCATCGACACGGCGGCGGAGGCTCGCGCGGCGGCAGAGGCTGCCCGCTATCCGACGTCGGGCGGCCGCCGCTCCTACGGGCCCATGCGGCTCGGCCCGCACTTCGGCGCGACGCCGGAGGAGACGGATGCGTCGGTCACGGTGCTCGCGATGATCGAGACCGCGTCGGGGCTCGCCGAGCTCGACTCGATCCTCGACGTCGAGGGCGTCGACGGCGTTTACGTCGGCCCGTACGACCTCTCGCTCGCGCTCGGCGCGCGCGTGCCGTTCGAGGATGCCATCGTGCCGCGACTCGACGCGGAGCTCGACCGCATCGCCGCCGCCTGCCGCGAGCGGGGCAAGATCGCAGGCGTGCACTGCGCGGACGGCGAGCAGGCCGCCCGCCGCATCGAGCAGGGCTTCACGATGGTGACCGCGGCGACGGATGTGTCGTCGCTCCGGGCGGACATGCAGCGGCAGCTCGCGGCGGCGACCGGCTCACGCCTGGGCGCCGCGCGCGCCTACTAGACCCGAGCAGGGACGAACGGGCGGGCGTGGGTGCCCGCCCGTTCCGCTGTCAACGGCAGCAACGGCGGCGAGCGCGGCGCGCTCCCGGCCGTCCGCGTGCGCGACGACGCGAGCCCGCGCGTCGTCCACAGCGTCGGCGGAATAGGGCACGCCGATTGCGGGGCATCGACGACACTCGCCACATGGGAATCAGGTACTACGCGTATGCCTTCGACCGTCCGATGACCCAACAGGCGCTCGCGGACCCGAGAAGCTTCATCGCGGGCGATCCACTCGCTGACGCGTGGGGCTTCGAGCCCGGCGCGCAGATCGCGTCACCCAGCTTCGAGCAGTCGGTGCCGAAGCGCGACATGCTCTACCTCGACAAAGCGTGGTCGATGCTGCAGCGCCTCACGGGCCCGGGCTCAGGCGACGGCGATGTGCGGCCCGCATATCGCATGTTCGAGGGGCATGTGACGGACCGCGAAGGCGGCTGGGAGCCGTGGGTACGAGCGCTGCCGCCTGATGAGGTGCCAGCGATCGCGCGTGATCTCGCCGGCATCGACGACGCCGAAGCCCGAGCCCGGCTGAGGGAGAGCGGCCGCTTCGGCGGGGAGCCGGACGCGGAGGCCGACTATGCGATGCACTACCTCGATGCCGCTCGCGCCTTCGTCTCCGCGCTTGCCACCGAGGGTCGAGGAATGGCTTACCTCATCGGCTGACCGCCTCTCGCGCTGCTGGCCGATCGGCGCGGTGACGAGCAAGGCGAACGGCGTCAGGCCAGGAGGGGCTCGCCGCAGTCGCGGCACGTGGGACCGGCCGGCACGACCATGAAGCAGCTCGGGCAGGTGGTCTCGCGCATCGCCCCAGGGGGCGCAGCCTTCGGTGCCGCCGCGGCGCGGGTGGTGCCGCGCGGCTTGGCGGCACCACGCGGCTTGGCGGCGCGAGCCGGCTTGGCTGCGCGCGCGGGCAGCGGCGCGAGCACCGTCGGCGTGCCGCCGTCGGCCGGCATCGTCGCGCCGTAGAAGCGGTAGCACTCGAGCCGGTCCTCGGCTGCGACCCGTTCGCGCGTGTGGGCGTCGGTGCCGGTCGCCACGCCGGGATAGCCGTCGCCGACGAGGCGCTCCGCCGTGACGCACAACGACGTGAGCCGGGGCTCGCCGCGCTGCTGCGCATCCGCCGCCACCGCGCCGAGCACCCGAGGGATCCACTCCTCCGGAGGCTGGTTCGTCGTGATGCCGGTGCGGGCCTGGACGCGCCCGCTCAGTGCCTCGTAGGTCACCCAGGCGCCGTACTCGCCGGCGGTCTCGATCAGCGCATCGCGGGCCGCCGGGGCCCACTTGCGGATGGCGTCGGCCTGCGAGACGTACTTGCCGTTCGCCAGATGCGGCACGGATCCTCCTCGGGTGGTGAGGATCAACCGTATCGAGCCGTCCTTGCCCGGCGCTCGGCGTCAGGCGGCGACGGAAGCCGCCGTCCGCTCGAACGCGAGACCCAGCCGCCGCGCGCCCTCGGCGAGCCGCTCGGGCGTCTCGAACGAGAAGGCGAGGCGCAGCTCGCGCGCGCCCTCGCCAGGCGCGCAGAACGAGGCGCCCGGCACGAAGACGACGTGCTCGTCGATCGCCGCGTCGAGCAGCGCGTGCGTCGTCCAGCCCTCGGGCAGCGTCAGCCAGGTGAAGAAGCCGCCGGTCGGCTCGGTGAGCTCCGAGCCGGCGGGCAGCAGCGGCACGAGCGCCTGCCGCAGCGCGGTTGCGCGCTCGCGGTAGACGGCGGCCGCGTTCGCGATGATGCCGCGGAAGTCGTGGTGCGCGACGTAGTCTGCGGCGAGCGCCTGGCTGAGCGGCGACGGGCAGATGACCGTCGACTCCGACGCGAGCTGCAGCGGGCGCCGCATCCACCCGGGCGCCGCCGCCCAGCCGACCCTGAGGCCCGGCGCGAGCACCTTCGAGAACGAGCCGAGGTAGACGACGTGCTCAGGGTCGAGCTCGTGCAGCGACGTGAGCCGCCGCGGCTCGAACGCGAGCATGCCGTACGGGTTGTCCTCGACGATCGGGATGCCCGCCTCGCGGCAGATCTCGACGATCGCGGGGCGCCGCGACTCGGCGAGCGTCACGCCGCGCGGGTTCTGGAAGTTCGGGATCGTGTAGAGCATCCGCGGGCGCCGGCCCTCGCCGGCCAGGTGGCGGATGCGCTCCCGCAGCGCCTCGGGCACGAGGCCGTCGGCGTCCATCGGCACGTGCTCGACGCGCAGGCCCGCGCCGCCGAAGACGCCGAGCGCGCCGACGTACGTCGGGTCCTCGACGAGGATCGTGTCGCCCTGCTCGCACAGCAGCTTCGTCACGATGTCGAGCGCCATCTGCGACCCCGCGGTCACCTGGATGCCCGCGGCGTCCGCGTGCACGTGCTCGGCCGCCATCAGCTCGACGATCGACTCGCGCAGCCCCCCGGAGCCGTTGCCCGCGCCGTACTGGAGCACCTCGTGGCCGCGGTCGCGGATGAGGCGGGCGGATGCGTCGGCGAGCCACTCGAGCGGAGCCAAGGTGAGGTCGGGGTTGCCGCCCGCGAGCGAGATGACGCCCGGGCGCATCGAGGCCTCCCAGACGTCGCGGACCGGGGAGGGGAGGAAGCCGTGGGAGCGGGTGGTGAGGTAGGGGTGGGGGGTCAGCACCGCGGGGGCTCCTTTGCCTGGGGTGAGGTGTTTGGTCTCGATACGCCGCCTTCGGCGGCTACTCGACCAACGGAGGTGGGGGCGGGGTGGGGCCGTGGCTACTCGACCAACGGGCGAGTCATGAGGTCGGCCAGGGGAGGTCGATGGGGGCCTCGAAGTCGCGCGGGAGGAGCGGGGGCATCGGGTCGGCGGCCGTGCGCTCGTCGAACTCGGCGCGCGCGGCCGCGAGCTCGTCGGGCGACGTGAGCAGGCGCAGGAGGGTGCCCGCGATCGTCTTGCCGGCCGTCTCGATCGTCGGGTCGATCGTCGCCGGGATGCCGCCCATCGCGTTCATCGTCCACGCCGGGTACGGCGCCGCCGCATCCGGCTTGAGCGCCGGGCGCGAGACGTAGAAGCGCACGGTCGGCGCGTAGTGCGTCATCTCGACGTAGTCGTCGCTCGTCCAGTTGCGCTGCCACGCGGGCATCATCTCGCGCAGCTTCGCCTCCGCGTCCTGCGGCGTGATGAGCTGCTCGCACTCGTCGAGGAACGGCCGCTCCATCGGCTCGATGCCGAGCTCCCGTTGGATCTCCTGGGCGACCTGCACCGCATCCGCCCCGTACGACGGCGCGCCGACCGCCGAGAGCTCGTCGAACAGCGCCGCCGAGAGCACGTGGTTCGTGCGGCCGGGCCGCGAGCGCGCGACCCACGTCTCCTCGACCGTGCAGTGCGCCATCGTCGCGGCCGCCGCGGCGTTGCGGTCGAGCGCCGCGAGGATCGACTCCGCCATCGCGATGTCGGGCGTGCGCCACGAGAACTGGATGCGCGCCGACCGGGCCGGCAGGTTGTCGGCCGTCGCCTGCCCATCGGTCAGGATCGCATCCGTCAACGACCAGCCGCCGGTCGCCGGCAGGATCGCGTCCTGCATCGCGCGCGACGCCGTGTACATCTGCGTGAGCGCGAGGTTCGCGCCCGGGGCGCGGGCCGCCGAGTGCGAGGCGGGGATCGGCGAGTCGCCGTGCCCGCGCTGCCACGTCTCGGGCTCCTCGCACAGGAACGTGTAGACCTTCGAGTAGTAGGCGCCGCACTGCGTGTCCCACCGCGCCGTGTTGCACAGCGGCAGCATGTAGAAGGGGTGGAACGAGACGATCGCGTCGACCCCGTCGTAGTAGCCGCGCAGCCCGTGCACGACCTTCGAGCCGTGCATCTTCTCGGCCGGCTCGCCGGTGTAGCGCAGCGTGCCGGCGATGCCGTGCTCGCGCATCGCGTGCTGCGTCGCGAGCACCCCGGCGAGCGTCGAGATGCCGAGCGCCGAGTGCGGGTCGGTGTGCCCGCCCGAGAACCGGCTCGAGCCCTCGCGCGGCTGCTGGTGCGTCACCGGCGCCTGCGAGTTGCCGGGCACCGCGTCGTACTCGGCGTAGCTCAGCAGGGCCGGCCCGTCGCCGTTCGACCACGTCGCCGAGAACGCGGTCGGCATGCCAGCCGAGCCCTCCTCGACCTCGAAGCCGTGCTCGCGCAGCTTCGCCACGTACCAGGCGACCGAGCGGTACTCGCGCCAGGCGGGCTCGCCGTAGCCGAAGATCTCGCTGTGCCAGGCCGAGAGCTCGGCCATGTGCTCGTCGATCCAGGCGCGGGCCGTGGCCTTCGCGGCCTCCGAGAGGTCGGCGGATGCGGCGGTCGTCGTCGCGGTGTCGGTCATGGTCATGCTCCGAAGATCTGCAGGGGGATGTGGACGAGGCTCACGCCGGGCTCGGCGATCGCGGCCGCGACGGCGGCGGGCACGGCGGATGCGTCGTCGACGCGGGTGCCGGAGGCCCCGAAGGCGCGGGCCAGCAGGGCCCAGTCGGGCTGGTGCAGGCGCACGCCGATCGGGTCGATGCCGCGGTCGGCCTCATTCTGCTCGATCTCGCCGTAGCCGCCGTTGTCGACGACCACGACCGCGAGGTCGAGCTGCTGCTCGACGGCGGTCGCGAGCTCCTGCACGCTGAACATGAGCGCGCCGTCGCCCGTGACGACGACGACCGGGTCCTCCGGGGTCGCGATCTTCGAGCCGATCGCGGCGGGCAGGCCGTAGCCGAGCGTCGCGTACGCGGGCATGTAGGGCATCGACGCGGGGGCGTTCTGCCGCACCGCGCTCGTCATGCCGTAGTAGGTGATCTGCGACGAGTCGCCCGCGACGACCGCGGAGCGCGGGATGCCGCTCGCGATCGCCTCGGCGGCGGCCATCTCGCGCGGCGCGAACGCGCGGGCGGCCTCGACGAGCGCGGCGCGCACCTCGTCGAGCCCCTGCGGGTCGGCCGGCGCGCGGTCGACGCGGGCGGCGAGCGCGGTGACGGCCGAGCGCGCGTCGCCGTGCAGGCGAATCGTGGCCGGGAGGTTCTTGTCGAGCTGCGCCTCGTCGATGTCGACGCGGATCACGGCGCCCGCGGGCCGCAGCTCGTTGCCCCACAGCTCCGCCTCCCCGAGCTTCGAGCCGACGACGAGCAGCGCATCCGCCCCGTTCACCACCTCGGCGGCGGGCGCGAGCCGCAGCTCGCTGCCGAGCGAGAGCGGGTGCGACTCGGGCACCGCGCCCTTGCCGTTGAGCGTCGTGAGCACGATCGCACCGAGCCGCTCGGCGAGCGCGGTGAGCGCCGCGCCCACGCGCACCGCTCCCCCGCCCGCGATGATCACCGGGCGCTCGGCGCCCTGCAGCGCCGCGGCCGCGGCGTCGAGGGCCGCCTCGTCCGTCACCTCGGGCGCGGCCGCCTCGCGCGGCGCGAGCAGCGCGTCGTCGATCGCCGTCTCGGCCTCGAGCACGTCGAGCGGCACCTCGACGTGCACGGGGCGCGGGCGCCCGGAGCGGAACAGCGCGAACGCGTCGTGCACCGCCTCGACCGCCTCCTCCGCCGAGCGCACGCGCCGGCTCCACAGCAGGATCGCGGCGGCAGCCGCCGACTGGTCCTTCGTCTCGTGCAGCGCCCCGCGGTCGGCGAACTCGTCGCCGATCGCGACGCCGGGCGAGAGCACGATCATCGGCCGCGACTCCGCGAAGGCCGTGCCGCCCGCCGAGAGCGCGTTCAGCAGGCCCGGCCCGCTCGTCGTGATCACGACGCCCGGGGTGATCGGCCCGCGCGCCGAGCGGCGCTGCGCCCACGCATCCGCCGCGTACCCGGCGCCCTGCTCGTGCCGGCTCGTGACCGCGCGGATGCCGAGCGCCGGCAGGTGCCGGTAGAGCTCGAGGTTGTGCGTGCCGGGGATGCCGAAGACCGTGTCGACGCCGTAGCCGGCGATCGTCTGCAGCACGGCCCAGCCGGCGTTGCGGCGCGCCTCGGTCATCGTGCTGCCTCGAGGTGTGCGGTGGCGGATGCGTCGGCCTGCGCCGCGCGGTCGGCCTGCGCGCCGTCGTCGGTCGCGCCGCGCTCCGCGGCGGCGCCGTCGGCGTGGTCGGCCTCGGCGCGGTGCACCTCGACGCCCCCGACCCACGTCGCGCGCACGCCGATGCCGGCGATCTCGTCGACGGGCGTCGCGACCGGATCGGCCGCGAGCACCGCGAAGTCAGCGGCCTTGCCCACCTCGAGCGAGCCGAGGTCGCGCTCGCGCCCGATCGCGCGGGCCGCGTGGATCGTGTGCGCACGCAGCGCGAGCTCGACGTCGATCGCGAGGTCGTCGCCGCCGAGCTGCACGCCGCGCCGCGTGATGCGCGACGCGGCCGCCTGCACGGCCTCGAGCGGCCTCGGGTCCGCCACCGGCGCATCCGACGAGATCACGAGCGGCAGCCCGGCCCGCTCGAACTCGCCGAGCGGGTTGAAGCGCTCCCCCGGCGTGCCGATCGCGCGCGTGACGCCCTCGCCCCAGTTGAAGTGGTGCTGCGGCTGGTTCACGGGGATGATGCCGGCCGCGGCCATGCGCTCGATCTGCTCGGGCGTCGGGAGCCCGCAGTGCTCGATGCGGTGGCGCGCGTCGGGGTCGGGGCGCTCGGCGAGCGCCGCCTCGAGCCCCGAGAGCACCATCTCGATCGCGTCGGGCGACTGCGAGTGCGTCGCCGTCTGCAGGCCCACCGCGTGCGCGCGGGAGACGAGCGAGCGGTACTCCTCGGGGTCGTGGTACAGCTGCCCGGTGCGGCACGGGTCGTCGAGGTAGCCGTCGGGGAACCAGGCGGTCTCGCCGCCGAGCGTGCCGTCGGCGTAGAGCTTGATGCCCTGGATCGCCAGGCGCGCGTCGCCGAGCGGGCCGTGCACGCCCATCTCGATCGCCGCGTCGAGCAGGTGCGAGAGCAGGTAGGCCGCGACCCGCATCCTGAGGCCGCCGCGCTCGGCGAGCCGCAGGTAGGTGTCGAGCTCGCGCTTCGAGACCTGCGCGTCGCCGATCGTCGTGACGCCGCCCGCGAGGAACTGCGCCTGCGCGCCCTCGAGCTGCCGCACGAGCTCCGCCGGCTCGTCGCCGAGGTGGAAGTTCGGCCCGTGGTGCCCGATCTTCACGCCGTGCAGGCCCGTGAGCACGTTGCACGCCGCATCCGACAGCTCGCCCGTGAGCTCGCCGTCGGCGTCGCGGAAGAACTCGCCGCCCTCCGGGTTCGGGGTGTCGCGGGTGACGCCGTTGTGCTCGAGCGTCCACGAGTTGACGACGCCGCCGTGGCCCGAGGCGTTCATGAGGTATACCTCGCGGTCGGTCGCGACCCGGTCGAGCTCGAAGCGCGTCGGGTGGCGGCGCTCGGCGAGGTTGCGCTGCTCGTAGCCGTAGCCGCGCACGGGCGCGCCGGCGGGGAGCCGGTCGGCGGCCTCGCGCAGGAGGGCGATGATGCCGGGGATGTCGCGCGCCTTGTCGGGCCCGCAGTCGACCCACGTGCTCAGCTGCCCGAGCATGAGCGGATGCGCGTGGGCGTCGACGAAGCCGGGCACGACCGTGGCGTCCCCCAGGTCGACGCGCTCGACGTGCGGCAGCGCCGCGGCGGCGCGCTCGACGTCGGCGACCTCGCCGATCGCGGCGATGCGGCCGTCGATGACGAGCATCGCGGCGGCGACGGCAGCGCTGCCGTCGGCCGCGCTCGCCATGGTGCGGATGCGCTCGGCGGTGATGAGCAGCGGGTGCTCGTTGCGGGCCTCAGGCGCGGGCAGGTGACGCATCTGCGGTCTTCCTCTGCGGAGTCGGGGTGTTGACGGGGGTGGCGGGCCGGCCGGTGCGGAGGAACGCGAGCGCGTTCTCGGCCTGCAGCCGCACGTAGTCGGCCATCGACGCATCCGACAGGAACGCCGAGTGCGGGGTGACGATGACCCGCGGATGCGCGACGAGCGGGTCGTCGGCGCGCGGCGGCTCGGTGGCGAGCACGTCGAGCGCCGCGCCGGCGAGGTGACCGGTCTCGAGGGCGTCGAGGAGGGCCGCCTCGTCGATGAGCGCGCCGCGGCTCACGTTGACGACCGTCGCGCCGCGCGGCATGCGCGCGATGCGCTCGGCGCCGAGCCAGCCGGCGGTCTCGGCCGTGAGCGGCAGGTGCAGCGAGAGCACGTCCGCGGACTCGAGCGCCTCGTCGGCGCTCATCCGCTCGATGCCGGGCGTCTCGCCCGCGTAGGGGTCGTAGCCGACGACGCGGCCGAAGGTGGCGGATGCGCGCTCGGCGAGCGCGAGCCCGATGCGGCCGAGGCCGACGAGCCCGAGCGTCAGCTCGCTCAGCCGGCGCGGCGTGGGGGCGTCGGCGAGGTCCCAGCTGCCGGAGCGCACGGCGGCCGCGTGCGCGACGACGCCGCGGGTGCTCGCGAGCGCGAGGGCGAGCGCGTGCGTCGCGACCTCCTCGGTCGCCGCGCCCAGCACGTTCGCGACCCAGATGCCGCGCTCGGTCGCCGCATCCACGTCGACCATGTCGAAGCCCATCGACGCGGTCGCGACGAGGCCGAGCCGCGGCATCCGCTCGAGCAGCTCGCGGTCGACGCGGCCGTAGCCCGTGAGCAGCACCTCGGCGTCCGGCGCCGCGCACACGAGCGAGTCGGGACGGTCGTCGCGCGGTCGGACGATGCGGCACCCGGCCGCCTCGAGCATCCGCACCCCGGTCTCGATGTCGAGCTCGTCGAGGTCGCGCGCGACCGCGACGACGCGGCCCGCCGCGACGTCAGTGGACATGGCTGAGGAACTTCTTCGTGCGCTCGTGCTGCGGGTCGTCGAAGAACTGCTCGGGCGGGGCCTGCTCGACGATGACGCCGCCGTCGAAGAGGGTCACCTCGTCGGCCGCGCGGCGGGCGAAGCGCACCTCGTGCGTCACGACGATCATCGTCATGCCGTCGTTCGCGAGCTGCTCCATGACCTCGAGCACCTCGCCGACGAGCTCGGGGTCGAGCGCGCTCGTGGGCTCGTCGAAGAGCATGACCTTCGGATTGAGCACGAGCGCGCGCGCGATCGCGACGCGCTGCTGCTGGCCGCCCGAGAGCTGCGAGGGGTGATGGTCGGCGCGGTCGGAGAGCCCGACGCGACCGAGCATCGTGTGGGCGCGCTCGAGGGCCTCGGCGCGGCCCACCTTCTGCACGGCGGTGAGCGCGAGCGCGACGTTCTTCGCGGCGGTCAGGTGCGGGAAGAGGTTGAACTTCTGGAACACCATGCCGACGTCGCGGCGCTGCACGGCGAGCTGCGCCTCGGGCAGCGCGCGTCCGGCGGCGTTGACGCCGATGCGCTTGCCCTCGAGCAGGATCTCGCCCTTGTCGGCCGGCTCGAGCAGCGCCATGAGGCGCAGCATCGTCGACTTGCCCGAGCCCGAGGGGCCGAGCACGGCCTTCACCTGGCCCTGGCGCACCTTGAACTCGACGCCCTTCAGCACCTCGTTGCCGTGGTACGCCTTGTGCAGGTCGCGCACCTCGAGGGTGGGGATGTCGGTGACCAGCGCGCCCGTGGGCGTGTACTCGGGCTGCGTCGCCTGGGCGTCGGCGGCCTGGGCGTCGGCGGCCTGGGCGTTCGTGTGCTCGTTCATCGTGCGGCTCCCACCAGCTTGAGTGCGCGGCGCTTCTTCGTCGGCAGCGACGACGCCCAGTGGAAGCGCCGCTCGATCTGCATCTGGATGATCGTGATGATGCTGACGATCACGAGGTAGTAGATGATCGCCACGGCGTAGTACTCGGCGTAGCGGAACGTGATGTTGACGCCCACCTGCGCGGTCGTGAGCAGCTCGCGGAGCGAGATGACCGAGGCGAGCGACGAGTACTTGATGAGGCCGATGAACTCGTTGGTCGTCGGCGGCAGGGCGATGCGGATGGCCTGGGGCACGAGGATCTTGGACATCACGGAGCCGGGCTTCATGCCGAGCGCGCGGCCCGCGAGCGCCTGGCCCTCGTCGACCGACGAGAGGGAGGAGCGGATGATCTCGGCCATGAAGGCCGCCTCGACGAGACCGAGGCCGACGGACGCGGCGATGAACGGGTTGTAGCCCCACTCGCGCAGGCCCGGGATGAGCTGCGGCAGCGCGTTCCACATGATGAGGAGCACGAGGAGCGCCGGGATCGCCCGGAAGAACCAGATGTACGCGAGCGAGAGCCACTGCGCGACGGCCGACTTCGAGCCGCGCGCGACCGCGAGGATGAAGCCGATGACGGTCGCAATGATGAGCGACACGACCGCGACGCCGATCGACAGCAGCGCGCCCTGCAGGTAGACGGGGCTGAACAGCTGCGTCAGGAAGATCTGGAGATCGAATCCCACGATGGGCTCCTCTCGCGTGCCCGGCGGTTCGCCCGCCGGGCACGCTCAGTGGTGGAGGTTCGGACTAGTAGACGTCGACGATGTCGGCGTCGAGGTTGTACTCCTCGGCGATCGACGCGAGGGTGCCGTCGTCGTGGAGGGCGCGCAGGCCCTCGGCGACCGCGGCGCTCACGGGGCTGCCCTTCTGCGTGAAGACGCCGAAGACCGTGTCGGTCGGGAAGACGTCGGCCACCGCGAGGCGGCCCTCGTTCTGCGTCTCCATGTAGGCGGCCGCGACGTTCGTCTCGGTGAGGGCGTCGGCGAGGCCGTTGACCACCGCGAGCACCGTCTCGGCGGTCTTCGGGTAGCTCTGGATCGTCATGGGGTCGTCGCCGCACTCGGTCTCGTTGATCGACTGCAGCTCGAGCTCGTTCGAGCTCGCGGCCTGCACCGCGACGGTGAGGCCGCAGAGGTCGGCGGGCTCAGTGAGCTCGGGGGCGAGCTCGGGCTTCGCGAGGATCGCGGAGCCGGCGTTCATGACGGGCGAGGCGTCGGCGACCGCGAGGCGCTCCTCGGTGATGTAGAGCCCGCCGAAGATCATGTCGCACGTGCCCGACTGCAGGCCCGGCATGAGGCCGTCGAAGCTCGTCACGACCATGTTCGTCTCGACGCCCCAGTGGTCGGCGAGGGCGCGGATGCCGTCGGCGTCGAAGCCGATGATCTCGCCGTCGCTGCCGTTGGCGTAGTACTCGAGCGGCGCGTACTCGGGGTCGATGCAGGCCGAGAGCTGGCCCGGGTTGACGAGGCCCTCGGGCGCGTTCGACGACGCGTCGCCGCCGGCGGAGCCGGAGGCCTCGGGCGCTGCGGACCCGGCGGAACAGCCGGCGAGCAGGGTGATCGTGGCCGCGGCGGCGCCGATCACGAGCAGGGACTTCTTCATCTTCACTCCATCGGGAAGGGGCCGGCACCTGGGGCCGACGATTGGTCAATCGTTGCCGGGGAGCCGCGTCCATGTCAAGACGAGTTTTCATCGAGACGAGGCGATTCCTGAAATGTTGAGCCGCCTTGTTCGCCATTGTGACACATCCGGCATGCTGTGCGGTACGCTGACGCAAACGCTGCACCACGACGATCGACGAAGATTCAGGAGCGCAGATGGATCGCACGACCGAGCTCGCCCTCGTGGAGCTGCGGCGCGACGGGCGCCTCTCGTTCAGCGAGATCGCGCACCGCCTCGGCACGACGCGCGCGGCGATCGCCCACCGCATCGGGCCGCTGCTCGACTCGGGCGAGCTGCGCGTGCTCGCCGCGGTGCACCCGCGTGTGCTCGGCCTCCGCGTGCTCGCGCACGTCGGCGCTCGCGTGCAGGGCCGGGTCGACGAGGTCGCGGGCGCCATGCTCGAGCTGCCGGCGGCGGTGTTCGTGTCGCAGACGATCGGCCCGTTCAACATCGCGGTCGAGCTGCACGTGCAGTCGGAGGAGGCGCTTCACGAGCAGCTGCGGCTCATGCGCGCGATCCCCGGGGTGCAGGAGCTGACGGTGACGATCTACCACGAGGTGCTCTCGAGCTTCTTCCTCGGCCCGGAGCCGGACGTCACCGACCTCGTGCTCGACGAGGCCGACCGCGCGATCATCGCGCTGCTGCAGGAGGACGGCCGGGTGCCGCTGCGCGACCTCTCGGCGGCGGCGGGCCTCTCGATCACGGGCGCGCGAGCGCGCCTCCACCGGCTGCTCGAGTCGGCGGTCATGCGCGTCGGCGCGATCGGCCAGCACGCGGAGTCGGGGACCTCCCTGACGGTGGGCCTCGGCGCGTCGACCGCCGACGCATCCGCCCTCATCGAGCTGCTCGGCGCACGCCCCGGGCTGCAGTTCATGGCGCGCACGATCGGCCGCTTCGACCTCGTCGCGACCGTGCCGGTCGGCTCGCTCGACGAGCTGCGCGAGGTGCTCGACGCTGCGAGGGCCACGCCGGGCGTCATCTCGGTCGACGCGTGGCTGCACGAGCGCATCCGGCAGGAGCGCTACCAGTTCGCGCAGCCGCTGACGGCGGGCGCGGGCGGCGGGAGCGGCCGCGCGTCGCGGAGGGCGGCCGCTCGGCGCTGAGCGGCCGCGGATCAGGCGGTCTCCACAGCCGTCGCGGCGACGCGCGCGTCGTGTGGGTGGCCTCTGGTCTACTGCCTGCATGGACGCATTCGGGCTCGACGGCGAGGAGTACATCGCCGCGGTCCGCGCGGGCACCATCGACCCGTTCGGCAGCTCCGCCGACGAGCTGCAGGAGTCGCTCGACGACTTCGACCGCGCGATGTCCGAGCGGCTGCGTGCGCTGAGCGACGAGCAGATCGATGAGATCGCTCGCACCGGCGCGGCGATCCCCCGAGTGACCGAGCCGCCGCGCTCCGATGCCGCCGAGCGCCTGCGGCTCGACCAGGAGTTCGTCGGGCGGATGCGCGCCATCGAGGCCCGGTCCGCCCGCATCGAGGGCGAGCGCCGAGCCCTCATGGCCTCCCACCTGCAGCGCGTCATCGACATGGCGGGCGACTCGGGTCCGCGCGTCAAGGAGCTCGCGATGATAACCGCGGTCGAGCTCGGCCTCACGGGCGGGGGCGTGGCTCGGCGCATGACGGATGCGTGGACGATCGTCACCGAGCTGCCGGCGGCACACGAGGCGGCCGCCTCGGGTCGCATCACCACCGCGCACCTGAGCGTCATCGAGGGCGAGACGCGCGCACTTCGGCTCGATGCCGACGTCGCCGCTGAGGAGCGCACGCGCGTGATCGACGAGCTCGTCGCGGTGGCCGAGAGCGTCAGCACCGCGCAACTGCGGGCGCGGGCGAAGCGCATCGTCAACCACGCGCTGACCCGACCGCTGCAGATCCGCCACGAGACGGCGCGGCAGCAGCGGCGCGTGCAGATCTTCGACGCCGGCGACGGCATGGCCGACCTCGTCGCGCGCATCCCCGCCCTCGAGGCGGCGGCGATCCACGACCGGCTCACGCAGGCGGCTCGCAAGAAGCCGAAGGACGACTCGCGGACCTACGACCAGTTCCGCGCCGATGCGCTGCAGGAGGTGCTGCTCGCGGGGGTCGTGCCCGACGATCTGCACGGCGTCTCGCCCATCACAGCGCACATCTCGATCGCCATTCCGGCGACAGAGCTGCTGCACGGCGCCGATGGGCAGGACCCGGCGCTCCGCGCCGTCGACTTCCCGGCATCGCTCGACGGCAAGGTGCTCGTCGACCGCGAGTCGGCGCGGCGCATCGCCGGCGACACCGCCGTGTGGGAGCGCCTGTTCACCGATCCGGTGTCGGGAGTGCCCGTGACGGTCGACGCCTACCGCGCGTCGGCCGCGCAGCGTCGCTGGCTCAGGGCACGCGACGGGCGCTGTCGCGGGCCAGGCTGCGCGAAGCCGGTGATGAGGACCGACCTCGACCATACGAACGACTTCGCCAAGGGCGGCTCGACGAGCCTCGACAACCTCGAGCACCTCTGCCGGTCGGATCACGGCTTGAAGCACGACACCCGGTGGAGCGTCGAGCAGCTGCCGGGAGGAGCCCTGCGATGGACGTCGCCCATCGGCCAGGTGATCGACGACATCGTCGAGCCCGCGGGCCCGACCTTCACCGATGTGCCTCGATCGAGGCCCAAGCCGCCGAAGCGCACCCGAAGTGAACGCGTGCGCGATTACCGGGAAGCGGTCGAGCGCCTCGAGCGCCCTGCAGCCGAGCGGAGCGGCCGCGACTCACCACCGCCGGCGCCTCTCGACGCGGGCCACTGGCGTGGCTTGCTGGGCGAGTCAGACGCGCCCCGCGACCGACGCACGCCCCGCGCGGAGGCCGAGCCGGCTCCGTTCTGAGCGGCTCTGCTGCTCGGCACTCCGACGCGGAGCGTGGGCTGGCGAAGGTTCAGCCGATGGCGCCGTCGCCCTCGTAGCCGACGACATCGCGGCTCTCGAGCAGCGGGATGATCTGCATCTTGCCGATCGACGCGAAGTGCGCGCTCTCGCGGTGCGCGGCGAACGCATCCGCGTCGTCGTAGGACTCGACGATCGTGAAGACGTTCGCGTGCTCGAGGTCGCGGGCGACCGAGTACGACAGGTTGCCGGGCTCCTGGCGCGAGGCCGCCGCGAGCTGCGGCAGGAGCTCGGCGACCTGGTCTGCCGCCTCGGGCTTCGCGGTGTAGGTGGCGATGACGGTGAAGTGCTGGTTCATGGTTGCTTCCTTCGGTAGTTCCAGAGCGAGCGCTCGCTCGTCGAGACCGCGGCGGCCCCGCAGGCGAGCGCGGCCTCGAGCGAGCGCTCGTTGGCGACGAAGCCGCCCGCGATCACCGGGGAGATGCGCATGAGGGGCTCGTCGAGGATGTAGGGGAGGACGGGCGCCGGCATGATCTGCACGTAGCTGGGCTTCGAGCCCTCGAGCCCGTGCGTCGAGCGCGGCAGGTTGAGGCGATCGGTGACGAAGAGCTTCTGCATCGCGAGCATGCCCTGCTGCTCGATCCGCGAGACCATCGCCGCCCGCGTGGTCACGACCCCGGCGGCACCGACCTTCGCGAGGAAGTCGATGCCGCCGCGGTCGGGCGCGAGGCCCGAGACGGTGTCGGCGTTGATGAAGGCGAACCGCTCGGCCTCCGCCATGCGCGCGACGATCGCCTCGAGCCGCAGCAGGTCGGCGTTCGCGACGATGCAGACCGGCGCGTCGGTGTCGAGGAACTCGTCGATGTCGCTCGGGGTGAACAGCGACGCGATCGCCGGTCGGGTGCGCAGCTGGGTGGACACCAGCGACCGGCGACGCGTCAAGGCACTCACGCTCGCGATGCTAGCGAGCGAGCCCCAGCTTGCCGGGGTTGAGGATGCCCTGCGGGTCGAGCGCGCGCTTGACCGTCTGCAGCACGTCGAAGGCGCCGCCGAGCGAGGGCTCCATGAACCGCGCGCGCAGCAGGCCGACGCCGTGGTGGTGGCTGAGGGTCGCGCCGTGGCGGATGATCACCGCGTTCGCCGCGTCCCATGCCGCCTGGTACCAGTCGGCGCGGTCCTCGACCGCGACCTCGCCGCGCAGGCTGAAGTAGAGGCATGCCGAGTCGACGTACGCGTGCGACTGGTGCGCGGAGCCCGCGAGCGTGCCGGGCACCTGCTGCAGCGCCTCGACGACCTCGTCGTAGATCGCGGGCAGGTCGCGCCAGCGGCCGATCATCTCGAGCGTGTCGGCGACGAAGCCCGGGCTCTTCGTGAAGCCCTCGGCGCTCTTGCCCGTGAGGTAGCGCGTGTCGAGCCAGCGCTCGAAGATCGCGTCGCCGTCGAGCTCTGCGCCGCCCACCCGGCGGCACACGTCCTCGGCGATCGCCATGCCGGCGTCGACGAGCCCCTGCGGGCCCTCGTCGGCGATGAGCAGCACGTGCCGCTCGGGCTCGTCGAACTGCAGCCCGCTCTCGAGCGCGTCGTAGAGGCGCAGCGCGCCGGGCGTCGCGCCCTCCTGCATGATGAGCCGGCACGCCTCGAGCCCGTCGGCGAACGAGTCGAACGCGTAGGCGATCGCGCGGCCGTAGTCGGGCAGGCGCTCGAGCTTGAAGCGGATGCGCGTGATGACGCCGAGGACGCCCTCGGAGCCGATGAACAGCTGCATCAGGTCGGGGCCGACCGCGGCGCGCGCGGTGCCGCCGAGCGTGATCCTCTCGCCGTCGGCGAGCACGACGTCCATGCCGACGACCATGTCCTCGATCTTCCCGTAGCGGGTCGAGAGCTGGCCGGCGCCGCGGCACGCGACCCAGCCGCCGACCGTCGAGATGCCGTACGAAGAGGGCCAGTGGCCCATCGTCATGCCGAAGTCGCGCTGGATCGTCTCCTCGAAGATGTCGCCGAACATGCCGGCCTCGACCTCGACGATCTGGCTCTGCTCGTCCCACGAGACGAGCTTGTCGAGCCCGCACACGTCGAGCACGATGCCGCCAGCGAGCGGGAGCGCCGCGCCGGTCACGTTCGACCGGCCGGCCGAGACGGTGACGGGGATGGCGTGCTCGGAGGCGATCCGCATGACGCGCTGCACCTGCTCCTCGGTCGAGACCTTGACGATCACCGCGTCGATGACGGCGGGCTCGCCGCTCGTCTCGGCGACCATCGTGCGCGCCCACCAGTCGCGCGTGCCGTGGATGACGCCCGCCTGGTCGGTGATGACCTCGTCGGATGCGCCGCGCAGCTCGGCGAGGACGGCCTCCGGGACCGGCGTGGTCGCGATCGCGAGCGACGCGCGCTCGGCGGGCGCCGGGGTCTCGGGCGCCCAGTGCGGCTGCGTGGGCGCGCCGACGGTGTAGTTGCCGCGGTTGTACCCGCGCTTCACTGCTTCCTTGCTGATCATGCTCGCTGTCCCATCTGTGCTGTCTCGAACTGGTCCGCCGTCCTGCTCGTGGCCGTGTAGCCGAGCAGGATGTCCTTCTCCTTGGTCGTGGCGGCGCGGTAGGCCGCGACCTGCCGCTCGCGCTCGGCGTCGCTGAAGCCGAGCTCGCGCTGCAGCAGCTCCGCCACTCGCTGCGCCGCGTCCGCCGATGCGTCGCGCGCCTGGATGCGGCTGCGCGTGCGCCGGCTGAGCACGTCGTCGACGTCGCGCGCGAGCTCGTGCCGGGCCGCATAGACGACTTCCGCCTCGAGGTATGGGAGCCCCGCGACGACCGGCGTGTTGAGCTCGGGCTCCGCGGCCAGGATCTGGCTCACGAACGCCGACTCGGTGCCATAGCGCTCCCCCAGGTGGGCGCGCAGCCCGCCCGAGGCGACGACCGCCTCCGGGTCGTAGCCCGCGGCGCCGAGGAGGTACGCGTCCTTCGTCCGCACGCGCCTGCGCTCCCCGAGCACCGCCTGCGCGGCGTCGATCGTCTGCTCCGCCATGTGGCGGGAGGTGGTGAGCTTGCCGCCCACGACCGTCACCAGCCCGTCGGGGTCGGTGCGGATCTCGTGGTTGCGCTTGACCTCGATGGTCTTGCCCCCGGGCGGGGCGACGAGCGGGCGGGTGCCGGCGATCGAGCCGAGCGCCTCCTCGGGCTCGATGTCGATGTCGAGCGCCGATCGCGCCCCGTCGAGCAGGAAGTCGAGCTCCTCGCGCGTGCAGTGGACGTCGTCGAGATCGCCGGTGTAGTCCTCGTCGGTCGTGCCGAGGTAGGCGGTGTCGCCCCACCGCGTGATCGTGGCGCGGCGGTTGCGGCCCGGCACCGGGATGGTGACGGTGCAGTCGTTCTGGATCTTGAGCCACGGCACGGCGACGTGCACGCCCTTCGCGGGGCGGATGTTCGGCACGTCCACGTCCTTGCCGGCCCCGTTCCAGTCGCGCAGCCACGAGCCGACCGCGATGACGACCGCGCGCGAGCGCACGGCGATCTCCTCGCCGTCGACCTCGACGACGACGCCGGCGACCTTCCCGGCCTCGCGCCGCACATCCGTCACCTTCGCGCCGTTGAGCACGGCCGCGCCGTGGAACGCCGCGGTGCGGGCGATGCCGAGCGTGAGGCGCGCGTCGTCGGCGCGCGCGTCGAAGTAGAGGAAGCCGCCGTCGAGCCGGTCGGCCTTGAAGGTCGGGCAGTGGGCGAGCACCTCGCTCTTCGAGAGCTTCTGGTGCAGGATGCCCTCGCGCCAGCCGCCCGCGAGGTCGTACGTCCACAGCAGCGACTCGAAGCCCGCCGCGAGGCGGCGGTCGAACACGCCGCCGACGCTCAGCACGGGGAACAGGAACGGCAGGCGCTGCACGAGGTGCCGCGCGTTGCGCCGCAGCCGCTGCCGCTCGAGCAGCGAGTGGCGCACGAGCGGCAGGTTGCCCTGCTCGATGTAGCGCAGGCCGCCGTGGATCATCTTCGACGACTTCGACGACGTGCCCGAGGCGAAGTCGTCCTTCTCGAGCAGCGCGACCTTGAAGCCGCGGAGCGCGGCGTCCATCGCCGCGTAGGCGCCGGTGATGCCGCCGCCGACGATGACGATGTCGAAGCGCTCGCTGCGCAGCCGCTCGGCCTGCTCGGCGCGCTGCAGCCGCAGCGGCTCCGTGATCGTCATCCGCTCGCGATCCCGGTCGGTCTTGCGGGCGGGCAGGCCCACCATCTTGGCCGCAGCCATCTCAGTCCCCCTCGTTCTCTCCGGCGCGGGCGAGCCGCACCTCCAGCTCCACTCGGGCGCGCCACGCGCGCACCTGCTCGTCGCGCGCCGCGCGCTCGAGCCGCGGCTCGAAGACCGCCTCCTCCTGCAGCAGCGCCGCGGCCGACTCGAGGTCGGGCCACAGCGTGCCGATGCCGCCGAGGAACGCCGCGCCGCGGAGGCTCGCGACCTCCGTCGCGCGCAGCCGCCGCTGCGGCACCTGCGTGAGATCCGCCTGCAGCTGCAGCAGCGGATCGCTCTGCGCGAGCCCGCCGCCGACGAGCATGCTCGTCACCTCGACGCCAGCAACCTCCGCGTCCGCCTCGAGGCTCCACGCGACCGACTGGGCGATGCCCTCGAGCACCGCGGCCGCGATGTCGGCCTTCGTGGTCGAGAAGTCGAAGCCCGTGAGCATCGACTTCACGCGCGGCTCCACCACGGGCATCCGCACCCCGGTCATCGCCGGCAGGAACTGCACGGGGTTCGAGCGCGACGCGGTCGCGGCCGCCTCGGAGATCGCCTTCGCGTCCGGGAACCAGCCGAGCGAGCCGCAGATCCAGTCGAGCGCGCTGCCGGTCGCGGCGGTGAACGTCTCGACGCTGTAGCGGGAGCGCTGCTGCGCGCGCCACGCGACGAGCGCGAGCGCCCCCTCGTAGAGCCCGGGCCGCTCGGGCAGCCGGTCGCCGAGGTTGAGGTCGACGAACGAGCCGGTGCCGTGCACGCACATCGCGTCGCCCGCCTCGAGCGTGCCGAGGCCGAGCATGCCGGCGTGCTGGTCGCCGAGCACCGCGACGACCGGCACCTCGATGCCGAGCACCGCCGGGTCGGTGACCCCGAAGTCGTGCTGGTCGTCGTGCAGCTCGGGCAGCAGCTCGCGCGGGAAGCCGAGCGCGTCGAGGTAGTCGGTCGCGTACCGGTGCTCGCCGAGCAGGTACGCGCCGCAGCTCGTCGCGTTCGTCGCCGACGTCGCGAGCGGCCGGCCCTGCACGAGGTTCCACAGCAGCCACGTGTCGACGGTGCCGAAGCCCAGCCGGCCGGCCCGGTGCGCCTCGCGCACCCGCTCGTCGCGCTCGATGAGGAGCGCCGCCGTGAGGTACGGCGAGCGCACGCCGACGGGGCGGCCGACGCGCGGCACGAGCCAGTCGTCCCACTCGGGCGCGAGCGCCGCGAGCTCGTCGGCGTGCCGCGTGTCCTGCCACACGATCGCGGGCACGAGCGGCTCGCCGGTCGCGGTGTCCCACAGCACCGTGGTGGCGCGCTGGGTGGCGATCGCCAGGCCGACGACCGCCACCCCCTGCTCCCGGGCGTCCGCGACGGCGTGCCGCACCGCATCCGTCGTCTTCCTCAGGATCTCGGCGGCGTCCTGCTCGACGACGCGAGCGCTCGGCGACGAGACGGCGAGGCGCTCGTAGTGCAGCCCTCCCACCGTGCCGTCGGCCGTGACCCACGCGGCGCGCGTGCCGGTCGTGCCCTCGTCGATGGCGATGATGCCGTGACGGATGCCCATGGTCGCGCTCCTAGCGGACGAGCTCGGGCTCGCGCGCGGCGTCGTCGGCGAACTGCGGTGCGTCGAGCTCCTCGTCGGGGCTCACCGCGGCGCGCGTCGGCTCCCACTTGATGACGCTGCAGATGATGCAGGCCGTGAGCGGGACGAGCGCGAGGATGAGGAACGTCGTGCCGAGGCCGAGCTGGTCGCGCAGGAGCGGGAACACCATGAGGCCGAGGGCCGCGCCCAGCGAGCCGATCGCCCCGATGATGCCGTTCGCGCCCGCGCGCAGCTCGCTGCGGAACGACAGCGTCGACAGGCTCTTGCCGTTCGCGCCCGGGCCGCCGGAGTGGAACAGGATGAACAGCGACGGCACGATGAACGCGAGCCACAGCGGCATGCTCTCGAAGAACAGGCCCATCGTGACGAGCATGAGGAAGACGGCGCCGAAGCCGATCGCCGATGCCTTGCGGAGGCCCAGCTTGCCGGCGATGAACGACGACGAGAAGCCGCCGATGATGCCGAACACGTTGAACACGAGCGTGCCGAGCGTCGCGAGCACGAAGTCGCCCTCGCCGAACAGCGCGATCGAGATGATCGGCAGGTACCAGCCGACCGCGAAGTACTGGATGGACTGGGCCATCTGCACGGTGGAGGCGAGGATCGTGCGGGGCAGGTAGGTGCCGCGGAAGATGAGGGCGACGTTGCGGACGCCCTTCGTCGCGAGGTTGACGACCGGCACGCGGTCCTCGACCGGCGCGGCCTCGAACTGCTCCTTGTAGATCTTCGTCATCGACGCGGCGGCGCGCTCGAGGCGCTCCTTGCGGGCCAGCCAGGTCGGGCTCTCGACCATGAACGTCGCCTGCAGGATGAAGAGCGTGAGGGCCACGACGCCCGCGGCGCCGACCGCGTAGCGCCAGATCGCGTCGCCGACGTTCCAGTTGTAGAACATGATCGCGAGCAGCAGGTTCGAGCAGACGGCCGTGTACCAGATGCCCTGCCACGTGTTCAGGCGGCTCTTGAAGCGAGCGGGCGTGAACTCGGCGAGCAGCGCCATCGCGATCGCGAAGTCGATGCCGTAGGCGGCCCCGACGAAGAAGCGGCCGGCGACGACGAGCTCGAAGGTCGGGGCGAACGCGGCGATGCCGGCGCCCGCGAGGGCGAGCACCTTCGCGAGCAGCAGCGGCGGGATGCGGCCCCAGCGGTCGGCCATCCAGCCGCCGATCGGGTTGAACGCGAGCGCGACCCACGACGCCATCGAGGTGAGGATCGCGATCTGCGTCGGGCTCAGCTCCATGTCGCGCGTCATCGGCCCGAGCCCCGCGCTCAGCGCGGAGTTGGAGAACGCGTCCAGGAACAGCCCGCCGAGCGCGAGCCACCAGATGACGCCGGCCCGGCCGCGGATGCCGGTGCGCGAGTCGATGTAGGAGACGACGTCGGAAACGCCGTGGAGGATTCTCGTTGCCATCGGTAGTTGACCTCTCTGTCAGCCCCGACAGGTGCAACGCCTACATGAGAAAAGGGCACACGAAGAACTCCTGTCAGGAGTCTTCGTCTTGCCCTGTGGACAGGACGATACACGGGCGTAACAGGAGCCGCAAACCCGACCGTCCCGGCACTCGGCGGCGCTTCAGGCTGCAGCCCTAGCCTCGGGAATCCGACGGCACCGCGGAGGAGGCGACCATGGCAGACCGAGAGCGACCCCGCGCATCCGCCCACGCCAATCTCTCGACGTACCTGAACGAGCACCTGCTCGCCTCAGAGGGCGGCGTGCGCGCCTTCCACGCGGCGGCGAAGACGTTCGAGGGCTCGCCGCACGAGCAGGCGCTGCTCGCGCTCGCCGACGAGGTCGACCGCGACCGGCGCGACCTCGCGCGCATCATCCAGGGGCTCGGCTACCGGCCGAAGGGCTGGAAGCGCGTGCTCACCGTCGTGCTGCGCGCGGGCGGCAGCGTCAACCCGGTCAACCTGCTGCGGCTGCGGCGCAGCTCGATGGCGCAGTTCGAGCTGGACTTCCTCACCGGCGCGGTGCGCGCGAAGCTCTCGATGTGGCAGGCGCTCCTCGAGCTGAGCGAGACCGACCCGCGCCCCGACCGCGCGCTGCTCGACGACCTCGTGCGGCGGGCCGAGCACCAGATCGCCGAGCTGCAGCGCATCAGCCGCGAGACGGTGCGCGAGCGCTTCGCCTGAGCGTCAGCGGCCAGTCGCGAGCGCCGCGTTCGCGATCGTGCGCGCCCACTCCGCCGCGCGCTCCGTCTCCCCGTCGAGGAGCGGCCCGCCGTAGTCGTGCACGCGGAAGGACTCCTGCTTCATCACGATCTCGAAGCCGAGGCTCCGCAGCTCCTGCTTCGCGGCCCGCGCGGCTGAGCCGGGGAGCCGCGGCTTGTCGACGCGCGTGTCGAACGTCGCCGCGAGCGTGCCGCGCGTCGGCTCGAGCTCGTGCAGCCACTCGCGGATGCCGCGACGCGGCGCGTGCGGGGCACCGTGCTGGTCGACCGCGTTCTGCCGGGTCGACGGCCGCGACATCGAGAACGCGTGCGTCGGGCCGCCCACGACCACGAGGTCGAACCCGTCGGTCGAGCGGGCCGCCGCATCCGCATCGACGATCTCGACCTCCATCGACTGCCCGAGCTGCTCGGCGATCGCGCGCGCGACCGCCTCGGTGTTGCCCCACAGCGACTCGTAGACCACCAGCGCCCGCATGCTCGCCTCCTGTGCTCGTGCTCCTGGCTCGGCGCCAGGCTACGAGCGCGACCGCGGGGGCGCGAGGCGCCGGTTCGGCACGACGCGGTGCTCGGCGGCATGTGCCGCCATGGCGCACCCGCGGCGCCGACGCCGCAGCGGAGGTTGCGGGCGTAGCCTGCGGGCGCAAGGCTTGCGACGTGCCCGGCCGGGCCCGACGCATCCGCCCCACCGAACCCTGGAGGCCGCATGACCAGCGCCGTCGTCGTGGGCGCGGGGCCCAACGGGCTCACCGCCGCCGCGGTGCTCGCGCGTGCCGGGCTCGAGGTGACCGTGCTCGAGCGGCTCGACACGGTCGGCGGCGCGAGCGCGTCGATCCCCGCGTTCGGCGACCAGGCGATCATCGACCCGGGCGCCTCGGGCCACCCGTTCGGCATCACGAGCCCCGCGTTCCGCGCGCTCGGGCTCGAGCAGCACGGGCTCGAGTGGGTGCACGCCGACTACCCGATGGCGCACCCGCTGCCCGGTGGCCGCGCGGCGGTGCTGCACCGCGACGCGGAGCAGACGGCGCGCGAGCTCGGCGTCGACGCGAAG
This sequence comes from Agrococcus sp. HG114, assembly GCF_024723325.1. Taxonomy (GTDB): domain Bacteria; phylum Actinomycetota; class Actinomycetes; order Actinomycetales; family Microbacteriaceae; genus Agrococcus. Next base: position 91,664 of record NZ_JANQCH010000001.1, read on the forward strand.
GCGTGGCTGCGGCTGCACGCGCCCGCGACCGACGACCCCGAGGGCACCGCCGAGGCGATCCTCGGGCCGCTGCTGCGCTGGCCGAAGGACCCGGTGCTGCTCGCCCGCTTCGGGCTGCGCGGCGCGTGGCCCGCGACGCTGCTCGCGCGCTCGGTCTTCCGATCGGGCGCCGCGCAGGCGCTCTTCGCCGGCTCCGTGACGCACGCGACGCTGCCGCTCGGGCATCCGCTCACGAGTGCGTTCGGCGTCGCGTTCGGCGGCGTCGGCCACTCGGCCGGGTGGCCGTTCGCGAAGGGCGGGTCGCAGTCGATCGCGGATGCGCTGCGTCGCGTCGCGGAGGACGCGGGGGCGAAGGTGCGCACGGGCGTCGACGTCACCGACCTGCGCGAGCTGCCGCTGGCCGACCTCATCCTGCTCGACATCACCCCGCACCAGCTCCTGCGCCTCGCGCACGGCCGCATCGAGGGGCTCTACGCGAAGCGGCTCGAGCGCTGGACGTACGGCCCCGCCGTCTCGAAGCTCGACCTCCTGCTCGACGGGCCCGTGCCCTGGGAGGACGAGCGCGTCGCCCGTGCCGGCACCGTGCACCTGGGCGGCACGCTCGCCGAGATCGCGCACGCCGAGCACGAGGTCGCGGTCGGGCGCATGCCCGAGCGGCCGTTCGTGCTCGCGACCCAGCCGAGCGCCGCCGACCCCGAGCGCGCGCCCGCGGGGAAGCACACGCTGTGGGCCTACGCCCATGTGCCGCACGCGTGGCCGGGCGACGCATCCGCCGCCATCGAGGCGCAGATCGAGCGGTTCGCGCCGGGCTTCCGCGACCGCATCGTCGAGCGGCGGCCGATGCCACCCGCGGCGCTCGAGCTGTGGAACCCGAACCTCGTTGGCGGGTCGATCGGCGGCGGCTCGCTCATCGGCACGCAGCAGCTCGCGCGGCCGAAGCTCGCGAACCCCTACCGGGTGCCGATGGCCGGGCGCGTGTTCCTGTGCTCGTCGTCGGTGCCGCCCGGCGGCGGCGTGCACGGCATGAGCGGCTGGCACGCGGCGCACGCCGCACTGCGCGAGATCGGCGTGCACGAGGGGTGAGGCACGGGCGGCCCGGCAGATCGGTCGCCCCGCGTGCCGCCGGGCGCGCAGAGCGGTCGGCGAGTCGCCGGGTGGCCGATCTGCCGGGAGCCCCGGGCGCCTCGGCTGCGCGTCACACCGGCGTCGCCTCGACCGGGCCGGCGCTCGCCTCCGCCCGCCGGGCACGCCGCCGGTCGACGTAGCGCATCACGGGGGTCGCGGCCACGCCGTGCACGAGGATCGAGCCGAGGATGACTGCGGCGACGATCGCCCAGAGCCGCTCGCCGTCGGGGAAGTCGCCCGCCTGCAGCGCGTACGCGATGTAGAAGAGCGACCCGACGCCGCGCACGCCGAAGAACGCGATGACGCCGCGCTCCCTCGGGCCCGTCTTCCCCGGCGTGAGGGCCACGAGCGCGGTGAGCGGACGGATCACGAACAGCAGCACGACCACGAGCAGGAGGTCAACGGGGCGCAGCGCCTCGAGCAGGCCGTCGGCGACCGCACCGCCGAGCAGCACGAGCACCGCGACGGTCAGCAGCCGCTCGATCTGCTCGACGAACTTGTGCAGCACGGCGTGGAACCCGTGCGTGCTCTCGGCCGCTCGGATCGTCGTCGCGCACACGAAGACCGCGATGAACCCGTACCCCTCGGCCATCTCGGTCACGCCGTACGCGAGGAACGTCGCCGCGAGCGCGACGAACCCCTCCGCCTTCTCGGTGAGCTGCAGCCGGTCGGCGATCGACGAGAAGAACAGCCGTCGCAGCAGCCATCCGGCGCCGAGCCCGCCGAGGACGCCGACCGCGAGCCGCCAGCCGACGTCGAGCAGGATCCACTCCCCCAGCCACGCGCTCGGCGCGATCCCCACGAGGCTGACCGCGATCGCCGCGTAGGTGAAGGGGAACGCGAGCCCGTCGTTGAGCCCCGCCTCGGACGTGATCGCGAAGCGCGCCTCGTCGTCGTCGGCATCCTCGTCGTCGGTGATCGGCTCGCTCACCTGCACCTCGGTCGCGAGCACCGGGTCGGTGGGGGCGAGCGCAGCGCCCAGCAGCAGCGCGCTCGCGAGGCCGAGGCCGAGGCCCGCCCAGCCGAGCAGCGCCACGGCGGCGATCGACAGCGGCATCGTGATCGCGAGCAGCCGCCACGTCGTCGACCAGCGGCGCCAGCCGAGCCTGCGGTTGACCGCGAGCCCGGCGCCCATGAGCGACACGATCACGCAGAGCTCGGTCAGGTGCAGGGCGAACTCGGGATGCTCCATCGGATCGGGCGTCGGCAGGTCGGGCAGCAGCACGAACGCGAGCATCCCGGCCGCCACGAACACCATCGGCATCGAGACGGGCAGCCGTCCGAGCGCCCGCGGCAGCAGCGCCGCGGCCAATGTGGCGACACCGATCGCGGCGTAGATGGTCCCGGCCTGGTCAATCGACATCTCCGGCCTCCTGCCGTCAGGCAGGAAGCATCGCACACGAGGCCCGCGCCGCCGCCGTACGCGAACACCTTCACGGAAGCGCGATGAACAGGCCGGGCGGCGAGGGGACGAAGCCGACCTCCACGCCGCCGCGCTCGTAGACCGGGGGACCCTCGGAGCCGAGCGCGTTCCAGCCCTCCGCGATGAACTGCCGAGAGATCTGGTCGAGCAGGGCCGGCTGCCCGCCGAACTCGAGGTAGAGCATCCGGCTCATGCGCTCGGTCTGCACCGTCTCGTCGACGTACCCGCACGTCGGCGACCCGGGCAGCGCGAAGCCCAGCGCCGCGTCGAGCGCCGCGAGGTCGTGGGGCTCGACCGCGCGCACGAGCCGGTCCGGCGCACCGGGGAGACCGCAGTCGGCGAGCGCGGTCGCGGGTGAGGGCGAGGGCGGCGGCACGGTGCTCGCGGGAGGGGTGGGCGCCGCGCGGGCGCCGGCGGTCGCGGACGCCGTGGGCGGCGACGACGCCTCCGTCGGCGAAGCGGACAGGATCGGCGAAGGGGACGGGATCGGCGAGGAGGACGAGGACGGCGAGGGCGGCGCGAGAGAGCCCGGCGGGCCGCCGCACGCGGAGACGCAGAGCATCGCCGCGAGCATCGCGATCACGAGCAGCGTGCGCGGCGTGGCCGCTGCTCCTTGGCGAGCGCTCACCGAGCACCTCCTGCGCTGCAGCTCCGGCGCGCGCTGGCGCTCGCCGGGCGCCCGCATCGTACTCCGCGACGTGTCGGCGCATCAGGGGCGAGTTGCACCGGTCGGGCCAGTGATCAGCGCAGGGCCGGCCGCCGCGGTGCGGCCTGGCGGGCGGCCCTTGCTCGCACGTCCGCGGCTCGCGAGAGTGGTCTCGATGCGCCGCGCTCCGCACGGTGCTCGACCAGCGGGAGGTGTGCGATGGAGTGGGCGGCCTGGCTCGACGCCCCGCACGCCGAGCTCGCCCGCCAGGTGCTGCAGCGCGGCACGGCGGCCGTCTTCGCCGTCGCGCTCCTCTCGACGCTGCTGCAGTTCCCCGCGCTGCTCGGCGAGCACGGGCTGCAGCCGGCCCCGCGCTACATCGCCGCCGGCGGCCTCGACGGCCAGCCGAGCATCTTCCGGTGGCACTACTCCGACCGGTTCCTGCGCATCCTCTGCCTCGTGTGCATCGCGATCGCGCTCGCCCTCGTCGCGGGGCTGCCGCAAGCGGGGCCGCCGTGGCTCCCGCTGCTCGCGTTCCTCGTGCTGTGGATCGTCTACCTCTCGATCCTCCCGATCGGCCAGGTCTTCTACGGCTTCGGCTGGGAGCTGCTGCTGTGCGAGGCGGGGTTCCTCGTCGCGTTCCTCGGCTCGGCGCAGCACGCGCCGCCGACGCTCGCGCTGCTGCTGATCGTCTGGCTCGTGTTCCGGCTCGAGTTCGGCGCCGGCATGATCAAGCTGCGCGGCGGCCGCGAGTGGCGCGACCTCACCGCGCTCATGTACCACCACGAGACGCAGCCGATGCCGGGGCCGCTCAGCCGCTGGGCGCACCTCGCGCCCGCGTGGTGGCACCGGCTCGAGGTGATCGGCAACCATGTCGCGCAGCTCGTCGCGCCGTGGGTGCTGCTCGTCGCGGTGCTCGGCTCGGTGGTGGCGGATGCGGTGGGGGCCGGCGCGCGGGACGGCTCGGCCTCGCTCGTGCTGGCCGCGATCGCGACCGGCGCCGCCGCCATCATGATCCTCACGCAGGGCTGGCTCGTCATCACCGGCAACTTCGCGTGGCTCAACTGGATCACGATCGTGCTCGGCTTCGCGGCCGTCGACGATCGCGTCGTCGCGTGGCTGCTGCCCGCCTGGCCGTCGACGCGGGCCTACGAGCCGACGCCCGTGTGGTTCAGCATCCTCGTCGCCGTCGTCTTCCTCTGGTACGTGTGGCTGTCGATCCCGTCGGTGCGCAACCTCGCGTCGCGGCGCCAGCTCATGAACGCGTCGTTCAACCGGCTGCGGCTCGCGAACGCCTACGGCGCGTTCGGCACCGTCACGAAGCGCCGTGACGAGATCGTCATCGAGGGCACGCTCGCCGATGCGCCGCGCGACGACGACTGGGTCGAGTACGCCTTCAAGGGCAAGCCCGGCGACGTGCGGCGCGTGCCCGGCTGGTTCGCGCCGTACCACCTGCGGCTCGACTGGCTCATGTGGTTCCTCGCGCTCGGCTCGCACGGCCTGTGGTTCGAGATGCTCCTCGTGCGCCTGCTCGAGGCCGACCGCCCCACCCTGCGGCTGCTCGCGGGCGACCCGTTCGACGGACGGCGCCCCCGGTGGGTGCGGGCCCGCGTCTACCGGTACCGCTTCGCGACGCGCGCCGAGCGCCGCGAGACGGGGCAGTGGTGGATGCGCGAGGGCGGCTCGGTGCTCGTGCCGCCGGTGGGTGCGCCACGGCCGAGCTCGGCGGCGGACGAGGGCGACCCAGGCTGAGTCCGCCCTGCGTCGCGCGCCGCAGCGATCGGCGACCGGCGCTCATCGCGCGCGATCGAGCGGCGCTGCACGTACACCTGCGGGGCGGCCGCCGATGCGGGGCAGAGCGCGACGGCGGCTACCGCTCTCGCTCCGGTGCGCTCGGCGCCGCCGCGTGGTCGATGCGGCTGCGGATCGCGCGCAGCGCGAAGACGACCGCGGCGACCCCTGACTCGGGGCGCGCGCGGGTGACCACCTGCTCGTAGAGCGCGTCGATCGCCCGACCCGACGCATCCGACGCCTGCTCGACGCCGTCGAGCTCCTCCCACGCGCGCAGGTGCTCGGCGAGCCCCTCGACCGCGTCGGCGGCGAGCCGCCGCTCGTCGGCGTCGATGCTCACCTCGACCGGTGTCGCCCACGCGGCGCCGGCGAGCGCGTCGAGCACGTCGATCGCCCGGTGCACGACCGCCCGGAGCGCCGCGACCGCATCGGCGTCGCGCTCGACGTCGTGCGGGCGGAAGCGGGCGCGCGGGTTCAGCTTGCGGCTGTCGCGGGCCTCCTGCACCTCGTGGTCGAGCTGCTCGACCCAGCTCTCGAGCTCGGGGCCCCAGGCAGCCCAGTCCTCGCGCTCGGGCGGCCAGTCGCCGCGCAGGGTCTCGGCGAGCTCGTCGAAGCGGTCGGCGAGGTCGAGCACCGAGGTGTTGATGCGGTCGTGGGCGGTGCGGTCGCGCAGCGGCGGGCGGGCGAGCGCGTTCACGAGCACGCCGACGACGAGCCCGAGCGTGAACTGGCCGACGTAGCCGAGGGCGTAGCCGTCGGGGTCGGCGCCGCCGAAGAGGATGACCAGAACCGCTACGACCGGCACGACGCTCGCGCCGATCCCGAGCGTCGCGGCGCCCTGCAGCACGACGCCGACAGCGCCGATGATGCCGATCTTCGCGAGCGCGGGGATCTCGATCCACAGCATCGAGAGGCCCAGCGCGGCGCCGAGCACGAGGCCGAGCGCCTGCTGGAAGGCGGCGCGCGCGATCGTGAAGAAGGTCGTGCCGACGGTGATGAACGCGCCGAGCGGTGCCGCGTACGCGTACTCGGCGAGGTCGCCCGGCAGCAGCGATCCGAGGCCGAGCGCGATCATCGCGGCGAGCGCGGTGCGCACGGCGGTCGCGATGCGGTCGGGCGGGAGCCACCGGTAGAGGGCGCGCTTCGCCTTGGGCGCCGCCCTCGCGCCGGCGCCGCCGACCGCGTCGGCGAACGAGGAGGTGCGGCCCATGCGCTCACGGTAGCCGCCGCGACTGTCCGCGGGCGCGGCGCTCGTCGCGCACGGCAGCGCGGGCGGATGCCCGGAGTGCGCATGCGCGAGGGCTCCTTGGGGACGCACCGCGGAGTCCCGCTCGCTTCCCGCCGGCCTAGACTCGCGGCCAGCGCGCGCCCGCGCCCGCTGCCTGCCGCCCGCCCCGTGCCCGACCGTCGATGGAGACGCGATGACCGCGACGCATCCGCCCCTCACCGCGGCGGCGACGTGGTCGGTGCTCGTGCGGGATGCGGCGACCGGTGAGGTGCTGCTCGAGCGCGCGCCCGAGGCGCAGCTGTCGGCTGCGTCGGCGCCGAAGCTGCTGCTGCTCGTCGCGTGCGCGGTGCTCGCGGAGCGGGGCGAGCTCGACCTCGCGGAGCCGCTCGATCGCTCGCGCGTCGAACCGGTCGGCGACTCAGGTCTGTGGCAGCACCTCGCCCAGCAGACGCTCGCCGTCGGCGACGCGGCGATGCTCGTCGGCGCCGCGAGCGACAACCTCGCGACGAACGCGCTGCTCGACCGCATCGGGCTGGATGCGGTCGGTCGCGTCGCCGCGGAGCTCGGCATCCAGGGCGTGCGGCTCCACGACCGCGTGCGCGACGTGCGCCGTGCGGGGGATCCCCCGCGGCTCGGCACCGCCTCGGCAACCGGACTCGTGGACCTGCTCGCGCGGCTCGAGTCGCGCAGCCTCGGCTCGGCCGCCGCGAGCGAGCGCGTGCTCGGGTGGATGCGGCACTCGCTCGACCTGAGCATGGTGGCGTCGGCGTTCGGGCTCGATCCGCTGTCGCACGGGGTGGGCGACGCGCGGCCGGCAGTGCTGAACAAGACGGGCACCGACGCGGGCGTCCGCGTCGACGCGGGGCTCGTGCGCGGGCGGCGCCGGGTGCTCGCCTACGCGGCACTCGCCAACTGGCCGGCTGCCGACGCCGCCGGCGTCGCGGGTGTCCTGCGCGACATGCGCACGATCGGCCACGCCGTGGCTGCTGCTCTCGAGGACTAGTGGCGGAACGAGCAGCTGGGCCGACCCCGGAGGGACGGCCCCGCTGTTGCTGCGCTCATCGCAGCATGCTGAGCGCGAGCGCGTCGAGGGCGCGCTGCTCGCGAGCGGCGACTGCGCGCTCGTAGGCCTCGGCCTCTCGTCGCAGCGACTCGTCGTGCTGGGGCTTCAGCGCCCAGCGCTCGAGCTGCCGCGATGCGTTCAGCGCGAACCGGCGAGGAGCCGGCAGCACCAACATCGAGTTCGACATGATGATCTGCTTTCTGGCATGGCGATATCGCCCTGTTCGAGGGCGTGCGATATCGCAGGATGAATTGCGTGGAGAATGCGCGCGCGATGGCATCGGAGAATGCATTCGGATGCGCGAGGTGCGGCGGGCGCAGAGCGCTCGGCCCGAGGGCCGGACGCCGTGCGATCGCCGCGCAGCAGCGTGCGGTGCAAGGAGGAGACGCAGGGCTCAGAAGCCTGCTGTGGCCTGGCGAGTGCAGATCACGGATGACCTGCGAGCCGTCGGCCCGTGCGCTCCGCCGCTAGCGGACCCCGCCTGCGAGGAGGGCGTCAGCGGCAATCGTGGTGGTCATGAACATCGCGAGCTCTCCTTTCTGCTAGGCGTGGAAGTTCGCGGTCACGAAGGTATAACGACGACACGCCCGAGTGCAAGCCCTATCTGGACATTTCTTCGAGCTCGGATGCGCGAGTTCGCTCTGGGGGACATAAGCCTCCGGAGTCGGCCCTCGCAGCATCCGCCGCTCAGTCGCCCGAGCCGATTGGTTGGACCAATGTTGACAGCCGGCCATCCGTGTCGTAGCGTCCTGCTCATTGGTCGAACCAATCCGGTGCGACCGCTCGACGAGGAGAGGAGGGAGCCCGTGCACGACACGCTCGAGGCCTTCGCGATGCAGCTCATCGACCTCTCGAACCCCGAGCCCGACGGCTCCCGGCGCCTCGTCCCCGAGCGCGAGCTCTGCGCGCGCCTCAACGTGAGCCGCGGCGCGCTGCGCGAGCGCCTCTCGCAGCTCGAGTACATCGGCGTGCTCTCGCGGCGGCAGGGCCACGGCACCTACCTGCAGGCACCGGGCCCCGATGTCATCCGCACCTACTTCACGACGGTGCGCGCCCTCGGGTTCCTCGACTCCGCGGCGATCGCCGAGGCCCGCGAGATGCTGGAGACCGTCGTCGCCGTCCAGGCCGCTCGCCGCGCCACCCCTGCGGACGCCGAGCGACTGCGACAGCTCGTCGACGAGATGGTCGCGTGCACCGCTGCGGACGACCACGACGCGGCGACGGAGGCCGACCTCGCGTTCCACGCTGGCCTGTTCCGGATCGTCGACAACCCCGTCTTCACGATGGTGCACTCCGGCCTCGCGCACGCGCTGCAGCAGGCCATGCACGAGCGCCGCCGCCGCGCGATCGCAGCGGAGTCCCCCGACGCCGAGGGCCGCACCGCCACCGACACCATCCACTACCCGATCGTCGACGCGATCGCGGCGAACGATCCCGACGCCGCGCGCGACGCGATCCGCAGGCACTTCGAGATCCACTCGCTCATCACGCTCGACCAAGCCGAGGAGGCCTCCGCGTGACCACCAGCTCCCCCGCCGTCTTCGTCGGCCTCGGCGCGATCGGCTCCCCCATGTCGCAGCGGCTGGCGGCCGCAGGCTTCGGCGTGACCGGCGTCGATCCCTTCGAGGTCGCTCGCGAGCGCGCCGAGCAGGCCGGCATCCGCGCCGTCGCGTCGATCGCCGAGGCCCCCGCCGAGGGTCCGGTCATCGTCATGGTCGCCACCCCCGACCAGCTCGACGCGCTCGTCGACGAGGCGACCGCAGCATCCGTCGCCGCCGGGCGCGTCTGGGTCGTCATGTCGACCGTGGGGCCGGATGCGGTGCGGCGCGCGGGCGAGCGGCTGACGACCGCGGGCGCCCGGGTCGTCGACGCGCCGGTCACCGGCGGCGTCGCGCGCGCGGTCACGGGCGAGCTCATCGTCTTCGCGGCCGGCGCCGACGCGGAGCTCGCCGAGGTCGCACCGCTGCTCGCGCCGCTCGGCACCGTGCGCGTCGTCGGCTCGGAGCTCGGCCAGGGGCAGGCGATCAAGGTCGTCAACCAGCACCTGTGCTCCGTGCACATCGTCGCGGCCGCGGAGGCGCTCGCGCTCGGCGAGGCGCTCGGGCTCGAGAAGGCGGATGTGCTCGACCTCGTCGCGGGCGGCGCCGCCGGCAGCTGGATGCTCTCGGACCGCGGGCCCCGCATGCTCCTCGGCACCGATGCGCCCGTGACGAGCACGGTCGGCATCTTCGTGAAGGACTCCGGCCTCGTCGCGGAGGCGGCCGAGTCCGTCGGCGCCGCCGTCCCGGTCCTCGCCGCAGCCCGTGAGCGCTACCTGCTCGCCGCATCCGCCGGCCTCGAGCGCCGCGACGACAGCCGCGTGATCGAGACCTACCAGCACTAGTCCCCCATCCGACGTCCGCCGGCAGCAGCCGGCGGCGATCCGTGGTGCCGCGATCGCGGCGCCGCTCCCAGACGCTTCGAGGAGGAAGCATGTCCAGCAGCTCGCCTGCGGTCGCGGCCAAGCGCGACAACCCCGCGAAGGTCTCCTTCGCATCGATGATCGGCACGGCCGTCGAGTCGTACGACTCCTTCATCTACGGCACGGCCGCCGCCGCCTACTTCGGCACGGTGTTCTTCCACGCCGAGAACGAGTTCGTCGGCGTCCTCGCGTCGTTCGCGTCGCTCGCGGTCGGCTTCCTGTTCCGCCCGCTCGGCGGCTACCTGGCCGGGCACTTCGGCGACCGCATCGGCCGCAAGGCCGTGCTGCTCTGGTCGCTCATCATCATGGGCGTCGCGACCATGGCGATCGGCATGCTGCCGACCTACGCGGTCGTGGGCATCGCGGCGCCGATCATGCTCATCCTCCTGCGCATCATCCAGGGCATCGCGTTCGGCGCCGAGTGGGGCGGCGCGGTGCTCATGGCCGTCGAGCACGCCCCCGCGCGCCGTCGCGGCTTCTTCGGCGCCGTGCCGCAGATCGGCATCCCCGCCGGTCTGCTGCTCGCGAACGGCACGATCCTCGCGACGAGCGGCCTGCCCGGCGACTGGGCCTGGCGCGTGCCCTTCCTGCTGTCGATCGTCATGGTCGCGATCGGCTTCTTCATCCGCCTCAAGATCTCGGAGTCGCCCGCGTTCGAGAACGTGAAGGCGGCAGGCGAGATCCGTCGCCAGCCGGCGCTTGACGTCATCCGCACCGAGTGGCGGTCGATCCTGCGCATCATCGCGCTGCGCCTCGCCGAGACGGGCGGCTACTACGTGACGACCGCGTTCGCGCTCTCCTACGTCGTGCTCGCCGGCATCACCGACAAGAACGACGTGCTCATCGGCACGCTCGTCGGCTCGGCGCTCGGGCTCGGCAGCCACCTCGCGTTCGGCGCCCTCAGCGACCGCATCGGCCGCAAGCGCGTCTTCCTCATCGGCTCCGTCTTCACGATCCTGTTCGGCATCCCGATGTTCCTGCTCATCAACACCGGCTCGCTCATCATGGTGATCGTCGCCGTCGCACTCGCGCTGCTGCTGAGCCACGACCCGATCTTCGCCGTCGAGTCGAGCTGGTTCTCCGAGCTCTTCCCCGCCCACCTGCGCACCTCGGGCATCTCGCTCGGCTACAACGGCGCATCCATCGTCGCCGGCCTGCTGCCGTTCATCGCGACCGCGCTGTTCGGCTGGATCGGGTGGATGGGCCCCGCGCTGCTGTTCGTCGCGCTCGGCGTGATCTCGACGCTCGCAGCGCTCAGCGCTCGCGAGACGGCGCCTGCGATCGTCGGCGACGCCGCTCCCGCGACGACCGCATCGAGCGAGCGGGTGCTCGCATGACGGCCGCTCCCACCGTGACGCGCGAGGCCGGCCGAGTCGGCCGCGACCGCGCGCAGCGCATCCGCGCCATCCAGGAAGCGGCCTACCGCGCGCGGCACCACGCGATCGACATGGGCGAGGTGCAGGGCCAGGGCTACGTCGGGCAGGCGCTCGGCTCGGCCGACATGCTCGCGGCCGTGTACGCGGACCAGCTGCGCTTCGATCCGGCCGACGAGCACTGGGAGGAGCGCGACCGCTTCCTCCTCTCCACTGGGCACTACGCGATCGGCCTCTACGCGGCCCTCGCCGAGGCGGGCATCGTGCCCGTCGAGGAGCTCGTGACGTACGCGGCCGACGACTCGCGGCTGCCGATGTCGGGCATGGCGTCGTACACGCCCGGCATGGAGATCTCGGGCGGCTCGCTCGGCCACGGCCTGACCGTCGCGGTCGGGATGGCGCTCGGCCTGCGGCTGCAGGGGCGCACCGAGCAGCGCGTCATCAACTTCCTCTCCGACGGCGAGCTCGACGAGGGCTCGACGTGGGAGGCGGCGATGGGCGCGGCGCACCACCGGCTCGGCAACCTGACGGCACTCGTCGACATGAACGCGCTCCAGGCCGACGGTCCGACGGCGAGCGTGCTGCGCATCGAGCCGGTCGAGGAGAAGTGGCGCACGTTCGGCTGGCACGCCGTGCGCGTCGACGGGAACGATCCGGCCGCCCTCATCGACGCGTTCGACGAGTGCGAGGCGCTACGAGCCGCCGTGGGGCAGCCGCAGGTCATCATCTGCGACACGAAGGTCGGCAAGGGCGTGCCCCTGCTCGAGCAGCGCGAGAAGGCGCACTTCATGCGCATCGAGGAGCACGAGTGGCAGATCTGCCGCGACCAGCTGACCGCCGGCTACGAGGAGGACGACCGATGAGCGCGACCGCTCCCGTGCAGCGCTTCGAGCGCAAGGGGCCCAGCACGAGCGCGATGATCGCGTCGATCGCCGACGCCGATCAGCGCACCGACAGCGCGCCGTTCGGGCACGCGCTCGCGGCGGCCGCCGAGGAGGACCAGCGGATCGTCGGGCTCACCGCCGATCTCGGCAAGTACACCGACATGCACATCTTCGCGCAGGAGCATCCCGAGCGCTTCTTCCAGATGGGCATGAGCGAGCAGCTCCTCTTCGGCGCCGCCGCGGGCATGGCGGAGACCGGGCTCATCCCTTTCGCGTCGACGTACGCGGTGTTCGCTGCCCGTCGGGCGTACGACTTCATCGCGCTCGACATCGCGGAGCCGAACCTCAACGTGAACGTCGTTGGCGGGCTGCCGGGGCTCACGACGGGGTACGGGCCGAGCCACCAGGCCACCGAGGACGTCGCGATCTTCCGCGGGCTGCCGAACCTGACGATCGTCGACCCGTGCGACGCCGTCGACCTCCGGCAGGCGGTGCCGCAGCTGGCCGCGCACGAGGGCCCGACCTACCTGCGGCTCCTCCGCGGCAAGGTGCCGGTCGTGCTCGACGAGTACGACTACTCGTTCGAGCTGGGCAAGGCGAAGGTGCTGCGCGGCGGCGCCGATGTCGTGTTCGTCTCCTCGGGGCTGATGACCATGCGCGCGCTGCAGGCGGCGGATGCGCTGGCGGCCCACAAGGTCGACGTGGCGGTCGTGCACTCCCCCACGATCAAGCCGTTCGACGCTGAGACGGTGCTCCGGGAGATCGACACCCCGCGCCTCGCGGTGACGCTCGAGAACCACACCGTCGTCGGCGGGCTCTTCTCTGCAGTCGCCGAGGCGGCCGCACGGCGCGGGCTCGGCAAGCGCATCGTGCCGATCGGACTGCCCGACGAGTTCATCGATGCGGGTGCGCTGCCGACGCTCCACCACCGCTACGGCCTGTCGAAGGACAGCATCGTCGAGCGCGTGCTCTCCGAGCTGGGCTGAGCACCCCCGCCCCGCTGGGTGGCCCGCGCGCGCATCGTGGGCCACCCAGCGCCTGTGGAGAGCTGCCTCACTGGTCTGGTGGGTTCCCGTAGCCTGCCCGCATGATCCGAAGGCTGGGCAGCGCTGCGGCGCTCGCGTCTGTCGCTGCTCTTGTGCTCGTCGGTTGCTCACCGCCTCAACAGACGCCGGGCTCCACTCCTGCTGAGCGAACGCCCTCGCCCGACAGCGTCGACATTGAGCAGGAAGCGCGCCAAGGGTGGGACCGGTATCAAGAGCGACTTGCCGAGCTGGGCGCAGACCCAGCGTCGGCTGACATCGACGCCCTGCGGGACGTCGCTGAACCCGCCCACGCCGAGTTTCTCGCCGACAACTTCCGCGAGGCCGCCGACCGACGTATCCACACAGAGGGAAAGCGAGAAACGACGGAGTTCGCGGTAGTTGATGCGTCGGCTGCCCCGGAGCGGGTCGAAGCAGCAGCGTGCGTCGACCTCACCGGCGAGCGCGTGATCGGCGACGAAGGCCTGGAGATCGTCGATTCAGAGAGGCCCGCACTGGAAGCGGTGTCCGTCACGCTGGTGACCCGCGCAAGCGAGCGGGGCTTCTTCGTGGAGAGCGTGACGGCATTCGACGACAGCGCGGCCGCGGATCCATGCGCGTAATCATGTGCGTCGCCGCGGCAGTGCTGACCGCACTCGCCTCGGCCGCTGACGACGATCCGCCAGAGGTGGGTTTCTTCGGCGGCTCAACACTGGAGGTGGCCGGCGATCGCCTCGTGCCGGGCACTTCACCAGGGACTAAGCGCCTGACGTCGGAAGACTGGGCAGCCGCATGGCAGGCGTACTTGGCCGCTCGCTTCGAAGACTGCGTCGACGCGGCGACGCCGGGACTCGCGCGATGTGACGTTGTGGTTGTTGACCGCCGGCCGGGGGCGACAGCGCCCGCGCCGGCCATCGACCCGATCACGATGAGCGACCTTGCTGCGTTCCGCCCGATCGTCGGCCAGCTGGTCGTGGAGCCCGATGGGTGGGGCGTCGTGGACACGCCGACCAACTTTTACGCGACTGCCGAGTCGCACACGATGGACGGCGAGCTGTTCGACGTACCGATCCAGGTGCGGTGGACCCCCACGTCATACGTCTTCGACTACGGCGACGGCACGTCCGAGACGAGCAGCGCATCCGGCACCGCCTGGCAAGGACCTGAGGAGTCGTGGACCGAGACGGCCACGAGCCACACGTACGCGTCGCGCGATGACGTGACTGCATCCGTCACCGTCGTCTTCACGGCGGAGGTGAACGCAGGCGGCGGGTGGTTCGCGGTATCAGGCACGCTGGCCGTGCAAGCGCCCAGCGTGGGGGTGAAGGTGTTCGAGGTGGGGACCGTGCTGACCGACGGCGACTGCATGGCGAACCCGTCGGCAGCCGGCTGTGGCGGCTGACGCTCGCCCCGCTCGGAGGCGAGCGCTCGTAGAGTCGCCGGCATGAACGAGTCCACGCCCGGCTGGGGCATCCTCGGCGCCGGCGGAATCGCCGGCGGGTTCGCGAAGGACCTCGCGATCGGCGGACACCGCGTCGCCGCGGTCGGCAGTCGAGACGGCGACCGTGCGCGGGCATTCGCCGAGCGGCACGGGATCCCGCGAGCGCACGCCGGCTATGAGGCTCTCGTCGCCGACCCCGACGTCGACGTCGTGTACGTCGCGACACCGCACTCGCATCACCGCGAGCACGCGCTGCTCGCGATCGACGCCGGCAAGCACGTGCTCGTCGAGAAGGCCTTCACGACGACCGGCGACGACGCGCAGGCGATCGCCGACGCCGCCCGCGCGAAGGGCATCTTCGCCATGGAGGCGATGTGGACCCGCTTCCTGCCCACGATGGTCGCGGTGCGCGAGCGGATCGCCGCCGGAGATCTCGGTGAGGTCGTCAGCGTCACCGCCGACCATTCGCAGATGCTCGATCTCTCCCCCGGCAGCCGCATGATCGAGGCGGCGCTCGGCGGCGGCGCCCTGCTCGACCTCGGCGTCTACTGCATCTCGCTCGCGCACGCGCTGCTGGGGCCCGTCGAGGCGGTGCAGGCGTCAGGCCACGTCGACGAGTACGGCGTCGACCACCGGGGCGCGGTGATCCTCGAGCACCAGGGCGGCGGCATGTCCACCCACACCTTCTCGATGACGACGCTCGGCTCGAACCGGGCGACGATCGCCGGCACCGAGGGCGTCATCGAGCTCGACCCCGCCTTCTACTCGTGGACGCGTTATCGGCGACGCCACGCATCCGCCCACACGACCGCGGTCGAGGAGTTCGAGCCGCAGCTCGTGGGGCGCGGCATGCAGTTCCAGGCCTTGGAGGTCGAGCGCTGTATCGCCGATGGCCGCCTCGAGAGCCCGCTCATGCCGCTCGACGAGTCGGTCGCGATCATGCGGGTCATGGACGACGTCGCGGCGGCCATGCGGATGCGCCGCGGCTGAGCGCGCCTCCGGCGACGGCACGGGGTTCCAACCAGCGACGGGCGGCTTCCGCCGGTGCGCGCGCGAGCGACCATCACCGTCGCGCGGCGCCGGCGCCGGCGCACCAGCTGACTCCAGTCAGCGGGCGGCGAGTGCCGCCTCACGCTCCGCGATCCGAGCGCGCACTTCCGGCCGACGGAGCGGCGGCAGCGTCTTCGGCGGCTGGCGGCGGTCGGGCAGGTCCTCGAGCAGGTGCTGAGTGATGTGCGCCACCTCGGCGACGGCGCGCTCGAACGCCTCACGCGTGCGGTCGGTCGGATGCGTGATCCCCGAGACCTTGCGGATGTACTGACGGGCGGCCGCCTCGATCTCCTCGTCGTTCGCGGCTGGCTCGAGGCCGCGGAGCTCGGTGATGTTCCTGCACATGGCGGTCACGGTAATCGCTCTCGTCGGGCTGCGGCAGAGGCGTGTCCGGTTGTCCACAGGCGCTCGAGCGAGGGCACCCGATGTCAGTGGTGCTCGCTACTGTGTTCGCAACGAACGTTCGAAGATGGTCGGTCGCGAAGGAGCGGAGCGCGCATGGCGATGGTGGAAGCGGCTGCAGCAGCGGTCGATGCCGCCCGCGTCGCGTTCGCCGACCAGGCGGCGCTGTCCCGAGCCACGCCCCAGGAGGTCGTCGACCTGCTCGCGCTCACGGCCGAGCTGAGCCGCCTGGTCGATGCGCAGCGCGTGCGCCTCGCTGGCGCGATCGCCGAGCGCTCGCATGGGTCCGACGACGACGCGCTCTCCGACGGGTTGGGCGCTCGACACGCTCGAGAAGCGGTCGGCAAGGCGTTCGGGCTGCGGGTCCGCGAAGCGGCCGACCTGCTCTCGCTCGCCGCGGCGACATCCTCGGCCTGCAGCATCACCGGCGAGAGCATCGCGGTCCCGTTCCCTCAGGTGGGCGCCGCGCTCGACGCCGGTGCGATCTCGCTCTCGCAAGCGCGAGCGATCGTCAGCACGCTCGCGCCGGCCGCCCCGCGCGCCGACCTCGGCCAGCTCGCCTGGGCGGAGCGCTGCCTCGTCGACGAGGCCACGCACCCCGAGCGGCGGCTCGTGCCCGAGCTGCTGCAGACGCAGGCGCAGGCGTACGTCGCCGTGCTCGACCCCGACGGCGTGCTGCCTGACAGCGAGCGACAGCGCGCCATGCGGTCGCTCCGCATCACGCAGCTGCCCGACGGCAGCTGGCGCACCGTCGTCCACTCCCCTGCCGAAGACGGAGCCGCGCTCAAGACCGCGCTGGATGCGTTCACCGCGCCGCGCGTCGTGCGGTTCCGTGACGAGCAGGCCGAGAGCGACGCCGGCGAGCCCGCGGACCGGTCAGTAGCGGACACCGCCGCGTCCGGGGACCCGACGGCGCCTGCCGACGACCGGTCGCCGCAGCAGAAGCGCCACGACGCGCTCATCGCGATGGTGGAGGCGCACGTCGCTTCCGGCGGTGCGCCGGTTGCGGGCGGAGAGGTGCCACGGCTCGTCCTCACCGGCACGATCGAGGCGTTCGACGCATACCTGCGAGGCGTCGAGCACCCTGACCGGTCTCTCGAGATCGAGCACACCGGATCCATGGTGCCCATCGAGACGATCGACCGGCTGCTGTGCGACGGCGTCGTGCAGCGGGCCGTGACCGACAGCAAGGGGCACGTGCTCGACCTCGGTCGCACCGTGCGCCTGTTCACCCAGGCGCAGCGTCGAGCGCTCGCGGCGGAGTACGGCGGCTGCGCGACTCCGGGCTGCGGCTTCCCCGTCGCGTGGACGGAGGCGCACCACGTCGTCTGGTGGGAGCGCGGCGGTAAGACGGACACCGCCAACGGCATCCTGCTCTGCAGCCACTGCCACCACGAGGTGCACCGCGGCCGACTGGTGGTCATCGGGCAGCCGGGCGACTGGCGCGTCGTCCCGCAGCTGCGGCCGAGCGATCCCTACGCGCGCACGTCCCGTGCCGCAGCCCCGCCGCGCGAGCCCCAGCGGGCGACCGCCGTGGCGGCGTCGGCCCCGCCACCGCTCGCGGTCCGCATTCCCGAGCCCATCAGGCCCATCGCTTCGGTGAGAGTCGGCGTGCTCCCGCAGATCGAGCCACCACCCATGGCGTCGAAGCAGCATGCGCCGGGCTCGGCCGTCTCCATCGAGGTGCGGCTGCGCCGACGGGCGTCGACGCGCGGCCGATCGGGTCCGCACACGCGGGCGCTCGACCTCCTCGGCCCACCGCGCCGCGTCGTCATGCGCGCGTGACGGGAACCCGACGGCCTACGACTCCTTCGTGATCTCCACCGACACGAACAGCTGGCTCTTGCCCGCTCCCGCGTACACGCCGCGCAGCGGCGGCACGTCGTTGTAGTCCCGGCCGAGTCCCACCTTGACGTGTCGCTCGCCGATGTCGATGAGGTTCGTCGGATCCCACGCATCCCACTCGCCCGTGAACCACTCGACCCACGCGTGCGACTCGCCCCGGATCGTCTCGCCGATCACCGGCTCCCGCTTCGGGTGCAGGTAGCCGGAGACGTAGCGCGCCGGGATCCCCACCGAGCGCAGCGCACCGATCGTGATGTGCGCGATGTCCTGGCACACGCCCTTGCGGTTCGGCCAGGCCTCCGAGGCGAGCGTGTGGACGTGCGTGACGCCCGACATGTACTCCATCTCCTCGCCGACCATGCGGGCGATCGCGGCGGCTGCGATGCCCGGCGTCTCCGACGCATCCGCGATCTCCCGCGACGCCGTCACCAGATCGGCCGACGGCCGCGTGCGCACCGTCTGCCCGAGCTGCTCGACGTGCTGGGTCGCGCGCGACGCGACCTTCTCGAGCTGCTCCCACGTCAGGTCGTGGCCGCCCTTGATGCGCGGGCGCACCTCGACGAGGCTCGTCGCGGTCAGCTGCAGCTCGGTGTGCGGCGCGAGCACGTCGAACGAGACGACCTTCGTGCCCCAGTAGTCCTCGTAGGTGTTGATCGAGGTGTTCGGGCGGATGTCGAGGTTCGAGTAGATGACGAACTGCCCGTCGCTCGTCGACGGCAGCATGCGCGACTCGTTGTACGACGCGACGGCCGGCCGCTCGTAGCGGTAGCCGGTGGTGTGGCGGATGCGGAGCCGGCTCACGAGGCCTCCCTCGTCCAGGCGGGCAGGTTGTGGGTCGGGAAGTAGCGCTCCCGCACCGCGTGCGAGACCGCGGTCGTCGTCGTCTGCACCTTGTCCATCACGGTCGGCAGGTTCTCGATGATCTCCTGGATGGGCGTGAACTCGAGCTCCGCGCGGATCTGGCCGAGCATCCGCTGGGCCGGGTCGACGTAGCCGACCCGATCCTGCCGCGGCTCGATGTCGTGCAGGCACGCCTCGGCGCCCCGCACCGAGAAGAGGATCGAGCGCGGGAAGAGCCGGTCGAGCAGCAGGAACTCCGCCGCGTTCGTCGACGACGGCACGCCCCGGTAGGTGCGCAGGTACGCCTCGTACGCGCCGACGGAGCGGAGGATCGTCGTCCACGACGGGCCCGACGCCTCGGTGAGCGCGCGCGTCGCGAGCAGGCGGGCGACCATGTCGGCGCGCTCGATGAAGCGGCCGAGGTTGAGGAAGCTCCACGCGTCGTCGCGGCTCGCGGTCGAGTCGGCCATGCCGCCCGCGAGCGCCGCGCGCTCGCGCACCCAGCCGAACATGACGTGCACCTGCTCGGGGCTCACGCGCCGCGGCATGTTCGCGTACGTGGAGTTGAGCACCTCCCACAGCTCGGTCGAGATGATCTCGCGAGCGCGACGGGCGTTCTCGCGCGCCGCGTTCACCGAGTACGCGATCGACGCAGGCTGGGTGCGGTCGGTCGCGAGGGTGTTCACGACGTCGACGCGCGTGAGCTTGCGCTCCGGCGGGGCGTCGTGGCCCATGACGCCGAGCAGCGCGCGGCACGCGGTGTCCTCGTCGACCGCGACGTCCTCGAGCAGCAGCTGGAGGTAGACGTCGAGGATGCGCGCGGTGCCGTCGGCGCGCTCGATGTACCGGCCGATCCAGAACAGGCTCTCGGCGATGCGGGAGAGCATCATCGGCGCTCACCTCCGGTCTGCTGCTGCTGCTCGGCCTGCTTGGTCTTCGATCGCGGCGCGTCCTGCGGCGACTGGTCCTGCGGATGCTCGTGGCCCGCGACGACGGGGACGGGCCGGGTCATCGGCTCCCCGGACGCGCCGAACTCCGCGTCGTGATCGATCGGCGGCAGCTGCTCGCGCGCGCCCGCGATGACCCACGTGTCCTTCGAGCCGCCGCCCTGCGAGGAGTTGACGACGAGCTGCCCCTCGGGGAGCGCGACCCGGGTGAGCCCGCCCGGCAGCACCCAGACATCCTTGCCGTCGTTGACGGCGAACGGCCGCAGGTCGACGTGCCGGGGCCGCATGCCCTCGTCGACGAGCGTCGGGATGGTCGAGAGCTGCACGACGGGCTGCGCGATCCAGCCGCGCGGGTCGTCGAGCAGCCGCTGCTTGAGCGCCTCGAGCTCCTCCGGCGTCGCGTCGGGACCGACGACGAGGCCCTTGCCGCCCGAGCCGTCGACGGGCTTCACGACGAGCTCGTGCAGGCGGTCGATGACCTCCTCGAGCGCGCCCGGATCCTCGAGCCGCCACGTGTCGACGTTCTTGAGGATCGGCTCCTCCGACAGGTAGTAGCGGATGAGATCGGGCACGTACGTGTAGACGAGCTTGTCGTCGGCGATGCCGTTGCCGACGGCGTTCGCGATCGTGACGTTGCCGAGCCGCGCGGCGAGCATGAGGCCGGGGCTGCCGAGCATCGAGTCGGCGCGGAACTGCAGCGGGTCGAGGTAGTCGTCGTCGACGCGGCGGTAGATGACGTCGACGCGCGCCGGCCCCTCGGTCGTGCGCATGTAGACGCGGCCGCCGCTCGTGAACAGGTCGCGGCCCTCGACGAGCTCGACGCCCATGAGGCGCGCGAGCAGCGTGTGCTCGAAGTACGCCGAGTTGTAGACGCCGGGCGTGAGCACCACGACGCGCGGGTCGTCGACGCCCGCGGGCGCGGCGGCGCGCAGCGCGTAGAGCAGCTTGTCGCAGTAGTCGCCGACCGGGCGCACCCGCATCGACGCGAACATCTCCGGCAGCGTCTGCGCGATGACGCGGCGGTTCGAGATCACGTAGCTCACGCCCGAGGGGACGCGCACGTTGTCCTCGAGCACGCGCCACTCCCCGAGCTCGTCGCGGATGAGGTCGATGCCCGAGACGTGGATGCGCACGCCGTTCGCGCCGACGACGCCGGCCGCCTGGCGATGGAAGTGGGTGGATGTGCTGATGAGCTTCGCGGGGATGATGCCGTCCTCGACGGCGCGCTGCGGGCCGTACATGTCGGCGAGGAACGCCTCGAGCGCCCGGACCCGCTGCTGCACGCCCGACTCGACGTGCTTCCAGTCCTCCGCGGTGATGATGCGGGGGATCGCGTCGAGCGGGAACGGCCGCTCCTCCCCCGCGAAGTCGAACGTGACGCCCTGCGCGAGGTAGGAGGTCGCGAGCGCATCGGCGCGAGCTCGGAGGTCCTCCTTCGTCAGCTCGGAGAGCGCGTCGTACAGCGGCTTGTACGGACCGCGGGCGACGCCCTTGCTCTCGAACATCTCGTCCCACGGCTTGCCCTCGCGCTTCCTCGGCGTCGCGAAGGGCTTGTCGTAGTCGTCGAAGAGATCGCCCATGGTCGCGAGCCTACTGGCGCTCCGCGGGGCGATCCTGCGAGGCGCGGCCGGGCTCAGAGCGCCTCGACCGCCGCCGCTTCGACCGCGAGGCCGGCGCGGTAGCGCTCGAGGTAGGCGGCGAACCCGGCCACGTCGTCGGGGTCCGGCTCGAGCGTCGACTGAGCGGCGCCCGCGAAGACGACGGCGTCGAGGTAGTCGGCGAGGCCGGGCGCGTCGCCCGCTCGGGCCGCCTTCGCGAACGCGGCGAGGACCGCGACGCCCCACGCGCCGCCCTCGGATGCCGTCTCCCCCACGGAGACCGGCGCTCGCAGGGCGCCGGCGAGGAACCGCTGCGCGACCCCTGCAGTGCGGAACATCCCGCCGTGGGCGTGCATGCGGTCGAGCCGCACACCCTCCTCGTCGAGCACGCGCATGCCGAGCGCGAGCGTCCCGAACGCGCCGTAGAGGTGCGCGCGCATGAGGTTCGCGAGCGTCAGCCGGCTCTCCGGCGTGCGCACGAGCAGCGGCCGGCCCTCGTCGAGGCCCGCGATCGGCTCCCCCGCGACGTGGTTGTAGGCGAGCAGGCCGCCCGCGTCGGGCTCGCCCGCGAGCGCCTCGCGGAAGAGCGCGTCGAACGCGGCGTCGTCGTCGACGGGCGCACCGGCGGCGGCGGCGAACCGCGAGAACACCTGCACCCACGCGGCGAGCTCGCTCGCGCCGTTGTTGCAGTGCACCATCGCGACGGGATCCCCCGCGGGCGTCGCGACGAGGTCGAGCTCGGCGTGGACGCGCTCGAGCGGCCGCTCGAGCACGACCATCGCGAAGATGCTCGTGCCGGCGCTCACGTTGCCCGTGCGGGGCGCGACGGCGTTCGTCGCGACCATGCCGGTGCCCGCATCGCCCTCCGGCGCGCACAGCGGCGCGCTCGGCAGCAGCCGGCCGCTCGGGTCGAGCAGCAGCGCGCCCTCCCGCGTCAGCTCGCCCGCGGGCTCCCCCGCGCGCAGCACCGTCGGCAGCAGCGCCGCGACGCTCGCGACCGGCAGCCGGTCGCCCGCGACGGCGTCGTAGCGGGCGATGAGCGCCGGGTCGTAGCCGCGCCCCGCCGCGTCGAGCGGGAACATGCCGGATGCGTCGCCCACGCCGAGCACGGCACGGCCGGTGAGCGCGCGGTGCACGTAGCCGGCGAGGGTGGTGATCGAGCGGACGCGCGGCACGTGCGGCTCCTCGTCGAGGATCGCCTGGTGCAGGTGCGCGATCGACCAGCGCAGCGGGATGTTGACTCCGAACGCCTCGGTGAGGTCGGCCGCGGCGCGGCCGGTCGAGGTGTTGCGCCACGTGCGGAACGGCGCGAGCAGCTCCCCGGCCTCGTCGAAGGCGAGGTAGCCGTGCATCATGCCCGAGACGCCGATCGCCCCCACCTCGCGCACGTCGGCGCCGTGCCGGGCGAGCGCGTCGTCGCGGAGCGCCGCGAACGCGGCCTGCACGCCGGCCCAGGCGTCGTCGAGCGCGTACGTCCACGTGCGGTCCTCGAAGCGGTTCTCCCACGCGTGCGAGCCGACCGCGAGCACGCGCGCCGGGTCGGCGGCGTCGACGAGGCATGCCTTGATGCGCGTCGAGCCGAGCTCGATGCCGAGCGCGGTGCGGCCCGCGGCGATCGCCTCGGCGCTCATCGCTGCTCCCGCTCCTGCGGCTCCGGCGCCCGCTGGCCGTAGACGTGCTGGTATCGCTCGTGCAGCCGGTCGACATCCGCCGGCGAGATCGGGATGAGCGGCCCCGCCTCGCGGGCGAGGTGGACGGTGCGGGCGACGTCCTCGACCATGACCGCCGCCTTCACCGCATCCCGCGCCGTGCTGCCGATCGTGAACGGGCCGTGGTTCTGCATGAGCACCGCCCGCGAGCGGTGCTCGCGGAGCGTCGCGACGATCCCGCGGCCGATCGAGTCGTCGCCGATGATCGCGAAGGGCCCGACCGGGATCGGCCCGCCGAACTCGTCCGCCATCGCGGTGAGCACGCACGGGATCTCCTCGCCGCGGGCCGCCCACGCGGTCGCGTAGGCCGAGTGCGTGTGCACGACCCCGCCGACCTCGGGCATGTGGCGGTAGACGTACGCGTGCGCGGCCGTGTCGCTCGACGGGCTGCCCTCGCTGCCGGCCGTGCCCGGCACGACGGCGCCGTCGAGGTCGCACACGATCATGCGATCGGGCGACAGCTCGTCGTAGTCGACGCCCGAGGGCTTGATGACGAACAGCTCCGTGCCGGGCACGCGGCCGGAGACGTTGCCGCCCGTCCACACCACGAGCCCGTAGCGCACGAGCTCGCGGTGCAGGCGCGCGACCTCCTCCCGCACGGCGTCGACCGCACGGAGCGTCGTCGCGTCGAGCGTGGCCATGGCCGGTTCCGGCATGCTCAGTGGAGCGCGATCGTCTCGACCGAGCGCAGCTGGTCGCGGATGAAGCGGTTCGCGTGCGCCGCGAGGTCGGCGGAGTCGTCCCAGAGGTTCCGCCAGATCCCGAGCGTGTTCGAGAGCGACTCGGAGACGACGGCGCTCGAGAACGACTCGAAGACGATCGGCCCGTCGTAGCCGAGCCGCGCGAGGCCGCGGAAGAACGAGCCGAAGTCGACCGAGCCGGTGCCGAGGTAGCCGCGGTGGCTCTCGCCGATGTGCACGTAGCGCAGCCGCTCGCCCGCGTCGAGCACGGGCTCGAGCATCCCCGACTCCTCGATGTTCATGTGGTACGTGTCGAGGTGCAGGTGCACGTTGTCGTGGCCGATCTCCTCGAGGAAGCGCAGGCCCCCGCGCGCGGTGTTCGCGATGTTCGTCTCGTAGCGGTTGACGATCTCGAGCGACAGGGTGACGCCGGCGGCCGCGGCCCGGTCGCCGAGGCGGCGGAGCGCCGCAGCGGAGTTCGCGCGCCCCGCCTCGGTCGCCGGCTGCAGGTACTTCTGCATCGCCGAGTAGATGACGCCGCACAGGTGCTGCCCGCCCGCCTCGGCCACGACGTCGATCGCGCGCTCGAGCAGCGTCTCGCCCTCGCGGCTCACCGCGGCGTCCTCGCTCGAGAGGTCGTGGGCGGCGTCGAGGCCGAGGCTCGAGGTCATCGCGACGCCGTGGTCGTCGAGCATGCGGCGCACGAGGGCGCCGTCGATCGCGAACGGATCCATGAGCGGCAGCTCGAGGAGGTCGAAGCCCGCCGCCTGGGTGCCGGCGATGGCCTGCTCGAGGCCCGCCTCGTCGAACGTGCCGGTGAAGACGAGGCCGTGGACGCCGATCTGCATGAGTGCTCCTTCGCTGGGTGGCTATCGCGCCGCGTCGAGGATCGCGCGGCGCACGTGCTCGTCGTCCCGGCCGTCGATGCGGTCGAGGACGTCGTCGGGCAGGAAGGCCGGCTCGCCCACCGCGAGCGCGCCGACGAGGATGCGAGCGACCTTGTCGGCCATCTCGGTGATGCGGAGGCACTCCCCGGGGCTCGCGCCGATCGCGAAGATGCCGTGGTTGCGCATCCAGACGACCTTCGGGAGCGCCCCGTGCCGGTCGGCGAACGCCGTCAGCTCGTCGCGCATGCGCCGGCCGAGGCTCAGGCCCGGGTCGACGTAGGGCACGACGAGCGAGCGGGTGCCGAGCACGACGATCTGGTCGGGGAAGAGCGCCCCGGCGGCGAGCAGCTCGGCGCGGTCCGAGCAGAGCACGGCGTTCGCGGCGATCGGATGCGTGTGGCACGCGGCGCCCGCGCCGGAGCTCAGCACGACGGCGTGGAGGAGCGCCTCGACGCTCGGCCGCTTCGCCGCCGGGTCGACGCGCGAGGCCAGGAGCGCCTCGGCGACGCGCGCGTCGCCCGCGCCGCCCTCGAACGCGGTCGGGTCGTCGAGCAGCTCGAGGATCGGCGCGAAGCGGCACTCGACGAGGTCGTCGGGCCCCGACGCCGCGAGCGACGATCCGGTCGCCTTCACGAGCATCCGCTCGTCGTCGAGCTTCGCTGAGACGTTGCCCTCCGCGAGGATCACGAGCTCGCGCTGCGGCTCGCCCACGGCGTGCGCGAGCCGCAGCAGCTCGGCGACCGGCTCGGTCACTTCGGCGCCCCGGGCGCGGTCGCGGGCACGGCGAGCCGTGGAGGCGCCCCTGCTTGCCGCCGCCGGATGGTCGCGTTCGAGAGCAGCGAGGCGCCGAGCAGCACGATGCCGAGCGCGAGCAGCTGGGCCTGGGCGCCCTCGTTGCCGGGCACGACGAGCAGGATCGACGCGTTGAGCCACACGATGAGCAGGGCCGCGAGCAGGATGCCGCTCAGCCTGCCGATGCCGCCCGTGATCGCGACGCCGCCGAGCACCGCGATCGTGATCGCGGGCAGCGCCATGCCGCTGCCGCTCGTGCCCGCGTCGGGTCGCGCCGAGGCGAACTGCGCGACGGTGTAGACGCCCACGAGGCCCGAGATGGCGCCCGCCGTGACGTACGCCATCATGCGCGTGCGGCGCGTGTCGATGCCCGCCCACTGCGCGGCGGTGTCGTTCGTGCCGATCGCGTAGAGCTTGCGGCCGTAGGTCGTGCGGTTGAGCACGAACCACGCGACGATCGCGACCGGGATGAGGAAGGTGAACACGCCGAGCGGCACGAGCGGCAGCCCGCCGCCGATCACCGGCAGCTCGACGGCCTTCGCGGCCCCGTAGAACTCCGAGATCTGGGGCCCGGAGATCGGGCGCTGCTCGCTCACGACGAGCGCGATCGACCGGTAGGCGTAGAACGTCGCGAGCGTCGTGATGAGCGCGGGATAGCCGAGGTAGGCGGTGAGCACGCCGTTGATCGCGCCGAGCAGCGCGCCGAAGACGACCGCGAGCACGATCGCGACGAGCAGCGGGAGGCCTGCCTGCTGGTAGAGCATCGCGAAGACGATGCCGGTGAGCGAGACCATCGAGCCGACCGAGAGGTCGATCCCGCCGCGGCCCGACGTGATGACGAACAGCTCCGCGAGGGCGAGCAGGGCGAGCGGCACGTACGCGATGAGCGTCGAGGCGAGGTAGTCGCTGTTGAAGCGGCCGCTCGTGAGGCCGACCGCGTCGAGGACCGACATCACGACGACGAGCAGGATGATGAGCGCGAGCAGCAGCACCGCGCGGTCGCGCAGGACGCCCGAGCCGAGCCACTCCCGCACGCGCGACGCCGACTCGGGCCGGCGCCCGTCGACGGGGGTCGTGGTGGTGGCGGTCATGCGCGGCTCCTCCTGGCTCGCTCGCGGATGAGGTCGGTGCCGACGGCGATCAGGATGAAGATGCCGACGAACAGGAACCCGAGCTGGGTGGGCCAGCCGAGCTGGGTGACGCCGGACACGACGGTCTGCACGAGGATCGCGCCGAGCAGCGTGCCGACGACGCTGCCGCGGCCGCCGAGGATCGAGGTGCCGCCGATCACGACCGCTGCGATGACCTGGAGCTCCTTGCCCGAGCCGACCGACTGGTCGAGGGTCGAGGTGCCGGTCGCGATGACCATGCACGCCGCGAGCCCCGCGAGCGCGCCGGTGATGAGGTAGACCCACACGAGGCGCGGCTGCACCTTGATGCCCGCGAGGCGGGCGGCGTTCTGGTTGCCGCCGATCGCGTACAGGTTGCGGCCCGCCTTCGCGTAGCGCAGGAACCACCACGCGACGGCGACGGCGAGCACCGCGATCGCGAACGAGTGCGGCACGCCGAGGGTCGAGCCCGCGGCGCCGCGCCCGAAGAACTCGAGGGTCGAGGGGATGCCGTTGACCGTCGAGGAGTTGAACACCCGCAGCCCGAGCCACAGGAAGAGGTTGGCGGTGCCGAACGTGATGATGATCGGATGCACGCGGCCGTAGGCGATCAGCACGCCGTTGAGCGCGCCGAGGGCTGCTCCGATCACGATCGCGAGCGCGACGGCGGCGATCGCCGGCACGTCGTAGCTCACGAGCACGCGCGCCGTCACGACGGCGGAGACCATGATCATGCCCGCGACCGACACGTCGATGCCCGCGGTGATGATCACGAACGTCATGCCGACCCCGATGAGGGCGATCGGCGCGACCTGCACGAGCAGCGGGCCGATCGAGCCGGGCGTGAGGAACGCCGGCGTGAAGAGGCCGAGCAGCACCCACAGCACGGCGAGCACGACGAGCAGCACGACCTCCTGCCCCGTCACGATCGGCGGCAGGATGCGGCGCATGCTGACCGACTGGGGGGCGCGGGCCTCGGTCGCGGTGGTCATCGGTGGTCCTCCTTGACGGGCTCGTCCTCGGCGCCGGCCGCGGCGGCGAGCAGCGCCGCCTGGCTCGCGCTCGGCGGGAACTCCCGCGCGATGCGCCCGGAGCGGAACACGAGGATGCGGTCGGCGATGCGCTGCACCTCCGCGAGGTCGGTCGTGATCACGAGCACGGCCGTGCCGCGCGCGGCGAGGTCGGCGATGATCCGGTGGATCTCCTCCTTCGCCCCGACGTCGACGCCCTGCGTCGGCTCGGCGAGCACGAGGAGCTTCGGCTGCTCGACGATCTGCCGCGCGAGCACCACCTTCTGCGCGTTGCCGCCCGACATCGCGCCGAGCGGCTGCCGCGAGGTCGGGGTCTTGACCGCGAGCCGGCGGATGAGGTCGTCCGCGATGCGGCGCTCCGACGTCGGCGACACCCAGCCGGGCACCCGGCCGAGCAGGCCGAGCGAGCCGACGGTGATGTTGAACGCGATGCTCTGGAAGGAGAAGGAGCCCTGCGACGAGCGGTTCGCGGGGACCATGCGGATGCCGCGGCGCTTCGCGTCGGACGGCGTGCCGGGGTGGCGGTCGCTCCCGGCCGCGCGCATCCGCCCGGTCGTCGCGCGACGCATGCCGTAGACGACCTCGCCGACCTCGGCGGCGCCCGAGCCGATGAGGCCGTAGAGACCGAGCACCTCGCCCTCGCGCACGGTGAGCGAGACGTCGGCGAACGCGCCCTCGAGCGTGAGCGCCTCGAGCTCGAGCACGGGCTCGCCGCGCTCGCTCGGCACGTGCTCGCCCTCCGAGATCGCTCCGCCGACCATGCGCTCGGCGATCTGCCGCACCGAGAGCTGCCCGATCGGCTCGGTCGAGACCGTCTCGCCGTCGCGCATGATCGTGACGGCGTCGGCGATGCGGAACAGCTCGTCGAGGCGGTGGCTGATGTAGATGATGGAGACGCCGTCAGCGGCGAGCCGCCGCACGACGCCGAAGAGCACCTCGATCTCGGCGTCGGTGAGGATGGCGCTCGGCTCGTCGAGGATGAGGATGCTCGCCTGCTCGAGGAGCGCCTTCGCGATCGAGACCTGCTGCTGCTGGGCGATCGAGAGCGCGCCGAGCGGCTGCGAGGCCACGCCGCGGTCGAGGCCGACCGTGTCGAGCAGCTCGAGCATGCGCGGCGCCTGCGCGCGCCAGTCGATCATCGGGCCGCGAGTGATCTCGCGGCCGACGAAGAAGTTCTCGGCCACCGTGAGCTCGGGGAAGAGCTGGGGCTCCTGGTAGACGGTCTGCACGCCGAGGCCGATCGCGTCGGTCGTCGAGCCGATCGAGACGGCCTCGCCCTCGATCGCGATCGTGCCGGTGTCGGCCTGCTCTGCGCCGGCGAGGATCTTGATGAGCGTCGACTTGCCGGCGCCGTTCTCGCCCACGAGCGCGTGCACCGTGCCGGGCATGACGGTGAGGTCGGCGTGGCGGATGGCGCGCACGCCGCCGTAGCGCTTCGAGATGTCGCGCATCTCGAGCCGCGGCGCGGAGTCGCGCCCCGGAGTCGGACGGGCCCGCTGGGCGGTGTCGGTCATGGTGCTCCTCGTCGTCGCGGGCACGGTGGCCTGCGGATGGCCGCGGCCGGGTGGGTGCCGGGGCGCGGCGCGAGCCGCGCCCCGGCGTCAGTGGATCGGGCGATCAGTAGTCGTAGTCGCCCGCGTTCTCGGCGGTGAAGACGGTCGGCGGGCCGAGCAGCAGCACGCCAGACGCCTCGTCGTACTCGACATCTGCGAGCGACTCGTCCGTGAGGCTCGAGGTGTCGCCCAGGTCGCCGTCGTTCGCGAGCTGCACGCCCGCCCAGCCGGTCAGGTAGCCGAGCGCCTCGACGTCCCACAGGATCGAGCCGCTCGACGCGCCCGACTCGAGGTACGGGAGCATCGACTGCGGCGTGCCGAGGCCGACGGTGAAGACCTCGCCGATCCGGTTCGCGTCCTGCACGGCCTGCGCGACGCCCGGTGCGCTCGAGGTGCACTCGCCCACGAGGCCCGTGAGGTCCGGGTGGCTGTTCATCAGGTCGGTCGCCATCTGGGTCGCCATCGCCTGGTCCTCGCCGGCGTAGACGATGTCGACGATCTCGGCGTCGGGGTACTCCGAGGCGGTGTAGGCCTCCTGCACCTCGATCCACGCGTTGAGGTTCGCCGCGGTCTCGCCGCACGACACGATCGCGTACTTGCCGGAGCCGCCCATGGCCTCGAGCAGGGTGTCCGTCAGCGCCTGGCCGATGCCCTCCACCGAGGCCTGGTTCACGAACACCTCGCGCACCGAGTCGGGAGCGTCGGTGTCCGTCGTGGCGACGTGGATGCCGGCGGCCTGCGCCTCCTCGAGCAGGGGCGCCATCGAGTTCGGGTCGTTCGGGGCGACGAACAGCACGTCGACGCCCTGCTGGATGAACGAGCGCACGATGTCGGCCTGCGCGGCCGCGTCGGCGGTCGTCGGCCCCTGGTAGAGCCACTCGAAGCCGAGCTCCTCGGCGGCCTGCTGGCCGCCGGTGTTCATCGCCTCGAAGTAGGGGATGCCCTGCAGCTTGGGGACGAACGCGATCGTCAGGTCCTCGGTGCTCGCGCCCTCGCTCGCGCCGGGGGCCGCCGACGAGCCCGTGTCGTTGCGCGAGGTGCAGCCGGCGAGCACGACGGCAGCGGCCGCCGAGAGCGCCAGTGCACCCGCGATCTTGCGTGAGATCTTCATCGATGCTCCTTCTGGGTGAGGCGACGGGAGGCGGTCTCCGCCCGTGCCGGGACCGGCGCCATGCCGGTCGTCTGGGCGTCGGGGAGCGGCACGCGGGCCACCGGCACGCCGACGGCGCGCCACTCCTCGACGAAGTCGTCGGACGCGCCCGCGTCCGTGATGAGGCTCGTCACCTGGTCGACGCGAGCGAACGAGTGCAGCGCGAACCCGTCGACCTTGCTCGAGTCGAACAGCCCGTGGACCTCCTCGGCCGCCGCGACGAGCGCTTGCTTCGAGACGGCCTCGTCGGTCGCGAGCTCGAGCAGGCCGCGCTCGGGCGACAGCCCGACCACGCCGACGAACGCCTTGTGCACGCGCCCTCGGCCGACGAGCGTGTCGGTGATGGGGCCGACGAGGCCCGAGCTCTCGCGCCGCAGCGTGCCGCCGGGCATGATGACCCGCGCGTCGGAGCGCTCCATGAGCACCGTCGCGGTGGGCAGCGACTGGGTGATCACCACGAGCCCCTGCCGGTGCAGCAGCTCGAGCGCGAGGTAGTGCGCGGTGCTCGACGTGTCGAGCGCGATGACGTCGCCGTCGGCGACGAGCGTCGCGGCGTGGGCGGCGATCGCGCGCTTCGCGACGGACCCGCGCTGCATGCGGTCGCGGAAGGCGCCCTCGTCGCCGCGCTCGGGCGGCACGGCGCCCCCGCGCGTGCGCCGCAGCAGCTGTCGGCGCTCGAGCCCGTCGAGGTCCTTCCGGATCGTCACCTCCGAGACGTCGAGGTCGCGGGCGAGCTCGGCGACCTGCACGGAGCCACGGGCTCCGAGAGCGTCGAGGATGCGCGCCTCACGATCGATCACAGCGTCTCCCTTGTCGGTGATGGTGGCGACAGTACGCATCCGAAACCGCTTTCGCAAGTGAGCGATACCAAATCGCAACCTCTGCGCTTGCGTTCGTAACTGCGACGCGGCATGCTGGCGGGGCGCGACGGAGCCCCAGGCAGCCGTCAGCACCGTCGAGGAGGACAGGAGCGGCCATGGCGAGCACGGCGACGCAGCGACCGACGCCCGTGTGCTTCCGCCTGCAGGTCCGGCCGGAGCTCGTCGCCGAGTACCGCGCGCGCCACGCCGCGGTCTGGCCCGAGATGCTCGAGGCGCTCAGCGCGACCGGCTGGATCGACTACCGCATCTTCGTCGCCGACGACGGCACGTGCATCGGCACCTTCCGCACCCTCGACCTCGACGCATCCCTCGCCGGCATGGCGGCGCGCGACGTCAACGCACGCTGGCAGGCCGAGATGCAGCCCTTCTTCGCCGGCCTCGAGCGCCCCGCCGACGAGTCGTTCGAGCTCATCCCGCTCGCGTTCGACCTCGACGCGCAGCTCGACGCGTCACGAACCCGCCCCCGACCGAGGAGCTGACATGGCAGTCACCCCCACCCCCGAGCAGCTCGATCTGCTGCGCATCGAAGTGCCGAGCTGGGCCTACGGCAACTCGGGCACGCGCTTCCGCGTCTTCGGCACGCCGGGCACGCCGCGCGACCCGTTCGAGAAGCTCGCCGACGCCGCGGAGGTGCACCGCCACACCGGGCTCGCGCCGACCGTCGCGCTCCACTACCCGTGGGACCGCGTGGACGACTGGGCGGCGCTGCGGTCGCGCGCCGAGGAGCTCGGGGTCGCGCTCGGCACCATCAACTCGAACACGTTCCAGGACGACGACTTCAAGTTCGGCTCCCTCGCGCACCCCGACGCGCGTGTGCGGCGCAAGGCGATCGACCACCACCTCGAGTGCATCGACGTCATGCACGAGACCGGCTCGCGCGACCTCAAGGTGTGGCTCGCGGACGGCACGAACTACCCGGGGCAGGACTCGATCCGGGAGCGGCAGGACCGGCTCGCCGAGTCGCTCGGCGAGATCTACGCCCGGCTCGCCGACGACCAGCGGATGGTGCTCGAGTACAAGTTCTTCGAGCCGGCGTTCTACCACACCGACATCCCCGACTGGGGGACGAGCTACGTGCACTGCGTCGCGCTCGGCGAGCGCGCGAAGGTCGTGCTCGACACCGGCCACCACGCGCCCGGCACGAACATCGAGTTCATCGTCGCGCAGCTGCTCCGCCTCGGGAAGCTCGGCGCCTTCGACTTCAACTCGCGCTTCTACGCCGACGACGACCTCATCGTGGGCGCGGCCGACCCGTTCCAGCTCTTCCGGATCGTCGTGGAGCTCATCGCGGGCGGAGGCTACGGCGATCCCGACGTGCAGCTCGTGCTCGACCAGTGCCACAACATCGAGGAGAAGGTGCCGGGCCAGATCCGCAGCGTGCTCAACGTGCAGGAGGCGGTCGCGAAGGCCCTCTCGCTCGACACGGAGGCGCTCGCCGCCGCGCGTCGCGAGTGCGACGTGCTGCTCGCGAACGAGATCCTCATGGACGCGTTCGCGACCGACGTGCGGCCGCTCCTCGCGGCCCACCGCGAGGCGAAGGGCCTGCCGGCGGACCCCATGCGCGCGTTCCTCGCCTCCGGCTACCTCGAGCGCATCGCCGCCGAGCGCGTCGGCGGCACCCAGGCCGGCTGGGGCGCGTGAGCGCCCGCCCTCGACGAGACACCGACGGAGACGACATGAACCAGGCAGTCAGCGAGCTGCTCGCGCGCAGCAACGCGCTCGGCAGCGATCCCCGCAACACGAACTTCGCGGGCGGCAACACCTCGGCCAAGGGCACCGACATCGACCCCGCGACCGGTCAGCCGGTCGAGCTGCTGTGGGTCAAGGGGTCCGGCGGCGATCTCGGGACGCTCACCGAGGCGGGGCTCGCGGTGCTGCGCCTCGACCGGGTGCGCGGGCTCGTCGACGTCTACCCGGGCGTCGAGCGCGAGGACGAGATGGTCGCCGCCTTCGACTACTGCCTGCACGGCCGCGGCGGTGCCGCGCCGTCGATCGACACCTCGATGCACGCGCTCGTCGACCTGCCCCACGTCGACCACCTCCACCCCGACTCGGGCATCGCCATCGCGACCGCGGTCGACGGCGAGGAGCTCACGCGCCGCATCTTCGGCGACCTGGTCGTCTGGGTGCCGTGGCGCCGCCCCGGCTTCCAGCTCGGCCTCGACATCCGCGACATCCAGCGCGCGAACCCGGATGCGGTCGGCTGCATCCTGGGCGGGCACGGCATCACGGCGTGGGGGCGCTCGAGCGAGGAGTCGGAGCGGAACTCGCTCTGGATCATCGGCACCGCCGCCGACTACATCGAGCAGCACGGCCGGCCCGAGCCGTTCGGCGCGCCGCTCGACGGGTACGCCGCCCTGCCCGACGCGGAGCGGCGCGCGCGCGCAGCGGCGCTCGCCTCGCACATCCGCAGGATCGCCTCGACCGACCGGCCCATGGTCGGCCACTTCAGCGACGCCGAGGTCGTCACCGACTTCCTCGCGCGCGCCGAGCACCCGCGGCTCGCGGCCCTCGGCACCTCGTGCCCCGACCACTTCCTGCGCACGAAGGTCAAGCCGCTCGTGCTGGACCTGCCGGGCGACGCGCCCCTCGAGCGGGCGATCGAGCGGCTCGACGAGCTCCACGCCGCCTACCGCGCGGACTACGCCGCCTACTACGAGGCGCACGCGACGCCCGACTCGCCGGCGATGCGCGGCGCCGATCCGGCGATCGTGCTCGTCCCGGGCGTCGGCATGTTCTCGTTCGGCAAGGACAAGCAGACCGCGCGGGTCGCGGGCGAGTTCTACACCAACGCGATCAACGTCATGCGCGGGGCCGAGGCGCTCTCGCACTACCAGCCCATCTCGGACGCCGAGAAGTTCCGCATCGAGTACTGGTCGCTCGAGGAGGCGAAGCTCCAGCGCATGCCGGCGCCGCGCTCGCACGCCGGCCGGGTCGCGCTCGTGACCGGTGCCGCGAGCGGCATCGGCAAGGCGATCGCGACGCGGCTCGCGGCGGAGGGCGCGTGCGTCGTCATCGCGGACCTCGAGCTCGAGAAGGCGCAGGCCGCGGCGGCCGAGCTCGGCTCGAGCGACGTCGCGATCGGCGTGCAGTGCGACGTGACGAAGTCCGACCAGGTGCAGGCCGCGGTCGACGCGGCGCTCCTCGCCTTCGGGGGGCTCGACCTCGTCGTCAACAACGCCGGGCTCTCGCTGTCGAAGTCCCTGCTCGAGACGACCGAGGCCGACTGGGACCTGCAGCACGACGTGATGGCGAAGGGCTCCTTCCTCGTCTCGCGCGCTGCGGCGAAGGTGCTCATCCAGCAGGGCCTCGGCGGCGACATCGTCTACATCTCCTCGAAGAACGCGGTCTTCGCGGGGCCCAACAACATCGCCTACTCGGCGACGAAGGCCGACCAGGCGCACCAGGTGCGGCTGCTCGCGGCCGAGCTCGGGCAGCACGGCGTGCGCGTCAACGGCATCAACCCCGACGGGGTCGTGCGCGGCTCGGGCATCTTCGCCTCCGGCTGGGGCGCGTCGCGCGCGAAGGTGTACGGGGTCAAGGAGGAGGAGCTCGGCAAGTACTACGCCGGCCGGACGCTGCTCGGCCGCGAGGTGCTCCCCGAGCACGTCGCGAACGCCGTCGCGGTGCTCACCGGCGCGGAGCTCAGCCACACGACCGGCCTGCACGTGCCCGTCGACTCGGGTGTGGCGGCCGCCTTCCTGCGATGACGGCGACGGTCGCGGCGGTCGACCTGGGCGCGACGAGCGGCCGCGTCGTGCGGGCCGAGGTCGGCCCAGCGACGCTCCGGCTCGAGGAGGTCGCGCGCTTCGAGAACCGGCCGGTGCGCATCGGCGACGGGCTGCACTGGAGCGTGCTCGGCCTCTACGACGAGGCGATGCGGGGCGTCGCGGCGGCGTCGAGGGATGCGTCGCTCGCGTCGGTCGCGGTCGACTCGTGGGCCGTCGACTACGCCCTGCTGCGGCGCGGCAGCCTGCTCGGCATCCCGTTCTCCTACCGCGACGACCGCACCGCGCGCGGGCTCGAGCTCGTCGACCGCGTGATCGCGCAGCCGGAGCTCTACGCGCGCTGCGGCCTCCAGCGCATGCCGTTCACGACGATCAACCAGCTCATGGTCGACCGCGAGCGGGGCGTGCTCGAGGTCGCCGACCGGCTGCTCATGCTCCCCGACCTGTTCGGCTACTGGATGACGGGCCGGATGGTCGCCGAGCGCACGAACGCCTCGACCACGGGGCTCATGCGCCTCGACGACGAGTGGGACGCGGAGCTCATGGGCATGCTCGGCATCCCGCCGTCGCTCCTCGCGGAGGTCGTCGAGCCCGGCACGCGCATCGGGCCCATCGACGCCGTCACGCGGGAGCACTTCGGGATCGAGGGGGCACCCGACGTGCTCGCCGTCGGGTCGCACGACACCGCATCCGCCGTCGTCGCCGTGCCGATGGAGCCGGGCGGCGCCTATGTCTCGAGCGGCACGTGGTCGCTCGTCGGCATCGAGACGAGCGCGCCGATCGCGACGCCCGCGGCCCTCGAGGCGTCGTTCACGAACGAGGGCGGCGTCGACGGCCGCACGCGCTTCCTGAAGAACGTCATGGGCCTGTGGATCCTCTCCGAGTCGATGCGCACGTGGCATGCGGCCGGCGAGCGGCTCGGGCTGCCCGAGCTGCTGCACGCGGCCGCCGCGGTCGACTGGGCGGTGCCGGTCTTCGACCCGACCGACGATGCGTTCTACCCGCCGGGCGACATGCCCTCGCGCATCCGCGCGTGGTTCGAGGCCCGGGGGCAGCGCCCGCCGCAGGGCAGGGCGGAGGTCGTGCGCTGCATCCTCGAGTCGCTCGCGGAGGGCTACGCCCGCGCGCTCCGCGATGCGGCCGCGATCAGCGGGCAGCCGATCGAGCGCGTGCACGTCGTCGGCGGCGGCGCGCGCAATGCGCTGCTGTGCCAGCTGACCGCCGACCGCACGGGACTCCCGGTCGTCGCGGGCCCCGTCGAGGCGTCGGCGATCGGGAACGTGCTCGTGCAGGCGCGCGCGCTCGGCGCCGCGCCCGCGTCGCTCGACGAGCTGCGGGCGCTCGTGCGCACGACCCACGAGCTCGTCGAGTACCGCCCGCGCGCGAGGGGTTGATCGCCGCTCGCGGGCGGTGCAGGGTGACCGCATGAGCGAGCAGATCATGAGGATGCGCCCGGACGGTCTCGTGCGCAGCCCCGCGTTCAGCCACGTCGCGGTCGTGCCGCCGCCGGGCGCGACGACGATCTACGTCGGCGGGCAGAACGGCGTCGACGAGTCGGGTGCCGTGGTCTCGGCCGACGCGGGCGAGCAGGCGGCCCGGGCGATCGACAATGCCGCGACGGCGCTCGCGGCGGCCGGGGCGAGCCTCGCCGACGTCGTGCAGTGGACGGTGCTGCTCGCCGAGGGCGCCGACCTGCAGGCGGCCTACGGCGCCGTCGCGCAACGGCTCGCGAGCGACGGGGAGCCGGCGCTCGTGACGGCGGCGATCGTCTCGGCGCTCGGCGTGCCGGGGGCCGTCATCGAGGTGAGCGCAGTCGCGGCGGTCATGCCAGCCGAGCGGAGCTGAGCGGCGCTAGCGTCGGAGGATGCCTGCAGCACCCTTCGACGACTTCACCGACATCGACGGACTGCTGCGCGTGCCGCGGCTCGCGGGCCTCGCAGCATCGCGCGACGGGCGCGTCGTCGCCGCGATCGCGCAGGCCGACGAGCACGGCTCGCGCATGGTGTCGTCGCTGTGGGAGCTCGATCCCGCGGGCGAGCGCGAGCCGCAGCGGCTGACGTGGTCGGAGAAGGGCGAGAGCGCCCCGCGCTTCGCCGCCGACGGCTCGCTCCTGTTCGCCTCGGCACGGCCCGATCCGACAGGGTCGGCCGACGACGACGTGCCCGCGATCTGGCGCCTGCCCGAGCGGGGCGAGGCGAGCGTCGTCGCATCCGCGCCGGGCGGGCTGAGCCTCGTCGCCGTCGCCGACGACGGCACGCTCCTCACGACGACCGAGGTGCTCGCGGGCGGCTCGCTCGCCGACGACGCCGAGCGCCGCACGGCCCGCAAGGAGTCGAAGCGCACCGGCATCTGGCACACCGGCATGCCGATCCGCTACTGGGACCACGAGGTCGGCGACGTGAGCCCGCGGCTCGTGCTCGTCTCGCCCGCGGGCGAGCTGCGCGACCTCGCTCCCGACGCCGACATGGTCGCGCTCGTGAACGCATCCGCCGACCTCGTGCCCGACGGCTCTGCCGTCGTCACGACCTGGACGGAGCGCGTCGCGGGCGGCGAGACGCGCTCGTCGCTCGTGCGCATCGACGTCGCGAGCGGCGAGCGGCGCGTGCTGCTGCCGGGGACCGCCGACGAGCAGTGGAGCGGCCCGGCCGTCTCGCCCGACGGCACGCGCGTCGCAGTCACGCGGCTCACGACGTCGACGCCGACGGACACGACCTACGACTTCCTCGAGCTGCACTCGCTCGACGGCGCGCTCGGCGGCGCGTCGCCCGTCACGGTCGACGTCGGCGATCTGACCGTGACCGAGTACGTGTGGGCGGATGCGTCGACGCTGCTCGTCGCGGGCGACCTGCACTCGCGCGGCGCGGTCCTCGTCGTCGACGCCGCGACCGGTGCCGTGCGCACGCTCGTCGACGACGCCGCGTACGGCGCGCTCGCGCCGGCTGCAGCGGCGGGATCGATGTTCGCGCTCCGCAGCGACCTGGCGAGCCCCGCGACGCCGGTGCGCATCGCGCTCGGGACGGGCGAGGCCGCGCGCGTCCCAGCACCGGGCGGCGTCGGAGCGCCGCCGGGGTCGCTCGAGTGGGTCGAGACCGACGCGCACGGCGTGACCGTCGGCGGGTGGCTCTGCACGCCGCACGCCGCGAGCGCCGCCGAGCCCGCGCCCGTGATGCTCTGGATCCACGGCGGCCCGCACGGCTCCTACAACGCGTGGAGCTGGCGCTGGAACCCGTGGCTCGCCGTCGCGCGCGGCTACGCGGTGCTCCTGCCCGACCCCGCGATGTCGACCGGCTACGGCCACGCGGGCCTCAACCGCGGCTGGCCGAGGCTCGCCGACGTCGTCTGGCGCGAGTGCGAGGCGCTGCTCGACGCCGTGCTCGAGCGCCCCGCGCTCGACGGCGAGCGCACCGCCGTGCTCGGCGGCTCCTTCGGCGGCTACATGACCAACTGGATCGCCGGCCACACCGAGCGGTTCCGCGCGATCGTGACCCACGCGGGGCTGTGGGCGCTCGATCAGCAGCACGCGACGACGGATGCGGCGGCGCAGAAGGTGCGCGTGCACGGCCACGCCGACGAGCTGCCCGACTGGTACCGCGCCTACTCGCCGCACCACCACGCATCCGCCATCACGACGCCGATGCTCGTCACGCACGGCAACCGCGACTACCGCGTGCCGGTGAGCGAGGCGCTGCGGCTGTGGTGGGACCTCGTCTCGGGCTGGCCCGGCACGCCGGAGACCATGCCGCACCGCTTCCTGCAGTTCACCGACGAGAACCACTGGGTGCTGCGGCCGTCGAACGCGCGCACGTGGAACGAGGCGGTGCTCGCCTTCTGCGACCAGCACGTGCGCGGCGCGGACCCGGTCCCGGACGCGCTGCGCTGACCGCCCATAGACGTCGGATCTTTCGTAGGCTGTCGTCGTGGCGGTGACCGACGACGCGATCAGCAAGATCAAGCAGATGATCCAGCAGGGCGAGCTGCGCCCCGGCGATCGGCTGCCTCCCGAGCAGGAGCTCTCGGAGCGCCTCGGCCTCTCGCGCTCGTCGATGCGGGAGGCGGTCAAGGCGCTCGAGGCGATGCGGATCCTCGACGTCCGCCGCGGCGACGGCACCTACGTCACGAGCCTGCAGCCGAGCCTGCTGCTCGAGGCGATGTCGTTCGTGCTCGACTTCCACGAGTCGCACGCCGTGCTTGAGGTCTTCGAGGTGCGGCGCATCGTCGAGCCGGCCTCCGCCGCGCTCGCCGCCCGGCGCGCGACGCCCGAGCACATCGCCGCGATGCGCGAGCACCTGACGCAGGTGGACCCCGAGACGCCGAGCGACGAGCTCGTCTCGCACGACGTCGAGTTCCACCGCATGATCGCGAGCGCGACCGGCAACGACTACCTCGTCAGCCTGCTCGAGACGATCTCGAGCCAGACCGCCCGAGCCCGCGTGTGGCGCGCGCTCACGCAGGAGGGCTCGGTGCCGCGCACGCTGCACGAGCACGAGCGCATCCTCGACGCCCTCGCGGCGGGCGACGCGGAGCTCGCCCGGGCGGCCATGGTCGTGCACATCGCCGGCGTCGACCACTGGCTGCAGCGCGCCGCCGAGCGCGAGGCCGAGGCGCTCGCTGAGGGCTGAGCCTCAGTCGCCGAAGCCGACGACGCCCTTCCGCAGGAGCGCGTTGCCGTACTTCCGCGTCTCGGCGGTGCGCACGACGACGAAGG
The DNA here is from genome assembly GCF_024723325.1 of Agrococcus sp. HG114. Lineage (GTDB taxonomy): Bacteria > Actinomycetota > Actinomycetes > Actinomycetales > Microbacteriaceae > Agrococcus. The sequence continues at coordinate 131,028 of NZ_JANQCH010000001.1, forward strand.
CGCTCGCCGCGCGCCCGTAGAACGCGAAGCGGTCGATCGCGTCGATCCGCTCCCCGGGCGCGCGCGCCGCGGCGCGCAGCTCGGCCCCGACCTCCTCGCCCTCGCCCGGCTCGGGCGCCATGAGCGAGATCGACGGGCCCTCGTAGCCGTCGAACGGCACGACAGAGCGGATGGCGCGGAGGACCGCGGGCGCTGGCGCGTGGACGTCGACCACCGGCGCGCCGACCGCGTGCGCCGGGTAGTGCGCATCGGCGACGAGCACGGTGTCGCCATGCCCCATGTGATCGAGCAGGCGGAGCAGGTCGCCGGTGAGCAGCGGGTCGATGCCGGTGAGCACGTCAGGCCTCCAGTCGGTAGGCGCGGGCGGCGGTGCCCGCTCCGAGGTCGCGGCGCTCGGCGGGCGAGAGCGCGTCGAGCGCCCGCTCGAGCTGTGCGGCGAGCGGCTCGAGGCCGTCGCCGAGCAGCGGCATGGGCCAGTCGCTGCCGAGCATGAGCCGCTCGGGGCCGAAGGCTTCGAGCGCCGCGTCCCAGACCTCGTCGAAGGCGTCGTCGGGCAGCGCGCGGCCGGCGCGGTGGAGCCCCGAGACCTTGGCGAGGGTCGTCGGCACGGCCGCGAGCCCGGAGAGCGCCGCTCGCCAGCGCGGCAGCTCGTCGGGGCTCGAGGGCGGCTTCCCGAGGTGGTCGAGCACGACGATGAGGCCGTCGACCTCGGCAGCCGCGCGGGTCGCGGCCGCCAGGTGCGCGGGCCACGCGTCCGGCACGTCGAGGGGCAGGGCGCGCTCGGCGAGCAGCCGGAGGGTCTCGCGCACGACGGGCCGGTCGAGCAGCCCGTCGTCGGGCTGGTCGTGGATGAGGGCGCGAACGCCGACGAGCGGGCGGCCGGCGAGCGCGTCGAGCCGCTGCTCCGCGCGCGCCGGGTCGTCGAGCGGCACCCATCCGACGACGCCAGCGACCCAGTCGTGGGCCTCTGCGAGCGCGAGCAGCTGCTCGGTGTCGGCGTCAGTGTCGGCAGCCTGCACGAGCACCGCGCGGTCGAAGCCCGCGGCAGCGATCGCCGCGCGCGCCTCGGCGGGCGCGAAGCCGCGGTGGATCGGCGCGAGCTCGGCGGTGAGCCACTCGAGCGCGGCCGGGTCCTGCCACACGTGCAGGTGGGCGTCGATCGTCACGCCCGCTCCGCCCAGTGCGGGAGGTGCACGAGCCCGGCATCCGCGAGCTCGCGCCAGAGCGCATCCGGCACCGCGGTCGACGCGCGCGCCGCCGTCTGCTCGACCTGCGCGGCGGAGCTCGCGCTCACGGCGCGCGCCGCGACGGCGGGCAGCTGCAGGGGGAAGGCGATCGCCGCGGTCGGCAGGTCGACGCCGTGCGCCTCGCACGCGTCGGCGATGCGGTGCGCTCGCTCGACGAGCGCAGCGTCGGCGCTGCCGTAGTCGTAGCGGGCGTCGGATGCCGGGCGCGGCTTCGCGAGCAAGCCCGAGTTGAAGATCGACACCGCGATCGCCTCGACGCCGCGCCGCTCGCACGCCGGCAGCACGCGCTCGGCGGCGGAGGCGTCGAGCAGGGTGATGCGACTCGACACCATCAGCACGTCGACGACCCCGCTGTCGGCGGCAGCCTCGAGCGCGGAGAGCGACTTCGACCCGATGCCCACCGCGGTCGCGAGCCCCTCGTCGCGGAGCGCCGCGACCGAGGGCAGGCCCGTCTCGAGCGCCGCGCGCTCCCCCTCCGGGAACGCGTCGGGGTCGTGCAGGTAGACGATGTCGACGCGATCGAGGCCGAGGCGCTCGAGCGACTCGTCGAGGCTGCGGCGCACACCCGCGGCGGTGGCGTCGTAGCGGCGCTCGTGGGTGCGCGGCACCGCGAAGTCGTGCGCCATGTCGTCGCCGTCGACCTCGCCGAGCGGCTCGAGCACGCGGCCGACCTTGGTCGAGAGCACGAACTCATCGCGCGGCTTCGAGCGCAGGAACGCGCCGAGCCGCCGCTCCGACAGGCCGATGCCGTAGTGCGGAGCGGTGTCGAAGTGGCGGATGCCGGCGTCCCACACCGCCTCGAGGGTCGCGAGCGCCTGCTCGTCGCTCAGCTCGCGGTAGAGGTTGCCGACGGTGGCGGCGCCGAAGGCGAGGGGGTGCTCGGCCAGGATCGACATGCGACTAGCCTGCCGCACGCACCGCGCGGTGGGCCCCGGTCCAGGTGTAGTCCCGCACCGACGCCGGCAGCATCTCGGTGCCGGCGCCCGGAGCCGTCGGCGCGGCGTACGAGCCGTCGACGATGGCGGTCGGCGTGACGAAGTGCTCGTGCAGGTGGTCGACGAACTCGATCACCCTGCCCTCGCGCGTGCCGGAGACCGCGACGAAGTCGAACATCGACAGGTGCTGCACGGCTTCGCACAGCCCGACGCCGCCCGCGTGCGGGCACACCGGCAGGCCGAACTTCGCCGCGAGCAGCAGGATCGCGATGTTCTCGTTCACGCCCCCGACGCGCGTCGCGTCGATCTGCACGTACCGCAGCGCATCCGCCTGCATGAGCTGCTTGAAGACGATGCGGTTCTGCACGTGCTCGCCGGTCGCGACCGGGACGGGCGCGATGCCGCGCGCGATCGCCGCGTGGCCGAGCACGTCGTCGGGGCTCGTCGGCTCCTCGACCCAGTGCGGCCGGAACGGCGCGAGTGCCTGCACCCACTCGATCGCCGACTGCACGTCCCAGCGCTGGTTCGCGTCGATCGCGATCGGGTAGTCATGACCGCACACCTCGCGCGCGATGCGGAAGCGGCGGATGTCGTCCTCGAGGTCGGCTCCGACCTTGAGCTTGATCTGGGTGAAGCCGTCGGCGATCGCCTCGCGGCACAGGCGCGCGAGCTTCTCGTCCGAGTAGCCGAGCCAGCCGGGCGTCGTCGTGTAAGCGGGGTACCCCGTCGCGAGCAGCTCGGCCTCGCGCGCGGCGCGGCCCGGCTCGGCGGCGCGCAGGATCTCGAGCGCCTCCTCTCGCGTGAGCGCGTCGCTCAGGTACCGGAAGTCGACGAGGTCCACGAGCTGCTCGGGCGACATGCGCGCGAGCAGCTGCCACAGCGGGAGGCCGGCTCGCTTGGCCTTGAGGTCCCACAGGGCGTTGAGCACGGCGCCGATCGCCATGTGCATGACGCCCTTCTCGGGCCCGAGCCAACGGAGCTGCGAGTCGCCGATGAGCCACGCGGAGGTCGCGCCCATGTCGTCGAGCAGCGGCTCGAGCTCGCGCCCGCGCACGTGCTCGGCGACCGCGTCGATCGCGGCGAGCTGCACGTCGTTGCCGCGCCCGATCGTGAAGACGAAGCCGTGCCCCTCGAGCCCATCGGCCGCGTCGGTGCGCACCACGAGGTAGGCCGCGGAGTAGTCGGGATCGGGGTTCATCGCATCCGAGCCGTCGAGGCTCTGGGAGGTCGGGAACCGGACATCGGCGACGTCGACGCTGACGATCGTGCTCATGGGTGCTCCTCTTTGCTGGACACTGGCACAGTATAGATCGGATGTTTCGACGGCAAGCCTCGCGCTTGTTTCCGCTCTGGCCGTATAGTCGGGCTCAGAGTTCGGATGTTCGGTGTCCGGCAGCGATGAGGCGAAGGAGACGACGGATGCGATTGGCTCGGCTCGGACCGGTGGGCGAGGAGATCCCCGTGGTCATCGACGGCGAGCGCGCGCTCGACCTGCGAAGCGTGACGCACGACATCGACGGGGCCTTCCTCGAGCGCGGGCTCGAGGCGGCGCGCGACGCCCTGGGCGCCCTCCCGGAGCTCGAGCGCGAGGGCCTCCGGATCGGCGCGCCGATCGCGCGGCCGGGAGCGGTCGTCTGCATCGGCATGAACTACGCCGCGCACGCCGCCGAGTCGGGCAGCGCCCCGCCCGAGCAGCCCGTCGTCTTCCTCAAGCACCCCAACACCGTCGCGGGTCCCGACGACGACGTGCCGCTGCCGGCCCACGCCGCGAAGCTCGATTGGGAGGTCGAGCTCGCGATCGTGATCGGCCGCCCGGCGTGGAACCTCGGCTCCCGCGAGGAGGCGCTCGCGTGCGTCGCGGGCGTCACGATCGCCGACGACCTCTCGGAGCGCGCGTGGCAGCTCGAGGTGTCGGGCGGGCAGTGGTCGAAGGGCAAGTGCGCACCCGGCTCGACGCCGCTCGGCCCGGTGCTCGTGACGGCCGACGAGGTCGACCTCGGTGCGCTCCGGCTGCGGAGCAGCGTGAACGGCGAGCCTCGCCAGGACTCCTCGACCGCCGACCTCATCTTCGACGTGCCGGCGATCGTGCAGGATCTCAGCCGCTACATGCGGCTCGACCCGGGTGACCTGGTGCTGACGGGCACTCCCGAGGGCGTCGCGCTCTCGGGCCGGTTCCCCTACCTCGCCGACGGCGACGTCGTGGAGATCGAGATCGACGGGATCGGCGCGCAGCGCCACCGGATCGTCGCGGAGGGAGCGGCATGAACGAGTTCGACGGACTGGTCGCGGTCGTCACGGGCGGCGGCAGCGGGATCGGGGCGGCGGTGGCCTCGGAGCTCTCGTCGCGCGGCGCGCGCGTCGCGGTGCTCGACCTGCGCCCCGGCGACGCCCACTTCGGCGTGGAGTGCGACGTGAGCGACGACGCGTCGGTGCGCGCAGCGATCGAGCGCGTCGCGAGCGAGCTCGGCGGCATCGACGTGCTCGTCAACAACGCCGGCATCGGCGCGGCGGGCGCGATCGACGACAACGACGAGGCCGAGTGGCACCGGGTGTGGGACATCAACGTCGTGGGGATCATGCGCGTGACGCGAGCCGCCCTGCCGTGGCTCCGACGCTCGAGCGCTGCGGCGGTCGTCAACACCGCCTCCATCGCCGCGACGGCCGGACTGCCCCAGCGCGCGCTCTACTCGGCTTCGAAGGGCGCCGTGCTCGCGCTCACGCGCGCCATGGCCGCCGATCACCTGCGGGAGGGCATCCGCGTCAACGCCGTCAATCCCGGCACCGCAGACACGCCCTGGGTGGGGCGGCTGCTCGACGCGGCGCCGGACCCGGCGCTCGAGCGCGCGCAGCTCGAGGCTCGGCAGCCCCACGGGCGGCTCGTCGCGCCCGAGGAGATCGCGCACGCGGTTGCCTACCTCGCGAGCCCGCGCGCGGGCTCCACGACGGGCGTGGGGCTCGCGGTCGACGGCGGCATGCAGGAGCTGCGCCTGCGCAAGGAGTAGCGGCGCGTCAGGCGCGCAGCGACGGGGAGGCCTCGAAGGCGTCCGCCGCATCGACGGTCGCCGGGTGCGCCAGCATCGCCTCGAGCACCGCCGGCGCTGCCGTGAAGGCCGGCACGCCGGCCTCGGCGAGCGCGACGACGTCCTCCGGGCTCCGCAGGCTCGCGGCGAGCACCTCGGTGCCCGAACTGCCGCACGCCGCCTGCATGCGGGCGATGTCCGACGTCGCGTCGAAGCCGGCGTCGCGCATGCGCCCGAGGTAGGCGGCGAGGTAGCGGATGCCGCTCGAGGCGGCCGCGAGCGCCTGCGCGGGCGTGAACACGGCGGTGAGGAGCACCGGCGCGCCCTCGCGGGCGAGCCGGGCCGCGACGCCGAAGCCCGAGCGCGTCGCCGGCACCTTCACGACCGCGCGGTCGCCGAGTGCGAGGATGCCGCGAGCGCGCTCCTCGAGCGCGCTCGCATCCGGTCCCCACGCCTGGAAGAAGACCTCGCGCGCGCCCTCCTCGACCCATCGGGCGTAGAGCTCCGGGATCTCGGCGGCCGTGCGACCGGCGCGCTCGAGGATCGTCGGGTTCGTCGTCACGCCGTGGACGAGGGAATCGGCGAGGAGCGCGGAGACCGCTGCCAGGTCGGCGGAGTCGACGTACAGGCGGGGTGCGATCACGGCGCGGCTCCTCAGGGCATGCGGTCGCCCCGCGGGATCGCTGGGGACGCGGCTAATGTAATGACAGGTGCGCGCGGACGTCAACGAGGATCGCGCGGGAACGGAGGACCCGTGGCCGAACGGCTGGGACGCGTCGCGGACGAACCCGGCGTGCTGATCGTGGGATCGATCACCGCCGACGTGACGACCTTCTCGAGCAGGCTCCCGAAGCGGGGCGAGACCTTCCTCGGCGATGCCTTCACGCTCGTGCTGGGTGGCAAGGGGGCGAACCAGGCGGTCGCGGCCGGTCGGGCAGGTGCTCCGGCGCGCATGGTCGGCTGCGTCGGCGACGACCTCTTCCGCGACCTCGTCTACCACGGGCTCCGCGACGCGGGCGTCGACGTCAGCCACGTCCGCACGGTGCCGGGGCAGACGGGCGTGGCCCACATCCGGGTCGATGCGAGCGGCGAGAACGACATCGTCATGGTGCCGCTCGCGAACGCCCACCTCGACGAGGACCAGATCGATCGCGCGTTCGACGAGCTCGGCCCTCGATCGCGCGTCATGCTCACGCAGCTCGAGATCCCGTTCCGGCTCACGATGCACGCCATCCGCCGCGCGCACGAGGCCGGCATCGCGGTCGTGCTCGACCCGGCGCCCGCCCACGAGCTCGACGACGAGATCTGGCCGCTCGTCGACATCGTGACGCCCAACGAGACGGAGGCGAGCCTCCTGACCGGCATCGAGGTCGACTCGCGCGACGCCGCCGTCGCGGCGGGCCGCTGGTTCGTCGAGCGCGGCGTGCGCGCCGCCCTCATCACCATGGCCGGAGCCGGCAGCGTGCTCGTCACCGCCGACGGCATCACCGAGCACTCCGCCATCCCGGTCGAGGTCGTCGACACGACGGCGGCGGGCGACGCGTTCGCCGGCTTCCTCGCCGCAGGCCTCGCCGCGGGCCTGTCGCGCGACGCGGCGATCGAGCGAGCCGGCGCCGCCGGAGCGCTCGCCGTCACGAAGCGGGGCGCTTCCCCGAGCCTGCCGACGGCAGCCGAGGTCGACGCACTGCTCGCCTCGCGGATCCGAGAGGACGCCTGATGCGCCGCAGCGCCACCACCATCCACCCGCAGCTGGGCCGGATCATCTCCGAGACGGGCCACTACGACGAGCTCTTCATCACCGATGCCGGGCTGCCGATCCCGCCGGGGTCGGAGCGGGTCGACCTCGCGTACCGCAAGGGCGAGCCGCCCTTCCTCGACGTGCTCGACACCGTGCTCGCGGAGATCGTCGTCGAGGGCGCGGTCATGCCCGCCGAGGTCGCCGAGGCGAGCCCGCACATGCTCGCCGCGGTGCGCGAGCGGCTCGAGCCGCTCGGCATCGAGGTCGAGCTCATCCCGCACGAGGAGTACAAGCGCCGCTCGCACGGCGCGCGCGCCTTCGTGCGCAGCGGCGAGTACACGCCGTACGCCAACGTCGCGCTCATCGCCGGCGTCGACTACTGATGGGCGAGCCGGCGCGACGCGGGAGGGCAGCGTCGTCGATGCCGTCGATCCGCATCGACCGGCTCTCCGCCGACCCGATGTACGACCAGCTGCGGCGCCAGATCCTCGCGACGATCACCGACGAGCGCCTCAGCCCCGGCGACCTGCTGCCGGGAGAGCTGCGCATGTGCGAGCAGTACGGCGTCTCCCGCACGGTCGTGCGGCAAGCGCTCGGCCAGCTCGAGCACGACGGCATCATCACGAGGGTGAAGGGCAAGGGCACGTTCGTCGCGCCGCAGAAGACGGCCGAGACGCTCGCGAGCGGGCTCGCGGGACTCCACGAGGAGGTCGCCGCGCGCGGCGGCACGGTGCGCTCCGAGGTGCTGCGGCTCGAGCGCGAGCCGGCGGGCGAGCGCGTCGCGGCGGCGCTCGGGTGCGACATCGGCACCACGGTCGTCGTGCTCGAGCGGCTGCGCTTCGTCGACGACGAGCGCTGGTCGCTCTCGACGACGTGGATGCCCGAGCACATCGGTGCGCTCGCCTTCGACGCCGAGCTCGAGGAGGGCTCGCTCTACGCCCACCTGCGGGCGCACGGCGTGCACGCCGCTCGAGGCGTGCGCTCGGTCGAGGCGAGCGTGACGGATGCTCGCGAGGGCCAGCTGCTCGGCATCGGCCCCGGCAAGCCCGTCCTGCTGCTGCGCAGCACGGTGCTCGACGACGCCGACCAGCCGATCGAGCACTTCGAGGCCCTGCACCGCGGCGACCGGACCCGCTTCGAGTTCCGCCTCTCGTACGACGACGCCCACGGACCGGCGTTCCGCACTCGCTGACTTCTGGCGTCAACCTGTAATTACAGGTAGGGTCGGAGCGCGCGACGACGCGCCCCCGACCGAGGAGATGCCGTGCCCGACTTCGCCACGCCCCCCATCGCTCCCTTCGCGATCCGATTCGACGCCGACGCCGCGACGCTGAGCCCCGAGGGTCCGACGCTCGAGCGGCGCATGAGCGACCTGGAGGGGCTCTTCGCCGACAGCGACGCCTGGCGCGCCGCCGTCGCAGACGGCGACCCGGTCGTCTACCGCGTGCAGTCGTCGCCCGTGCCGGAGGTCGAGCGCGAGCTGCCGCAATCGATCACGACGATCGAGCCCGGCTCGACCGGCGGCGAGTGCTGGATGACGAAGGGCCACCAGCACCCCGACCACCAGGGTGAGATCTACCTCGCCCTCCACGGCACCGGCGGGCTGCTCATGTTCGACGGCGAGCGCACCGAGTGGCTCGACATGACGCCGGGCACGATCGGCTACATCCCGCCGGGCTGGGCGCATCGCTCCGTCAACGTCGGCGACGAGCCGTACAGCTTCCTCGCGGTCTACCCGGGCGGCGCCGGCCACGACTACGGCTGGGTGCTCGAGCACGGCATGGGGCACCGCGTCTACCGCACCGACGGCCGCGTCGAGCGCCGCCCGTACACCGCCTGACATGCTCATCGCGCACGACCTCGGCACGACGGGCGACAAGGCCTCGCTGCACGACGACGACGGGCGCCTCCGAGCTGCCGTCACCGTCTCGTACCCAGCCCGCTTCGCCGACGGCGGCGTCGCGGAGCAGGACCCGCGCGACTGGCACCGCGCGGTGGTGGAGGCGACGCGCGCGCTGCTCGCGCAGACGGGCACCGCTCCTGCCGACGTGCGCGGCATCGTGATCAGCGGGCAGATGATGGGCGCGGTCCTGCTCGACGCGAGCTTCGAGCCCGTCCGCGACGCGATCATCTGGGCCGACACGCGCGCGCAGCGGCAGGCGGAGCAGCTCGTCGAGCGCCTCGGCGAGCGCAAGGCCTACGAGCTGCTCGGCCATCGGCTCAACGCGACCTACTCGATCGCGAAGGTCATGTGGGTGCGCGACCACGAGCCCGAAGTCTTCGCGCGCACGCGCTGGTTCTGCGTCGCGAAGGACTTCGTCGTGCACCGCCTCACCGGCCGGCTCGCGACCGAGCCGAGCGACGCATCCGCCACGAACGCGTTCGACCAGCGCACCGGCACGTGGTCGCGAGCGGTGCTCGAGGCCGCTCGGCTCGACCCCGCGATCTTCCCCGAGATCGTGCCGTCGACGGAGGTCGTCGGCGCGCTGACCGCCGAGGCCGCCGCCGCCACCGGGCTGCTCGAGGGCACGCGCGTCGTCATGGGCGGCGGCGACGGGCCGATCGCCGCCGTCGGCGCCGGCATCGTCGCGCCCGAGGACGGCGCGTACGCGTGCCTCGGCACGTCGTCGTGGATCTCGTTCACGAGCGAGGCGCCGGTGCTCGACGCGAGCATGCGCACGTTCACGTTCGACCACGTCGTGCCGGGCCGCTACGTCCCGACCGCCACCATGCAGGCGGCGGGAGCGTCCGTGAGCTGGATCCACGAGGTGCTCGCCCCGGACCCGGACGGCCGGTCGCTCGCGGCGCTCGTCGCGGAGGCGGACACCGACGACGCGGACACCGGAGGCCTCTACTTCCTGCCCTACCTCCTCGGCGAGCGCGCACCTCGCTGGGAGCCCGCCGCGCGCGGCGCGTTCGTCGGCATCGGCCGCCACCACGCCCGACCGCACCTCGTGCGCGCCGTGCTCGAGGGCGTCGCCTTCAACCTCGCGCTCTGCATCGACGCGTTCCGGGAGTCCGGCGCCGCGATCGACCGCGTCGACGCCGTCGGCGGCGGCGCGGCGAGCGACGCGTGGCTGCAGATCATGGCGGATGCGTGGGGCGTGCCCGTGCGCCGCCGCTCGGTCGTCGAGGAGGCGAACAGCCTCGGGGCGGCCGTGGTGGGCGCCGTCGGGCTCGGCCTCGTCGACTCCTTCGACGCCGCCCGCGGCCTCTCGGAGGTGACGGCGGAGTTCTCGCCGGATCCCGCGCGCCACGACGCCTACCGGCAGCGGCTCGCGCGGTTCGACGAGGCCTACGCCGCGCTCGCGCCGTGGTTCGCGGGCGGCGCGAGCTGATGGCCTCCATCCTCGCCACGAGCCGCTCGTTCGGCGCCGGCGACCGCGACCTCGTCGCCGAGCTCGAGGCCGCCGGGCACCGCGTCTCGCGGGGCGCGAGCGACCACGCGCTCGGGGAGCTCCGCGCCGCGCTCGCCGAGGCGGACGCCTGGGTCGCCGGCACGGGGCCCGTGACCGCGGCGCACCTCGACGCGGCGCCGCGGCTGCGCGTCATCGCCCGATACGGCGTCGGCGTCGACGCGGTCGACGTCGAGGCCGCGACCGCGCGCGGCATCGTGGTCGCCAACACGCCGGGCGCGAATGCCGACGCCGTCGCCGACCACGCCGTCGCGCTCATGCTCGCGGCGCTGCGCTCGATCGCCGCGGGCGACCGGCGCGTGCGCGCGGGCGACTGGAG
>NZ_JANQCH010000200.1 GCF_024723325.1 Agrococcus sp. HG114
GTCGAGGACCGCGCCGGGGATGCGGGCGGCGAGCGCGGCGCCGGGCGCGGGCACGCTCACGCCTCGTCGGCGCCCGCGGGCGTCACGCGCGCGAGCCGGGCCGAGGCGTGGCTCTCGAGCCCTCGTCCGAGCGCCGCGAGATCCCACGCCCACAGCAGGTGGCCCTCGACGAGCCCGAGCATGCGGGTGGATGCGGTGTGCTCCTTCGCGCTCGCGCCGCGGAGCACCGCGTCGGTCGCGAGGTCGATGCGGGGGCCCCGGATCGTGCCGAGGTAGAGCTCGGCGACGCCCGCGGGGTGGGCGATGAGCGCCTGCAGGTCGAACGCGCCGTCGGGGCGGCGCAGCGTCTCGACCGCCTCGGCGTCCCGGAAGGCCGGTTCGCCCTCGGGCGGCAGCATGCCCGGCCCCGGATCGGCCTCGCTCGCTGGCCGCGCGAGGCGCCAGAAGCCGGTCTCCGCTGCGAGCGGCGTCAGCTCGTCATCGAGCAGCCACGCGTACGCGTCGTAGGAGAGAAAGGGATGCCCGTGGTGCGCGAACGACACCCGCTGGCCGAACTCGTGCTCGACCGTGCGGTCGCCGACCGGGAACGAGAGCACCCCGGTGCCCTCCCAGTCGCCGACGAGCCACTGGAGCGGACCGAGCTCAGCGGGGAGCGTGGGGTCGAGCTCGAGCACAGCTCAGCGCTGGCCCTTGAAGAGGTTCTTGACGACGACGAACGACACGCCCAGGATCGCGAGCATGGCGAGCCCGAGCAGGCCGAGGTAGAAGATCTCGAGGGCGATGACGGGGATGGCGTCCATGGCTCGATCCTATCGCCCTCGCGCTCGGGAGCTCAGAGCGCCATGAGCGGCACGAGCACCGCCGAGGCCACGGCGAGCACGACGACGGAGCCGAACACCGCGGCGGCGAGCCGGTCGACGAGCCCGGGCTCGGTGGGGCCCCCGAGCTGGATCGCGAACGCCGTGAGCGTGCACACGCCGAGCACGATCGGCAGCCACACGATGCCGTCGCTCGGCTGCAGCACGCCGACGGCCACGGCGCCCGCGGCCGCGAGCAGCCACACCGGCCACACGCTCCCCCACCGCCACGTCACGCGGCCATCATGCCGCAGAAGCCTGCGCTCCGCTGGCCGTAGGATCGATGCGGCAGGAGGCTGGATGGCGCACGTCGTGATCTTCACCCGCCGCGACGGAGGAGCGCTGCCCAGTCTCGAGCTGCTGGAGCACCGCGTGACGACGCTCCCCGGCACGGCGCAGGCGGTCGCGCACGCCCCCGACGCCGACGTGCTCATCGTCGACGGCGCGGTCGAGCTCGCCGCGGCGAAGTCGCTGTGCCGGCTGCTCGACGGCGACGCGGCCCCGGTGCTGCTCGTGCTCTCGGAGGGCGGCTTCGCGGCCGTGAACGCGGAGTGGGGCGTGACCGACGTCGTGCTCGACTCGGCCGGTCCCGCCGAGCTCGAGGCGCGCATCCGCCTCGCCATGAGCCGCGAGCCCGTGAACGCGCCGATCGTCGCGAGCGGGCTCACGATCGACGAGGCGAGCTACCAGGCGCGCGTCGGCGGCCGCCCCGTCGACCTCACGTACAAGGAGTTCGAGCTGCTGCGGTTCCTCGCCGCGCACCCCGCGCGCGTGTTCACGCGCGAGCAGCTGCTGAGCGAGGTGTGGGGCTACGACTACTTCGGGGGCACCCGCACCGTCGACGTGCACGTGCGGCGGCTGCGCGCGAAGCTCGGCGACCTCGAGAGCCTCATCGGCACCGTGCGCGGCGTCGGCTACCGCTTCGACCTGGAGGGCGCGTGATCGACGAGGCACGGGCGCTCGGGGCCGCGTGCGCCGCGCACGACGGCATGCCGCCCTTCAACGACCAGGCGCTCGTCGAGCTCGCGCGCGGCGAGCGGCGCGCGATCGGGGACGCGACCGCGCTCGCCGTCGTGAGCGACGCCGAGCGCGAGGTCGAGCTCGCCGTGCACCCCGAGCACCGCGGGCACGGCCGCGGGCTCGCGCTCGCCCGCCGCGTCGCCGACGAGCTCGGCGGCTTCGACGCGTGGGCGCATGGCGACCTGCCGGCCG
>NZ_JANQCH010000201.1 GCF_024723325.1 Agrococcus sp. HG114
GCGCGGCCCCAGCAGCCGGTCGCGCCGTCGGCCGCGCCCCTCGCGGTCGACCGCCCCGAGCGCGCCGACACCGGGCCGGCTCGACCGTCCGGGTACCGACCCGGCGAGCTGAGCGGGCGACCCGTCGTCGCCGAGGGCCCAGGGGGCGGCGGCGCCTCCACGATCGGCGGCATCGTCGACAGCGTGCCCGGCCGCGAGCCGGCGCACCCTGCCGCGCCCGCCGCGGCGCCCATCGACGAGCACACGATCATCGAGCCGGAGCTCGAGGGCGAGTGGGGCGGCGAGGAGGTCGACGACCGCACCGTGCGCCGCATCGAGGTCGTCGCGGCCGACGAGGACCTCGAGGCCACGCGCGCCCGCCCACCGGCGCGCACGCCGGTCGCGACGCTCGCGTTCGACACCGGCGACCGCTTCGCGATCCACGGCGCCGCGCTCATCGGGCGCAACCCCGCGCCGAGCGCGGGCGAGGTGGTCGAGCACCTGCTCCCGATCGCGGATGAGACCCGCTCGATCTCGAAGACGCACCTGCTCATCACCGCGAGCCCGCTCGCCGCGATCGACCGGGCCTCGACGAACGGGTCGAGCATCGTGCGCGACGGCGCCGAGACCGCCCTCGAGCCCGGCAGGCCGGTGCCGCTGCTGCCCGGCGACGTCGTCCGCTTCGGCGACCGCACGCTCGCGATCGAGGCGGGCGAGCCGTGAGCGCGATCGGCGAGTTCCGCTACAGCCACCCCTCGATCGCGCTGCGCTGGGCGGCCACGACCCATCCCGGCATGCGCCGCGAGGTCAACGAGGACTCGGTCTTCGCATCCTTCCCCGTGTTCGTCGTCGCCGACGGGATGGGCGGGCACGCGTCGGGCGACGTCGCGAGCGCCCTCGCCATCGAGGCCTTCCGGGGCCTGAAGGGCCGCGCGCTCGCCGACGTCGAGTGCGTCGAGACCGCGCTCGAGCACGCGTTCGAGAGCGTGCACGCGAGCGCGGTGGGGGAGCCCGCAGGAGGCTCGACCCTCTCGGGCGCAGTGCTCGTCGACGTCGGCGGCGTCGCCCACTGGCTCGTCCTCAACATCGGCGACTCGCGCACCTACCTGCACGAGCACGGGCGGCTCGAGCAGGTCACCGTCGACCACTCCGTCGTGCAGGAGCTGGTCGAGCACGGCGCGCTGCGGCGCGCCGACGCCCGCCACCACCCCCACCGCAATGTCATCACGCGCGCCCTCGGCGCCGGGGAGCGCCAGCCGGCCGACGTCTGGCTGCGGCCGGCCGAGCGCGGCCAGCGGCTGCTCGTGTGCTCCGACGGCCTGACCGGCGAGGTCGACGACCGCGAGATCGCCGAGCTGCTCGACGAGGTCGCGTCGCCCGCCGCGGTCGCCGCGCTCCTGCTGCGCCGCGCGCTCGATGCCGGGGCCGCCGACAACGTGAGCGTCGTGGTCGTCGACGTCGACGCCGTCGCGCTCGCCGACGACGAGCTGCTCGACACGCGCGGCCGCAGCATCGACGACACCATCCCGAGAGAGGCCCTGCGATGACCGCACGCATCGAGTACGCACCGGGCGAGGCGTGGTGCGTCGCCGCGGGCCGCGCGGTGCTCGTGTGCGAGCGCGACCTCCCGGCCGTGCGCGCCCGCGCGCTGCACGACGCCGCCGCGACGGTCGAGACCGCCGAGGCCCTGCGGCAGCTGCTCGCGCTCGAGCCGACCGCGCTCCTCGGGATCGTCGACGCGGGAGGCGCGCGCGCGCTCCTGCGCAGGCACGGCGTGCCTGCGACCGCCGACGACGCTCCGCTGCCCGACCGCTTCGGCGAGGACTGGGCGCTCGACGAGCCCGATCCCGCTGCCTCGGTCGCCGCGGGCGATCTCCCCGCGCTCCTGGGCGACACGCTGCCGCTCGACGGAGGCGTCGTGCGCGTCGCGGCGCTGCGCGTCGCGGCTGTCCCGGCGGACGCGGTCGCGACTCCGGCCGTCGGCGCCGCGGTCGAGGCCGGTGTCGACGAGACGCGCACGGGGGCGTTCGGCC
>NZ_JANQCH010000202.1 GCF_024723325.1 Agrococcus sp. HG114
GCGTCGTCCTGCGCGACGTGGCCGAGCACATCCGCCTGCGCCTCGCCGAGCGCGCTGCCGCGCGCGAGGCGGGCGGGGACGACGCGGAGGCGCCGCCGCTCGCCCGCGCCCACCACGGCTCGGTGTCGAAGGAGCAGCGCGCCGAGATCGAGGACCAGCTGAAGTCGGGACGGCTGCGCTGCGTCGTCGCGACCTCGAGCCTCGAGCTCGGCATCGACATGGGCGAGGTCGACCTCGTCGTGCAGGTCGAGTCGCCGCCGTCGACCGCGAGCGGCCTGCAGCGCGTCGGCCGCGCCGGGCACTCGGTGGGCGACGCGTCGCGCGGGGTGCTCATCCCGAAGCACCGCGCCGACCTGCTGCACGCGACGGTCGTCGCCGACCGGATGGCGCGCGGCGAGCTCGAGCCGATCCGCATGCCGCGGCACCCGCTCGACGTGCTCGCGCAGCAGACCGTCGCGGCGGCCGCGATGGACGAGCTCGTCGTCGACGACTGGTTCCAGACGGTGCGGCGCTCGGCGCCGTTCGCGCAGCTGCCGCGGAGCGCGTTCGACGCGACCCTCGACCTCGTCGCGGGCGTCTACCCGAGCGACGAGTTCGCCGAGCTGCGGCCGCGTGTCGTGTGGGATCGCGACGCGGGCACGATCACCGGCCGCCCGAGCGCGCAGCGCATCGCCGTCTCGAGCGGAGGCACGATCCCCGACCGCGGCCTGTTCGGCGTGTTCCTCGCCGGGCAGGAGGGGCGGCCGGGCGCGCGCGTCGGCGAGCTGGACGAGGAGATGGTCTACGAGTCGCGCGCGGGCGACGTCTTCGCGCTCGGCGCGACGAGCTGGCGGGTCGTCGACATCACGCACGACCGGGTGCTCGTCGTGCCCGCGTTCGGCGAGGTCGGCAAGCTGCCGTTCTGGCACGGCGATGCCGAGGGGCGGCCCGCCGACCTCGGCCGCTCGATCGGGCAGGCGACCGCGGCGCTGGCCGACCGCTTGGCCGCGGGCACCGGCATCGACCTCCCGCACTCCGACGAGCGGGCCATCCGCAACCTCGACGCGTACGTGCGCGACCAGCTCGCCGCGACGGGCGCCGTGCCGACCGACGCGCAGCTCGTCGTCGAGCGCTCGCGCGACGAGCTCGGCGACTGGCGCCTCATCGTGCACTCCCCGTGGGGCCGGCGCGTGCACGCCCCGTGGGCGCTCGCGATCGACCGGCGCCTCCGCGAGGACCGCGACCTCGGCGCCGCCGCGATGGCGTCCGACGACGGCATCGTCATCCGCATCCCCGACTCCGACGCCGAGCCGCCCGGCGCGGAGCTGATCCGCTTCGAGCCCGACGAGCTCGAGCGCATCGTCGAGGCCGAGGCCGGCGGCACGGCCCTCTTCGCGAGCCGGTTCCGCGAGTGCGCGTCGCGCGCGCTGCTGCTGCCCAAGCGCGACCCGTCGCGGCGCGCGCCGCTGTGGCAGCAGCGGCAGCGCGCGGCGCAGCTGCTCGACGTCGCGAAGCGCTACCCCGACTTCCCCATCGTGCTCGAGGCGCTCCGCGAAGTGCTGCAGGACGCGTACGACCTGCCGGCGCTGCGGTCGATCGCGGAGCGGCTGCAGCACGGCGACATCCGCGTCGTCGAGGTCGAGACCCCGAGCCCGTCGCCGTTCGCGCACCACCTGCTGTTCGGCTACGTCGGGCAGTTCCTCTACGAGGGCGACGCCCCGCTCGCCGAGCGGCGGGCGGCGGCGCTCACGCTCGACCCCGCGCTGCTCGCCGAGGTGCTCGGGCAGTCGGCGCTCCGCGAGCTGCTCGACCCCGAGATCGTCGCGCGCACCGAGCTCGAGCTGCAGCGGCTCGCGCCCGATCGGCGGGCGCGCGGGCTCGAGGGCGCCGCCGACCTGCTGCGCCTGCTCGGGCCGCTCACGGTCGACGAGCTCGCCGTGCGGCTCGAGGGCGTGCCCGGCGCGACGGTGGAGCAGCCCGGCGTCCCGCACGGGCCTGCGGGGGTGGATGCGCCGGCGCCCCCGGGCGGGCAC
>NZ_JANQCH010000203.1 GCF_024723325.1 Agrococcus sp. HG114
GACGCGATCCGCGCGGCCGGTCGCGGCGTCGGGCACGCGACCGTCGGCGGCGTGGCGCTCGTGTTCGCGCTCGGCGGCCGCATCGACGGCGAGGAGGCCGCCGAGTCGGTGACGTCGTCGGTGCTCGCCTCGCCGGCCGGGCCGTGGCTCATCGCCGCCGCCGGGCTCGTGATCGTCGGCGTCGGCGTCGCGTTCGTGCTGCGCGGCCTCCGGCGGCGCTTCTTCGAGGACGTCGCGCCGCCGCGCCGGTTCCGGCGGCTCGTCGAGGCGCTCGGGATGCCGGGGTTCGTCGCGAAGGGTGTCGCGATCATGATCGTGGGGGCGCTGTTCGTGGTCGCCTCCGTGCTCGACGACCCGCGGCAGTCCGGCGGGCTCGACGGCGCGCTGCACTCGCTCACGACCGTGCCGGGCGGCGTCGCCGCCCTCGTCGCGATCGCGGCGGGCCTCATCGTCTACGGGCTCTACTGCGTCGCGCGCGGGGTCTGGGCGCGCTGACCCCGGCCGCCGCCGATCGGCTCAGCGCTGCTCGGTGCGGTGGTCCTCCGTGTCGGGCTCGGCGCGCAGCACGTCGGCGATCTCCTCCTCGGGGCGGGGCGCGACGTCCTGATCCTCCTCGAGCTCCGGCACGCTCGGGTCGCCCGGCACGGGCTCGTGGTGCGTGGCGCGGCGCTCCTGCATGCGGGCTCCCTCGGTTCGGTCTAGCGGGCCCGGCTGCCGCGCGGATGGGGCAGGATCGGGTTGCGGAGCCGCAGCAGCTCGCGCGCGAGGTCGGCCGGGCGCACGTCGCCGCGCTCGCGCCGCGGCAGCTCGCCGAGCGTCGGCTCCGGGTTCTGCGGGACGGAGGTCTGCGGCGCGGGGTCCTGCGGCGCCGCGTCCTCGGGCGCCTCGGGCACGTGCGGGTGCGGCTCGACGTGCGCGCCGCGCAGGCGCGCGTCGAGCGCGCTCAGGTCGGGGCTCGTCGACTGCAGGTCGCGGCCCATCGTGCGCAGCACGCGCACCGTCGTCTCGTAGTCGTCGTCCGACACCGACCCCGCGACCCGGCGAGCCACCTCGTCGTCGCCGAGCGACTGGCGCGCGCGCTCGACGGCGGCCGCGGCGAGCTCGACCCAGTCCTCGAGCCGGCGTCCTCGGTGCGTGGCCATGGCGACCTCCTCCGCACCCATCGTCCTCCCTTCGGCTGGGAACCGCACGAGCGCATCCGCCCCACCCGTGCGCGATAGCCTCGGGCTCGTGCTGCTCAGCGATCGCGACATCCGCGCCCGGCTCGCCGCGGGCGAGCTCGGCCTCGAGCCCCTCGACCTCGGCATGGTGCAGCCCTCGAGCGTCGACGTGCGGCTCGACCGCGCCTTCCGCCTCTTCGACAACCACAAGTACCCCTACATCGACCCGGCGGAGGACCAGCCGGAGCTCACGCGGCTCGTCGAGGTCGGGCCCGACGAGCCGTTCATCCTGCACCCGGGCGAGTTCGTGCTCGGCGCCACGTACGAGCGCATCACGCTGCCCGACGACGTCGCCGCGCGCCTCGAGGGCAAGTCGTCGCTCGGCCGGCTCGGGCTGCTCACGCACTCGACCGCGGGCTTCATCGACCCGGGCTTCTCGGGCCACGTGACGCTCGAGCTCTCGAACGTCTCGACGCTGCCGATCAAGCTGTGGCCGGGGATGAAGATCGGGCAGGTCTGCTACTTCCAGCTCTCGTCGCCCGCCGAGACGCCCTACGGGCAGGGCGGCAACCTCAACCGCTACCAGGGGCAGCGCGGCCCCACCGCGTCGCGCTCGGCGCAGTCGTTCCACCGCACGCGCATCGAGGCGCCGGTCGGCGACGGCGGCGCCGCGCCCGCGGTGCCCGCGGAGGTGGAGCAGGCGGAGCCCTGAGCTCGGGCGCTGAGCTCGGGCGCTGGACTCGACGCCGAGCCTCGGGCGACCGCCTCGCACCGCGGCGTCGAGCGCCGCCGCGGCA
>NZ_JANQCH010000204.1 GCF_024723325.1 Agrococcus sp. HG114
GCCGCACGCTCGGCACGCTCGGCGCGGTCGCCGCGGCGCAGGCGAGCCGCGTGCGGGAGGCGATCGCGCCCGCGAGCCGACCGGCCGAGGGGGAGGGGAGCCTCGGCCGCGAGGGCCTCCGCCTCGTCGCGACCTCGACCGTGGACGGCGAGACCCGGCGCGTGTCGGCGCACTGCCCGCACGTCGGCGCGCTCGTGCAGTGGAACCCGCAGGAGCGCAGCTGGGACTGCTCGGCGCACGGCTCGCGGTTCGCCCCCGACGGGACCAGGCTCGAGGGGCCGACCGCCTGCCCGCTCCGGAGCCTCGCCCCGCGAGCGACGGCCGGCTGACCGCGGGCGCCGCCGCGCAGGGCGCCCCGCACCCCGCCCAGCCGTCCCGCCCCGGCGGCCGGCCCGGCGCACCCGAACGCCCCGCCTGGCAGGGTGGTGGCATGCACGACGTCGCAGAGGAGTCCTCGGTCAGCCGCAGCTACCGCCGCTGGGCCGAGGTGGAGGCCGACGGCCGCTCGCCGCGCTACGCCGAGTGGGCGCGCGGCGTCGCCGCCGACGCGGAGCTGTGCCGGGCGCTCGCTGGGCTCGAGCCGCTCAAGCGGCAGCCCAACCTGCTCTTCGCCGCGGCGCGCCTCGAGGGCGTGCCGCTCCAGCCGTGGGACGACGTCCGCGACCTGATCGCCGGGGCGTGGGACCGCATCCGCCCCACGATGCTCGCCCGCATGACGCAGACGAACGAGGCGCGGCGCATGGCGACGCTGCTGCCGGCGATCGCCGACGTGCGCGGGCCGATCGCGCTCGTCGAGGTGGGCGCGTCGGCGGGGCTGTGCCTCTATCCCGACCGCTGGCGCTACCGCTTCGGCCCGGGCCGCTACGTCGGCGACGCGAGCCTGCCGCTGCTCGAGACCGACGCGTCGCCGTCGACGCCGCTGCCGGAGGCGCCGCCCGAGATCGCCTGGCGCGGCGGGCTCGACCTGCAGCCGCTCGACCCCGGGGACCCGGGCACGCGGGCGTGGCTCGAGGCCCTCGTGTGGCCGGATGCGTCGGGCGTGGTCGACGGGGCGCGCGTCGACCGGGTGCGCACGGCGATCGCGATCGCCCGCCGGGAGCCCGCGCACGTGCGGCGCGGCGACCTCACGACGGATGCGCGCGCGCTCGTCGCGGAGGCTGCCCGGCACGCGCCCACGGTCGTCGTGTGGCACTCGGCGGTGCTCGCGTACGTGTCGGCGTACGAGCGGGCGGCGTTCGCCGACCTCATGGGGGAGCTGCCGGTCACGTGGGTCGCGAACGAGGGCGCGAGCCTCGAGCTCGGGCCGCCCGCGCCGTGGGCGGGGCCCGGCGACTTCGTGCTGCGGCGCGACGCCGAGCCCGTCGCCGTGACCGACCCGCACGGGGCCAGCGTGACCTGGCTCGACGACATCTCGCGCTAGCTCGGGCGAGCGACGGTGCCTCCCGCTCATCGCGGAGCGCTGGCCGGGCAGCGCCCGGGCGGGCCGCTGCCGCCGACGACTAGGCTCGTCCTGATGAGCCGCGACGACGACGCCCTCCGGTGGGAGGGGGATGACGAGCTGGATCTCGCCGCCGCCGACGCGGCCGACGCCGACGGCGCCGCCGTGCCCCGCGCATCCGCCCCCCTCGCGCGCGAGCGGCGCTCGCGCGGCGCGCTCGGCTGGCTCACGCTCGCGCTCGCGGTCGCCGCGACCGCCGGCTGGATCGTCGTCATGGTCGCGAACCCCGTGCAGCAGCCGAGCCTGCTCGGCCTCGCGATGTACCAGCTCGGGGAGGTGCTCGCCGTGATCGGTCCGCTCCTGTGGTGGTGGTGCGTCGACCGGCTCGCGCCGCGGCACCGCCGCGCCCCGTGGTGGCTCGCGGGGCTCGTCGTCACCGCGCCGTGGCCGCTCGTGGCGGGGGCGCTCGCGTGAGCGGCGCGCGCG
>NZ_JANQCH010000205.1 GCF_024723325.1 Agrococcus sp. HG114
CCGCAAACGCGCGCACGATCCCGCCGACGTCGGTGTTCCAGCCGCGCGGCTCGGTCCCCAGCAGCAGCGTGTTCGCCGCGCCGGTCAGCCGCGCGCGGTCGTCGAGCGTGCGGGCGAGCGCCGCGGCCTCGGGCTTGAGCGGCGCCGTGACCGACAGCCCGAGCCACGCGCCGTCGAGCGCGGCGACGAAGCCCGCGAGCTCGTCGGCCGCGACCGGACGCCGCTCGTAGCGCCAGTCGAGGCCGAGCTCGCGCGCGGCCGCGTGGTGCAGCACGGGCGAGAGCGAGTGCTCGATGGGCCAGCCGACGACCGCGAGCCGGCGCGGGAGCCGGCCGAGCGCATCGGCCGGCACGTCAGCCGCCCCAGCCCGGGTTGTCGCGCAGGAACTGCTGGAACCGCTGGACCGCGGCGTTGTGCTCGGCGAGCGTCTCGGAGAACACGGTCTCGCCGGTCTCCGGGTTCACCGTCACGAAGTACAGCCAGTCGCCCTCGGTGGGCTCGAGCGCCGCCCGGATCGCGACATCGCCGGGCGCGCCGATCGGTCCGACCGGCAGGCCCGGGTGCACGTACGTGTTGTACGGGTTGTCGGCGTCGGCGCGCTCCTCGCTCGTGGTCGTCACGACGTGGAAGTTGCCGGTGCCGTACGCGACGGTGGCGTCGGACTGCAGCCGCATGCCGACGTCGAGCCGGTTCTGGAACACGCGCGCGACGCGCCCGAAGTCGTCGGGCAGCCGCGCCTCGCGCTGCACGAGCGACGCGAAGGTCAGCACGCGCTCGCGGTCGGCCTCCGGCACCCCGGCGGCGTCGAGGGCCTGTCGCTGGCGCTCGACCATCGCCTGCAGCACGCCCGGCGCGTCGATGCCCTCGTCGAACGTGTACGTCGCAGGGAACAGCCAGCCCTCGAGCGAGAGCGCGTCGGCGGGCAGCTCGAACTGCGTGAGGTCGCCGGCCGCCTGGAGGAACTCCGCCTGCGGGATCCCCAGGTCGCGCTCGAGCCGCTCGAAGACCTGCGGGAGCGTGTAGCCCTCCGGCACCGTCACGCGCAGCTCGGCCTTGTTCGCAGGGTCGAGGAGCGCGTCGAGCGCGCCCTGCGCCGACATCTGCTGCTGCACGCGGTACGCGCCCGGGTGCAGCTGGATCGACGGGTCGGCGATGAGGATGTCCGTGAAGGCCTCGGTGCTCGCGATCACATCGTGCTCGAGGAGCGTCTCGGCGACGGCGTAGCCGTTGTCGCCGGGCTGCACCTGCACGACGACCTCGCCCGTGCCGGGTCCCGCGTAGTCCTCGGGGCCGCTGAAGCGGTCCATGAGCTTCGGGATGCCCCACGCGGCCGCGATGCCGATGGCGATGACCGCGACGAGCGCGATGCTCCAGCCGATGAGCCTCCGACGAGTGCGCGCCTTGCGGGCGCGAGCGCGACGTCCTGCCATGTCAGTCCTCCACCGTGGCGGCCTCGCCGCCGTCGCCGAGCAGCTCGCCGGGCGCTCGCCCGGTCGCTCGCTCGCTGTCGAGTGCGTGCTGCAGGATCACGACGGCCGCGGCCTGGTCGATGCTCTGCCGCTGCTGCTTCGAGCTCCTGCCGGCCGCGCGCATCCCCGCCGAGGCGGTCACGGTCGAGAGCCGCTCGTCGACGAGCCGCACGGGCATCGCGCCGGCGAGCTGCGCCGCGATGTCGCGCGCGTCCTGGGTGCTGGGGGTGTCGCCGCCGGAGAGCGAGATCGGGAGGCCGACGACGGCCTCGATCGCGTCGAGCTCTCCGGCGATCGCGCGCAGGCGCGCGACGACGTCGGTGCTCGCGCGCTGGATCGTCTCCACGGGCGTCGCGAGCATCCCGTCGCGGTCGCACCGCGCCACGCCGACGCGCGCCCTGCCCACGTCGACGCCGATCCTGACGCCCCGGCGCATGCC
>NZ_JANQCH010000206.1 GCF_024723325.1 Agrococcus sp. HG114
TCGTCGCGTCGAGCGGGCGGCTCAGGCCTTCTCCTCGCCCTTCTCGTCGACCTCCTCGACCCACTTCGGCGGCTCGTCGCGGCCGGCCTCCTCGTCCTGCTCGGCCTTCTCGGCCGTCTGCTGCACGATGCCCTTCGCGTGGTGCGTCGGCGCGTAGATCGCGTAGAGGCGCAGCGGCTCGTCGCCGGTGTTCTCGACGTCGTGCCAGACGCCCTCGGGCACCTGGATGCTCCAGCCGTCCTCGACCTCGTGCTCGGTGAGGTCGTCCTTGGACGGCCCCATCTTCGCGACGCCCTTGCCCTGATCGATGCGCAGGAACTGGTCGGTGCCCTTGTGCACCTCGAGCCCGATCGACTTGCCCGGCTCGATCGACATGAGCGTCACCTGGAGGTGCTTGCCCGTCCAGGCGACGCGGCGGTACGCGTCGTTCTCGACCGTCGCGGTCTCGATGTCGAAGACGTTCGGCTTGGGTCCGTTGTCCTTGATCTCCATGCTCGGCATCCTGCCGCCGCACCCTGAGAAGTGCCAGGGCGCCGCTCGCCCGTCCCCCACCGTGCCCCGCCGCTCGCTGGCGCACCCGCTCGCCGCCGACCCAACCGCGGTGCAACCCGATGCGCGGACCCCGATCCGGCAACCGGACCCGAGATCTCGGGTCCCGTCGCCGAGCTCGGGTCCGGGAAGCATCGGCGCTCGCATCGGCGGCCGCGACCGGCTCGCGGGGCCGGGCGGCGACCGGCCCGTCGCCGAGCTTGGGTCCGGGAAGCACCCGCGCTCACGTCGGCGGCCGCGACCGGCTCGCGAGGCCCAGCAGCGCCGGACGCACTCGCGGCACCCCGTGCGCGGTGAGCAGCGCGTCGAGCCTCGACAGCTGCAGCACGTCGAGCCACACCCAGTGCGCGGGGTCGCCCGTGAACAGCAGGTCGTCGTCGCGCAGCTTCTCCTCCGCGAGCGCCTTCGCGCCCGTCGTGCCCGCCTGGTTCGCGAGCGCGCCGTACTTCACCGCACCGTCGAACTCGCCGTACAGCGGTCGGCGCCCCGGTCGCTCGAACGTCATGTCGACGCGCCGATCCCTGCCGGTCGGGCCGGTCACCCACCGCTGCAGCTCCGGCGCGGCGAACCCGAGCTGGAAGATGCGCACCCGGCTCCACGATTCCCCGACCGACTCGCCGCGCCCGTCCGCGAAGGCGATCGCCCAGTGCGCGGCATCGTGGCCGCGGCGGCTCTGCCGCTGCAGCGCCTCGAGCACCTGCCTCTTCGTCACGCGCCGCTCGCGCAGCGCGAAGTCGAGCGCCGAGACGGCATCCAGCGGGTCACCTCGCCGAGCGACCTCGGCGAGCGCGAACGCGAGCGAGCAGACTCGCAGGCCGCCCACCTCGACGACGTCGTCCGGGGCGAGCTCGACCGAAGAGTGCACCACGCCCGCCTTCTTGTGGGCCGTGCGCCGATCGCCGGTCGTGTGCACCGCATCCGGCCGCCCGAACGGAACGCCGTGGACCGCGAGCGCCGACTCCCGCGCGAAGACCGGCCGATCGCGCACCGCGTTCACGGCATGGATGCGCGTGAGGTAGCGCGCATCGTCGGTCGACGCCTCGAGCGCGGCGGCGTCCGCGTAGACGCCGTGGCGCACGCGCGCGAGGCTCGCGTCGCGCTCGGGCTGCGCTCCGGGCAGCACCTGGCCGATCTCACGCGCCCGCTGCAGCGGGACCGCCGCCGCCGGAGCGAGCTTGCGCTTCATGCGGCGCACCATGCCACCGATGCCGCAGTGCGTGCCCGCGCGGAGCGACCGACGGTGGAGAACGCGCGGCGCGACTGGGCGCGGACCCGATCTCGGCAGCGGGACCCGACATCTCGGGTCCCGCTGCCGAATCGGGGTCCACC
>NZ_JANQCH010000207.1 GCF_024723325.1 Agrococcus sp. HG114
CGTCGACCTCGATCGGCACGCGGCGCAGCCTCGCCTCCCGGGTCGGCGCCGGCCGGAGCTGCGGCTCGAGCCGCGGCATGAGCTCCGACTCGATCCACTGCGTCGACACGGCGAAGCCCGCCGTGCTGAAGGCGGGCTCGTCGAGCACGGCCTCGGCGAAGGGCGCGACGGTCGCGATGCCGGCCACCTCGAGCTCGCCGAGCGCTCGCCGCAGGCGCACGAGCGCGGCGTCGCGGTCGACCGCGTGCACGATGAGCTTCGCCGCGAGCGAGTCGAACGCGGCCTCGACGCGATCGCCCGCCTCGACGCCCGCGTCCCAGCGCACGCCCGGGCCGCCCGGGACCCGCAGCGACTCGACCGTGCCGGGGCTCGGCAGGAATCCGCGGCCCGGGTCCTCCGCGTTGAGCCGCAGCTCGATCGCGTGGCCGACCGGCGCGGGCGTCTCCCGGATCGAGGGGCCGCGTCCCTCCGCGATGCGGAGCTGCTCGCGCACGAGGTCGACGCCCGTGACCGCCTCGGTGACCGGATGCTCGACCTGCAGCCGGGTGTTCACCTCGAGGAACGCGATCGTGCCGTCTGCGGCGAGGAGGAACTCGACCGTGCCCGCTCCCCGGTAGTCCACCGCCGCGCAGATCGCGCGGGATGCGTCGTGGATCCGGGCGCGCTGCTCGTCGCTGAGCCCGGGCGCGGGCGCCTCCTCGATGAGCTTCTGGCTGCGCCGCTGCAGCGAGCAGTCGCGATCTCCCACGACCACGACGCCGCCGCGGCCGTCGCCGAGCACCTGCGCCTCGACGTGCCGGGGCCGCTCGAGGTAGCGCTCGATGAAGCACTCGCCGCGCCCGAACGCCGCGAGGGCCTCGCGGGTCGCGGACGCGAAGGCGTCGGGGACCTCCTCGATCGAGCGCGCGATCTTGAGCCCGCGGCCCCCGCCGCCGAAGGCCGCCTTCACGACGACGGGCAGGCCGTGCTCGCGCGCGAACGCGACCGCCTCGTCGGCGTCGGCGAGCGGACGGTCGGTGCCCGGTGCGAGGGGCGCGCCCGCCTGCTGCGCGATCCGGCGCGCCGTGACCTTGTCGCCGAGCGCGGCGATGCTCTCGGGGGTCGGCCCGATCCAGGTGAGGCCCGCCTGCTCGACCGCCGACGCGAACGCCGCGCTCTCGGAGAGGAAGCCGTATCCGGGGTGGACCGCGTCCGCGCCGGACGTCCGCGCCGCCGCGAGCAGCGCATCCGCGTTCAGGTAGGTCTCGGCCGCCGTCGTGCCGGGCAGCGCGACGGCCTCGTCGGCGTGCCGCACGTGCATCGCGTCGACGTCCTGGTCGGCGTAGACGGCGACCGAGCGGTAGCCCGCCTCGGCGCACGCGCGCGCGACGCGCACGGCGATCTCGCCTCGGTTGGCGATCAGGATCTTCTGCACGGGTCCTCCTGGTCGGTGGTCGGGTCGGCGAGGCGGAACCGGATGCGCGCGCCCGGGGGCAGCTGGCCCGCGCGGTCGAGGTCGCGGTCGACGACCGCGCCGATGATGGGGTAGCCGCCGGTGAGCGGGTGGTCGGGCAGGAAGAGCACCGGCTGGCCGTCGGGCGGCACCTGGATGGCGCCGGTGACCGCGCCCTCGCTCTCGAGCTCGCCCTCCCGCGCGCGCTCGAGCGGCACGGCGCCCTCGAGCCGCACGCCCACGCGGTCGGATCGCGGCGTGACGAGCCACTCCTGGTCGAGGAGCGTGCGCAGCGCCGCGTCGCTGAACCAGTCGGCGCGGGGTCCGAGCACGATGGTCAGCTCGACCTCCTCGCCCGCGCGCGGCAGCGGCACCCGGGGCGCGCGGGTGCGCTCGACCGCGGCGGTCGCGGCGAGCGGCCCGTGCAGCGG
>NZ_JANQCH010000208.1 GCF_024723325.1 Agrococcus sp. HG114
CTGCCGGGCGGCCTGATCTGGGCGGCGCAGCACGACCCCGCGGGGTTCGAGCCGGGCCGCGCGTTCGTCGACGAGCGCGTCGGCGTCGGCCTCGCCTCGGTCGCGCTCGCGCCGCTGCGGTGGCGCCACGAGCACCGCTTCGAGCCCGCCGGCGACCGCACGATCGTGCGCGACCGGGTCGACACGCAGCTGGGTTCCCGCGCGCTGCGCCCGATGTTCGTCTACCGGCATCGCCAGCTCGCCGACGACCTCGCGTCCCATGCCGCGGCGGCCGCCGAGCCCATGACGGTCGCGATCACCGGCGCATCCGGCCTCATCGGCACCGCGCTCAGCGCGTTCCTGACGACCGGCGGGCACGAGGTGGTGCGCCTCGTGCGGCACGCGCCGACGGCGTCGGGGGAGCGGCAGTGGGAGCCCGACGCGCCCGCGCCCGACCTGCTCGAGGGCGTCGACGCGGTCGTGCACCTCGCGGGAGCATCCATCTTCGGGCGCTTCGGCGACGAGCACCGCCAGCGCATCCGGGACAGCCGCATCGGGCCGACCCGCAGGCTCGCCGAGCTCGCGGCCGCGAGCGGGGCTCGCGTGTTCGTGAGCGCGTCGGGCATCGGCCGCTACGGCAGCGATCGCGGCGACGAGCAGCTCACCGAGGCGGCCGGGGCGGGCGACGACTTCCTCGCGCGCGTGGTGGTGGACTGGGAGGCGGATGCGGCGGTCGCCACCGAGGGTCGGATCCGGGCTGTGCAGGTGCGCACCGGGCTCGTGCAGACTCCGCGCGGCGGCGTGCTGCAGGTGCTCGCGCCGCTCTACGCCGCCGGGCTCGGCGGACCGCTCGACGGCGGCGAGCACTGGCAGTCGTGGATCGACCTCGACGATCTCGTCGACGTCTACCACCGTGCGCTCACCGACGAGCGCCTCGCCGGGCCGGTCAACGCGGTCGCGCCGAATCCGGTCCGGCAGGCGGAGTACGCCGAGACGCTCGCGCGCGTGCTGCATCGGCCGGCGCTGCTGCCGACGCCCGCGCTCGGCCCGCGCGTGCTCCTCGGGAGGCAGGGGGCGGAGGAGCTCGCGCTCGCCGACCAGCGGGCGGTGCCCGCGGTGCTCGCGCAGCTCGGCCACCGGTTCCGCCGGCCGGACCTCGAGTCGTCGCTGCGCCACCAGCTCGGCCGCGCGCGCGAAGCGGGCCGATAGGACCACGAGGACCGCCGCGAGGCGGAGGAGGAGAGGAGAGGCGATGAGCGACGACACGAGCCGGCGGGCGCAGGACGACGCGCAGGACGAGGCGGCCGAGAAGACGAACGCGCACGCCCGTGCGGAGGCGCAGCAGCAGGAGAGCCCGGCTGAGGCGCAGCGGGAGAACGCGGAGGAGTCGGACGGCTACGGCTACTGACATCTGCGACGCGCTGGAGTGCAGCCGTAGCAGAGCGCGCACGCTGCCGTGCCCCGCTGGCTCGCGCCTGTGGAGAGTTCGCGCGCTTGAGTGAATCTTGGGGTTACTCTGCGGGAACGTTGCGCTCCGTCCGGGGCGCGCGGTTCTTCGACGGAGAAGGAATCCCATGCACGACAGCACTCCCGCACCGGCCACCCGGCGCTCCCGACGCACGCTCCTCTGGCTGACCACCGCGATCGCGAGCGCCTCGCTCGCGCTCGGCGGCGCGCAGGCCGCGAGCGCGGGCCAGCCCGATGCGGTCGACCACCACGCGGTGACCGCGTCGCCCGCGGCCACGAGCGCCTACTGGACCTCGGCGCGCATGGAGGCGGCGATCGACGCCGATCGGCTCGTCCCGGGAGACCGCCACGCATCCGGGCGCCCCGTGGAGGCGGGCGAGCCCGCTGCCCGCGGCGGGCGCGCGCCCCAGACG
>NZ_JANQCH010000209.1 GCF_024723325.1 Agrococcus sp. HG114
GGCGGGCGCTGCGACCGCCGTCTTCCGCGCCTCGCTCATGCTCGTCTCAGCCTCGCCCGAGGCGCGCTGGGCGGCGTAGCGCTCCAGGATCGGCCACCAAGACTGGGCGACGGAGCTCCTGTCCTTCGCGAAGAGCTGGTACTGCTCCTCGACGAGCCACTCGTTCGCTCCGAAATCGCTGTCGTCCGCAGGGCTGGACACGGTATCGATCGCCTCTTCCGATTCTCGCGGGCACGCCGCAGGTACGTTGCGGCGACACTTCGACCCAGCATAGTGGCGCGCGCCCGGGTCACTGCGTCAGGCCGAGCTCCGCGAGATCCACGCCGGCCGCCTGCACCGCGAGGAGCATCACCTCGCGGCGCCACACGACGCGCGGCTCGAAGCGCAGCGGCATCCCGGCCTCCGAGGGCGTGCGGTCGCCCTTCGCCCCGTTGCACTGCACGCACGCGGTGATCGTGTTGAGCCACGTCGACTCGCCGCCGCGGGAGGTCGGCTGGATGTGGTCGATCGTCGCGCCGGGCCCTTCGCAGTACGCGCACCGGCGCCCGTCGCGGTCGAGCACCCCGCGGCGGCTCCACGGCATCCGGTCGTAGAGGCGCGTGTGGGGGATCTGCACGTAGTCGTTGAACACGACGACGCGCGGCACCGGAAGCTCGAGCGAGTTCGAGCGGATCGTGCCGTCGGCGGCGAGCACGATCTGCGCCCGCTCCTTCACGATGAACGCGACCGCGCGCTGCAGCGAGGCGACGCCGATGGGCTCGAGCGTCGCGTTGAGCACCACCACTTGCGCTGTCATCGCGGATCTCCGCACCCATCGTGCCGCACGCGGGCACCTGCGCGCATGTCGGACGCGCCGACTAGCGTGCAGGCATGGATCTCGCGGTCGTGCCGCTCGAGCGCGGCGCGCGCATCGCGGTGGCGGTCGTGGGCGCCGACGGGCCGAGCAGCGGCGCGGTGGCGGATGCGCGGGTCCACGACGCGGCGCGGGTCGCCGACGACGAGCGGCTGGGGGCCTCCGGCGTGCGCCTCGTCTGGCAGGACGCGCGCGCGGTCGCGCCGGCGCTGCTCGACGCCGGGATCCGGATCGAGCGGGCGCGCGATCTCCGGCTCGTGCACCGCATCCTCGTCGACGCGCGCTCGCTGCCCGCCGACGAGCGCTGGACGAGGCCGCTGCGATCGGAGCCCGAGGCGCTCTTCTCGCTCGCGGCCGAGGCCGAGCCGCTCGCGTCGGTCGCGGAGCAGCTCGCGCTGCAGGAGGCGGCGATCGGCGGCGATCCGGGGCTCGCGATGCTCGCGGCCGCCGAGTCGATGGGCGCCGTCGTCGCGGTCGAGCTCGGCCGCGAGGGCCTGCCGTTCGACACCGCGCGCCACGACGCGCTGCTCACCGAGGCGCTCGGTCCGCGCACCGCGGGCAGGCCCCGGCGCATGGAGGCGCTCGCGGGAGAGGTGCGCGCCGCGCTCGGCGAGCCCGCCCTCAACCCCGATTCGCCGCACGAGGTGCTGCGCGCGCTGCGCCGGGCGGGGCTCGACGTCGCCTCGACGGCGCGCTGGGAGCTGCGCGAGCTCGACCACCCCGCGATCCGGCCGCTGCTCGAGTACAAGCGCCTCGCGCGGCTGCACACCGCGAACGGCTGGGCGTGGGCGCAGCGCTGGGCGCGGGAGGATGCGCGGGGGCGCACGCGCCTCGGCATCGAGTACGTGCCGGGCGGCGTCGTCACGGGCCGGTGGGCGACCGAGGGCTCAGGCGCGATGCAGATCGCGCGGCAGATCCGCGGCGCGGTGGCGGCGGAGCCCGGCATGCGGCTCGTCGTCGCCGACGCGGCGCAGCTCGAGC
>NZ_JANQCH010000020.1 GCF_024723325.1 Agrococcus sp. HG114
GTGGGGGAGGGGGCGAGGATCGGGTCGGTCGAGGTCTTGGCGGCGAGCGCCCGCTCGGCGGCCCCGGTGCCGACCGCGGCGCCCCGCAGCTCAACGCCGGCGACGGGCGCGCCCGCGACGTCGCGCACCTCCATCGCGCTCGCGACGCCCATCGCGCCCGCGCTCAGCCCCGCGAGGCTCAGCACCCCGGCCGCACCGACGAGCATCCACTGGTTGCGCTGCATGCGTCCAGCATCCCCCGGATCGGTGAGCGGCGCAGGAGGGTCGGATGAGAGCTCTCTCATCCGCGGCTCCCTGCGAGCACCTCGAGCCCGATGCCGAGCTGCGCCTCGGCGGTCGCAAGCTCGCCGCGCTCGAGGGGCGAGAGCGCGTGCGCGAGCACGTGCACGGCAGTGCGGTGCGCGACGCGAGCGCGGTCGGGCCGATCGGGGGCGAGCCAGCGCCGAGCCGCGGCGTCGAGGAGCCGCCGGAACGCCGCAGCGCGCCCCGGGCTCTCGCGCGCGAGCGCGATCGACGCGACGAGGTGGCCCATGAGCGCCGCCTCGTCGTCGGCCGGGTCGCCGAGCCCGGCGGTGTCGATGTCGATGACCCCCGTGATCGCGCTCGGCTCGGCCGGGTCGACGAACAGCTGGCCGACGTGCAGGTCGCCGTGGATCGTGCGCCGCTCGGCGGGCTCGACCACGAGGTCGGATGCGTCGGGCCCCGTCACGAGCGCCGTCACGGCGTCGAGGCGGTCGAGCAGCACCGCCGACGCGCCGCCCGCCCAGCGCGAGCGATCGAGCCGCCCGAGGTACCACTCCTGCCGCAGCCCGAGCGACGCGCGCGCCTCGCGGCCCGTGTCGACGCCCCCGAAGCGCTGCCGCAGCGCCTCGATCGAGTCGAGGAGCCGCTCGGGCTCGAGCTCCTCGAGGCTCGACGTGAGGGGCACGCCCGCTGCGGTCTCGGTCAGCACGATCCCGAGCTCCGACCACCCCGTGATGTGCGGCACCGGCACGCCGCCCGCGCGCAGCGACTCCTGCAGCTCGACGATCGAGGCCGAGGCCGCGGGGCGCACGATCTTCAGGTACGTCTCCCGCTCGCCCGCGCGCATCCGGAACATCGCCCGCTTGCCGGGCCGGTAGACGAGCAGCTCGGGCGGTCGGTCGATCGAGACGCCGAGCCGGGCCATGAGCGTGGCCGCCGCGTCGGGGAAGGATGCGGGGGCGAGGGCGGGAAGCCGGGGGTCGGCGGGGTGCAGCCAGATGCGGGCCTCGGGATGCTCGGGGTCGCCGAGCACGAAGCCCGTCTCCGCATCGACGCGCCTGCCCGAGGTGTCGACGTACCAGTAGCGCGGCTGGGCGCCGGCCTCCTCGAAGCCCGTGAGGGCACCGGACCCGAACGGCTCGCGGCTCAGCACCCGGAGCTCGCCCGCGAGGCCGTCGCCGAGCGCGTCGCGCAGCATGCGCTCCTCGTCGCTCACGGACGCTGGCTCGTCGATCGGCTCCACGGTGCCATTCGACCAGACGCGACGTCGCTCCGGTGACCGGCGCCCCCTCGGTGAGGGCTCTCTCATCGGCGCCTCACGGGGGCGGGGCACCGCGCGGGGTTGAATGGCTGCATGCCCGAGCCCGCGCGACCGCGACTGCGCCCGTGGACGGTGCGCTCGCGCATCGTCGGGCTGCTGACGCTCCTGTCGCTCGTGACCGTGTTCGTCGCGGGCGGCGTCGCGTACTTCGCCGAGCGCGCGCGGGCGCTCGAGCAGATCGAGTCGAACCTGCGGTCGGCGCTCGACTCCGGCAGCTTCATCGTCGGCGAGGCGGAGTGGGACTCGGCCGAGGAGGCGCTCAGCGCGGTCGTGCAGCGCCTCGCGCCGGACGACAACACCGGCACGCTCGGGATCGTCGACGGGCAGGCGGCGCTCGTGCCCGGCATCGACACCGACGTGCGGCTCGAGCGGCTGCCGGGCTTCGTCGAGCGCGTCGTGGCCGAGACCGCGGAGCACGACGTGGTCGTCGGCACGTACGCGGAGTCGGGTCGCACGGTGCGCTACCTGGCCGCGCCCGTCACCGTGGGCGAGGTCGACGCGAGCGCGCCCCCCGCGGCCGTCTTCGCCACCGGCTACGACGTCGCCGCCGAGCTCGCCGAGCTCGACGGGGCGGCGCGCGTGTTCACGATCACCGCACTCGCGACCACCGCCGCGACCTTCCTGCTCGGGCTGCTGGTCTCGGACCGGCTCCTCCGGCCCATCCGCCGCATGCGCGAGGTCGCCGAGCGCTCCTCGGCCGCGAACCTCTCGGAGCGCATCCCCGTCGGCAGCGGCCGCGACGACGTCTCGCAGCTCGCCATCACCGTGAACGGCATGCTCGACCGGCTCGGCGGCGCGATCGACAGCCAGCGGGAGCTGCTGCGCGACGTCGGGCACGAGCTCAAGACGCCGCTCACGATCGTGCGCGGGCACCTCGAGCTCGTCGACGAGCGCGACCCCGCCGACGTCGTCGCCACCCGCGAGCTCGCGATCGACGAGCTCGACCGCATGGCGCAGCTCGTCGACGACCTGCGCGCGGCGGCACGGCTCCGCGACCCGGACGCGTTCGACATCCGCGAGACCGACGTCGCCGCGCTCGTCGAGCAGATCGCCCACAAGGCGCGCGCGATCGACGGCGCCGAGATCGCGCCGCTCGTCGAGGCGGCGCCCGTGCACGCGCGGCTCGATCCGGCCCGCATCACGCAGGCGATGCTGCAGCTCGTCGCGAACGCGGTGCGCCATGCGACCGGGCCCATCGCGATCGGCGCCCGCGCCCGCGGCGCCGAGCTCGAGCTGTTCGTGCGCGACCGGGGCCCGGGTGTGCCCGACGAGCTCAAGCGCGTCATCTTCGAGCGCTTCCACCGGGGCCTCGCCGAGGGGCGCGGCGACGAGGGGTCGGGACTCGGCCTCGCGATCGTCGCGCTCATCGCCGAGCGGCACGGCGGCACCGCGGCCGTCGCCGACGCGGACGGCGGGTCGGAGTTCGTGCTCTCCCTCCCGCGCGCCGTCGTGGTGGACGCGCGCGGCGCTCCGGCGCATCCGCCCGACTGGACCGACACCCGAGAGACGAGCACCGAGGAGCAGCCGTGGCATCGATCCTGATCGCAGAGGACGAGGCGCGCATCGCGTCGTTCGTCGAGAAGGGCCTGACGGCCGCCGGGTTCACGACGCGCGTCGCGACGACCGGCCCCGAGGCGCTCGACCTCGCCCTCACCGACGAGTTCGACCTGCTCGTGCTCGACATCGGGCTGCCCGGCATGGACGGCTTCGACGTGCTCGCGCAGCTGCGCGGCTCGGGCTCGACGATGCCGGTCATCATCCTCACCGCGCGTGCGGGCGGCGCCGACACGGTCGCGGGCCTCGAGGGCGGCGCCGACGACTACATGGCCAAGCCCTTCCGCTTCGACGAGCTGCTCGCGCGCGTGCGGCTGCGCATGGCGAGCGGCAACGGCAGCGGCGGCCGCGCGCTCGCGGAGCTCGCGCACAACGGGCTCCGGCTCGACGTCCGCACGCGTCGGGCGAGCGTCGACGGCCGCGAAGTCGAGCTCTCGGGCCGCGAGTTCGCGCTCGCCGAGGAGCTCGTCCGGCACGCGGGCCAGGTGCTCTCGCGCGAGCAGCTGCTCTCGCGCGTGTGGGGCTACGACTTCGATCCGGGCTCGAACGTCGTCGACGTCTACATCCGCTACCTGCGGGGCAAGCTCGGCGCCGCGCGCATCGAGACGGTGCGGGGGATGGGCTACCGGCTCGTGTGACCCGCGCGCCGGCTCACGC
This sequence comes from Agrococcus sp. HG114, assembly GCF_024723325.1. Lineage (GTDB taxonomy): Bacteria > Actinomycetota > Actinomycetes > Actinomycetales > Microbacteriaceae > Agrococcus. The sequence continues at coordinate 3,776 of NZ_JANQCH010000020.1, forward strand.
GGCGATGCCCGCCATGTCGAGCGCCTCGTCGAGCAGCACGTGCGCGGCCCGCGGCGAGCGTTCCGCAGCCCGGATGCCGTGGCCGAGCAGGTGCAGGGCGGTGAGCGCGCGCGCGTGCGGGTCGCCGAGCCAGCGCTCGGCCGCCGTGCTCGCGAGCTCGTAGAGCAGCGAGGCGTCGCCCGTGCGGCCCGCGACCTCGTTGCGCGCTGCGCTCGCGATCGCGTGCCCGACGAACGCGGCCGCGTCGTCGGCCGGGTCGCCGAGCCCTGCGGTGTCGACGTCGATCACGGACGAGACAGCGCGGCCGGCGAAGAAGAGCTGGCCGATGTGGAGGTCCCCGTGGATGACGCGCGACGGCCCCGCCCGCCGGGCGTCGGCGATGATGACGCTCGCGAGCGTGCGCACGTCGGCGGCGCGGTCGGGCAGCGCGAGCATCATGCGCTCGAGGTGCCAGTCGATGCGGGTCGCGACGGATGCGCGCGCGATGCGCCGGGTGGGCACGGTCGCGAGTCGCGCGCGCAGCGCGTCGACCGCGTCGATGAGCTCGCTCGCGGGCATGCGCGCCGCCGCGACCGGGCCGGGCGTGCCGACCGCGTCGCGGACCACCACGACACCCGCGGGGGACCAGTGCACGACCTCGGGCGCGGGCACCCCGACCGAGCGGCACGCCTCGTGGATCGCGACGAGATCCTCCGCCTCGGCCGGGCGCACGACCTTCACGAACAGGTGGGTGCTGTGCTGCGTGAGCCGCACGACCGCGCGCCGACCGGGGCGGTAGGCGAGCACCCGTGCCTCGATGCGGCCGCTGCTGCCCGCCGCGCCCGAGATGCGGGCGAGGCGCTCGGGGTCGACCGCGGTGCGGAGCGCCGGCAGGCGCGGGTCGAGCGGATGCTTCCAGATGCGGGCGACGAGGCCCTCGCGCGTGCGGACGACGAAGCCCGTCTCCTTCGCGACCGGCTGGCGCGACGTGTCGACGAACCAGTCGCCGGCGTGCTCGCCGCGATCGATCGAGAAGCGGGCGATGCTGCCGTGCCCGAACGGCTCGAGCGCGACGAGGCGACCGGACTCGCCGATCGCCTTCTCCAGCAGTGCCTGCTCCTGCACCCCTCCATGGTCGCAGGCGCCGGGCGCGCCCGCGCGCGCGAGTCCACAGGGACGGGGAGTCAGGCGGAGGCGGGCTGACCGGGGTCGGCCGCGGCCGCCTGGCGGCGCAGCAGGGTCGTGCGCAGCGGCCCGAACACGCGGTGCAGCACCTCGACCGCCTCGTGGTCGAGCTCGGCGAGGAAGAGCTCGTCGACGTGCCGCGCGTGGATCGGGCGCGCCTTCCGGAGTCGACGCCGGCCGGCATCCGTGAGCACGGCCTCCGTGCCGCGCCGGTCGGCCGGGCTCTGCTCGCGGCGCACGAGCCCCTCCTCCTCGAGCGCCGCCACGCGGTACGTGAGCCGACCCGGCGCGAACGCGAGCGCGCGCGCGAGGTCGCCCATGCGCATCCGCGAGCCCTCGGCCTCGTCGAGCACGAGCAGGATGTTGAACTCGCCGAGGTCCATGTCGGCGGCGTCCTTCAGCCGGCGCTCGAGCTCGTTCTCGAGCAGCCGCGACCCCTCGAAGTACTCGCGCCACGCCTGCAGCGCGAGCGCGTCGCGGCCGCGGCCCGCGTCGCTCACGCGTGCCCCAGCATCTGCTCGAACGAGACGAAGGCCTCGCTCGAGGTGTCGAAGGGGTCGGCCTCGCGGCGCCGCGGCAGCGCGACCATGAGGTCGGCGAGCTCCTTGCCCTCGCGCTCGATGCGGCGGTCGAGGCCCGAGTCGGTGCCCCAGTCCTCGCTCGCGGCGAAGACGCCCGTCGGCACGACCTGCGCCTTGAGGTAGGCGAACATCGGCCGCATCGCGGTGTCCATCACCATCGAGTGGCGCGCCGAGCCGCCCGTCGCGCCGAGCGCCGTCGGGATCGAGGCGAGCTGGCCCTCCTCGATCACGTCGAAGAAGGACTTGAACAGGCCCGAGTACGACATGTTGAAGGTCGGCGTGACGGCGATGATCGCCTCGGCGTCGATGACCTCCTTGATGGCCGCGTCGAGCGCCTCCGACGGGTTGTGGGTGAGCATGTGGGAGGCGATGTCGCCGGCGAGGGGGCGCAGCACGATGTCGACCGGCTCGGCGTGCTGGCCGTGCCCCGCGAGCGCGCGGAGCGTCGCGTCGCGGAGGCGGTCGGCGAGCAGCTTCGTGCTCGACGGCTCGCCGAGCCCGGCGGAGACGACGGCGATGCGGGGCTTCATCGGGCGACCTCGCTCTCCTGCTCGTCGGCCTGCCGCGCGATGGCCGCGCCGGTGTCGAGGTCGCTGCGCGCGCCCTGCTCCTTCCAGGCGCTGCCCTGCTCGCCGAGCTGCGTGCCCGCCTCGCGGGCCCGGGCGACGCGCGCCGCGTGCGTCGGGGCGTCCGGCACGCCGGGCTGGCGCACGCGGTCGAACTCCTGCCGGAGCACCGGCACGACCTCGGTGCCGAGGATCTCGATCTGCTCGAGCACCTCCTCGAGCGGCAGGCCAGCGTGGTCGATGAGGAAGAGCTGGCGCTGGTAGTCGCCGACGTAGTCGCGGAATCCCAGCGTGCGCTCGATGACCTGCTCGGGCGTGCCGACCGTGAGCGGCGTCATCTCGGTGAACTCCTCGAGCGTGGGGCCGTGGCCGTAGACGGGCGCGACGTCGAAGAACGGGCGGAAGCGCTCCTTCGCCTCGCGCTCGGTCGGCTTCATGAAGACCTGCCCGCCGAGCCCGACGATGGCCTCCTCGGGGGCGCCGTGGCCGTAGTGGGAGAAGCGCGCGCGGTAGAGCCGCACCATGCGCTCGGTGTGCTCCTTGTTCCAGAAGATGTTGTTGTGGAAGAAGCCGTCGCCGTAGTACGCGGCCTGCTCGGCGATCTGCGGCGAGCGGATCGAGCCGTGCCACACGAACGGCGCGACGCCGTCGAGCGGCGCGGGCGTCGAGGTGTAGCCGGTGAGCGGCGTGCGGTGCTTGCCGGCCCAGTTGACGACGGGCTCGGTCCAGAGCTTGCGCAGCAGCGCGTAGTTCTCGATCGCGAGCTCGATGCCGTCGCGGATGTCCTTGCCGAACCACGGGTACACCGGGCCGGTGTTGCCGCGCCCGAGCGTCAGGTCGGCGCGGCCGTCGGAGAGGTGCTGCAGCATCGCGAAGTCCTCGGCGATCTTCACCGGGTCGTTCGTCGTGATGAGCGTCGTCGCGGTCGAGAGGATGAGCCGCTCGGTCTGCGCGGCGATGTAGCCGAGGATCGTGGTCGGCGACGACGAGAAGAACGGCGGGTTGTGGTGCTCACCGGCGGCGAAGACGTCGAGGCCGACCTCCTCGGCCTTCTTGGCCATGGCGATCCACCCCTTGATGCGCTCGTGCTCGCTCGGGGTGCGCCCGGTGGTCGGGTCCTGGGTGATGTCGCTCACCGAGAAGATGCCGAACTGCATGCTGCTCATGGGAAGTCCTTCCGTCACGGCCAATTGTTTCAAACTTGAACGACTGATGCAACGGTGCTGCTCGGGAGCCTATTCCCGTCGGCTCCGGATCGGCAGGGAGCGAGCGCGATCCAGCCGGCGCGGCGGGCGCTCCTCCCGGCCGTAGGGTCGAGGCATGGATGCGGTGGACGGCTTCGACGCCGACGTCGCGGTGGTCGGGCTCGGCGCCCTGGGCTCCGCCGCGGCCTGGCGGCTCGCCGCGCGCGGCGAGCGCACGATCGGGATCGACCAGCACGCGCGGTGGAGCTGAGGGCGACGATCCTTTCGGATCGTCGCCGCGACCCCAGCGCCGGGGCCCGTCCCGGGCTCCGCACCGGCGAGCGGGTGCTCGCCGTCGAGCCCGACGGCGAGGGCGTGACGGTGCGGCTCGCGGACCGCGCAGTGCGGGTGCGGCGCGCGGTCGTCGCGGCCGGGCCGTGGCTCGCGCAGCTCGCCGACGTGCCGCTCACGCCGCACCGCGTCGTGATGACGTGGTTCTCCGCGCGCGACGGCCGCGACGCATCCATCGACCGCATGCCCGTGTTCATCCGCAGCGCGCCGGGCGCCGGGCAGTGGGTGTGGGGCCACGGCGCGCTGCCGGGCGACCTCGCGAAGGTCGGCCCCGAGCTCGACGGGCCCTTCGAGCCCGACGACCCCGACGCGATCGACCGCACGGTGCGCGCCGGCGAGACCGACGGCATCGCGGCCCTCGTCGCCGCGACGTTCCCCGACCTCGAGCCGGAGCCCGCCGAGACGACGACGTGCATCATGGCCCACACGCCCGACGGGCAGTTCCTCGTCGGGCCGGCGGATGCGTCGGGCCGGGTCGTCGTCGCGGGCGGCTGCTCGGGCCACTCGTTCAAGCACGCCGCGGCGCTCGGCGAGCTCGCGGCGCAGCTCGCGGTCGACGAGCCGCCCTTCACCGACATCGGCTTCCTCGACCCGCGCCGCTTCGCCGCCGCGTGAGGCATCGGGTCAGGCCGGATCGGGCACGGCCTCCTCGCGGGTGTCGGCGGGCGACCGCTGCGCGCGGCTCAGCAGCACGAACGGCACCGCGACCGCGGTGAGCGCGCCGCTCAGCAGCAGCGAGAGGCCGTAGCCGCCGAGGTCGGCGGAGCGGCCGAGGAACGGCTGCGCGATCGAGCTGCCGCCCGAGCCCAGCAGCGAGTCGAACGAGAGCACCGTCGCTCGCTGCTTCGAGGGCACCATGTCGTTGAGGTACGCGCGGCGCACGGGGTCGTCGACCGCCGACATCACGCCCCACACCGCGATGAGCGCGACCGCGGCCCAGAAGCTCTGCACGAGGCCGAGCGCGATGAGCGCGAGCGCGCTCGTGACCGCCGCGAGCACGATCGTGCTCGTGCGGCGCCGGAACAGCCGCCGCACGAGCGGAGCGATGAGCCCCCCGAGCATCGCGCCGCCCGAGAGCAGCGCCGCGGCGAGCCCGGCGACCGAGTACGCGTCCGGGTCGCCCCACAGCGCCAGCAGGTGCGGCTGCAGGGCGTAGAAGACGTAGAAGCCGACGCCCGCCGTGAACGGGCTCGCGAGCAGCAGCCACCGCACCGGGGCGTTGCCGAGCCCGTGCCGCCACGACGCGACGAGCACCGAGCGCGTCGCCCGCAGCGGGCCCTCGCCCCTCGCCGGCTCGAAGCCCAGGTCGTGCATGAGCAGCCCGGCGACGGCGATCATGCCGACGAGCACGCCGGCTCGCACGAGGAACGGGGTGCCGAGGTCGGCGAGCTGCGCCACGACGCCGCCGAGCACCGAGCCCGTGAGCATCGCCGCCCCGCTCACGACCAGCGACCGGCCGAACACCGTCTCGAGCCGGCCCTCGTAGCCCGTCGCGTGCAGCGCATCCACGAGCCACGCGTCGAGCGCCCCGGTGAAGAAGGTGAAGCCCAGCCCGAGCAGGAGCGAGACGACCGCCCAGCCCCAGAACGGCGCCGACCACAGCCACAGCAGCCAGTACAGCAGCGTCGTGACGGCGAGCGTCGCCGAGCCCAGCAGGTACGACGCGCGGCGGCCGAGCGTGTCGGCGACGACCCCCGTGGGGATCTCGAAGACGAGCACGCCCACGGTGTAGAACGCGTTCGCCGCGAACGCCTCGAAGTTCGACAGACCCGCATCGAGCAGGAACAGCGTGTTGATGCCCCAGATGAACGAGGCGGCGAGCGTGCTGCCGAGCGTGAGCACGTAGTACGTGCCCTGCACGCGGCGCGGCGTGGGCAGCCCCCTCACGATCGCTCCGGCACCGGCATGGCGCCAGCCTGGCACGCCGCCGGGACGCGCGGCAGACCCGGCTCCGGCCCGGCCGGCCGCGCCTCTCGATCCGCGCGCAAGCGCGCACGCGCACCCGCGCGGTACCGGGTCGAGGTCCACGGCGCACTCAGGATCGGTCGTTACCTTCGGCCATCGCCGCCGGGAACCGCCCTGCCCGGGCGCGCTCGCGGCGGCGCCATGACCTCGAGAGACGAGAAGAGACGCGTATAGCCATGCCCTCCCACGATCCCGCCGACCACCGTCCGAACCAGCCCGGCGCATCCGCCGCCACCGCAGGCGCTCGAGCAGCCGGCGCTCCACCGGCCGTCGACACGTGGGAGCTGCGAAGGCTCGAGGTCGAGGACGTGCTGGTCGTCAAGACCGGGCGGGTGAAGCGGGCGATCTCGGGCACCGTGGTCGGCAACTTCATGGAGTGGTTCGACTTCGGCATCTACGGCTACCTCGCCGTCACGATGACCGCGGTGTTCACCGCGGGCATGGACGAGAGCCTCGGGCTGCTCGTCGTGCTGCTCGGCTTCGCGATCTCGTTCCTCGTGCGCCCGCTCGGCGGGCTCGTGCTCGGCCCGCTCGGCGACCGCATCGGCCGTCAGAAGGTGCTGTTCTTCACGATGGCGATGATGGCCGCCGCGACCGCCCTCATCGGGCTGCTGCCCACCGCCGCCCAGATCGGCGCGTGGGCGATCGTGCCGCTGTACCTCCTGAAGATGGTGCAGGGCTTCTCGACCGGCGGCGAGTACGCGGGCGCGACCACGTACGTCGCGGAGTTCTCGCCCGACCGCTCGCGCGGCTTCTGGTCGTCGTGGCTCGACGTCGGCTCCTACGTCGGCTTCGCGGCCGGCGCGTCGGTCGTCGCGCTCACGACGTGGATCACCGAGTCCATCTCCGGCCCGAGCGCCATGGTCGACTACGGCTGGCGCATCCCGTTCCTCATCGCGATCCCGCTCGGCGTCGTGGCGATCTGGTTCCGCATGCGCATCCCCGAGACGCCCGCGTACGAGGTCGCCCAGGCCGCCGAGGAGCCCGACGCCGACGACCCCCTCGCGCGCCACGGCATCCTCGGCATCCTCCGCCACCACTGGCGCGCCGTGCTCATCGCGATGGCCGTCGTCGCGGCGACCAACACCGCCGGCTACGCGCTCACGAGCTACATGCCCACCTACCTCGAGGACACGGTCGGCCTCTCGACCGTCACGGCGGCGCTCGCGACCGTGCCGGTGCTGCTGCTCATGTCGGCGATGCTCCCGGTGCTCGGGCGGCTCTCCGACCGCATCGGCCGCAAGCCCGTCTACCTGATGGCCGCGGGCTCCGTGGTCGTGCTCATCCTGCCCGCGTTCTGGCTCATGCAGCTCGGCGAGCTGTGGGCCGTGATGGTCGCGCTCGCGATGGTCGCCGTGCCGGTCGCGCTGTGGATCGGCTGCTCGGCGGCGACGCTGCCCGCGCTGTTCCCGACCGCGTCGCGCTTCGGGGCGATGGCGATCGCCTACAACCTGTCGGTCTCGCTCTTCGGCGGCACGACGCCGCTGTTCAGCCAGGCGCTCATCGACCTGACGGGCAACACCTACATGCCGGCGTTCTACATCATGTTCTTCGGCATCGTGGGCGGCCTGGCCGTGCTCGGCATGCGCGAGACGGCGCAGCGGCCGCTCATCGGCTCGGTCCCGACGGTCGAGACGCGCGCGGAGGCGGTCGAGCTCGTCGCGACGCAGGACGAGAACCCGCTCATCGACACGTCCTCGATGCCGCTGGTCGAGTCGCCGCAGGGCGAGCGCGAGCTCGCGGGCGCCGGGCGCTGACGGCGACGGCCGAGCGGCGGCGCTGTCGCGCCCCGCTCGGCCGTCGGCGTGCCAGGGCCGCGGATGCGCCGGGCTCAGCCCGCCGGGTCGGGGGCGGGAGGCGCGTGGTCGGGCCGCACCTCGGCGCCCCGGCCGCGGAGCCGCTCGAGCGCATCCATCAGGTGGTAGATCACGAGCGTCGCGACGGTCCCGAGCACGATGCCGCCGAACGACACCTGGCCGGCGCTCAGGGTGAAGTCGGCGATCGCGACGATGAGGCCGACGCCGGCGGCGAACTGGTTGCGGGGCTTCGAGAAGTCGACCTGGTTCTCGACCCAGATGCGCACGCCGATGATGCCGATGAGACCGTAGAGCGCGGTCGTGACGCCGCCGAGCACCCCCGCGGGGGTCGCGAAGATGATCGCGCCGACCTTGGGGGAGAGGCCGAGCAGGATCGCGGTGATGGCGGCGATCCAGTACGCCGCGGTCGAGAAGACGCGCGTCGCGCTCATGACGCCGATGTTCTCGCCGTACGTGGTGGTCGCCGAGCCGCCGAAGATGCCCGCGAGCGTCGTCGCGAGCCCATCGGCGAACAGGGCGCGGCCCGCGAGCGGGTCGAGGTCGCGGCCGAGCAGCTGCCCGACGCCCTTCACGTGCCCGAGGTTCTCGGCGATGAGCGGCAGCACGACGGGCACGAACATGAGGAGCGCCGGGAGCAGCGCCGGGTCGAGCGTCGGCGACGTGAAGGTCGGCAGCCCGATCCAGGGGGCCGTCTCGATCGCGGCGAGCGCCTCCGGGTCGACGCGGCCGGTCAGGAGGGAGACGAGGTAGCCGAAGACCACGCCGACGAGGATCGCGAGGCGCGCGACCATGCCGCGGAAGACGACCGACGTGAGGACGACGGCGAGCAGCGTGAGGGCGGCGATCAGCGGGTCGGCGACGAAGTTGTCGCGCGCGGCCGGCGCGAGGTTGAAGCCGATGAGGGCGACGATCGTGCCGGAGACGACGGGCGGCATGACCGCGGCGATCCAGCGCGTGCCGGCGAAGTGCACCACGACGCCGACGAGCGCGAGCAGCAGCCCGACGAGGACGATGCCCGAGAGGGCGAAGCCGGGGCCGCCGAGCTCCGTCGCCGCGCCGATGGGCGCGAGGAACGCGAACGACGAGCCGAGGTAGCTCGGCAGCTGGTTCTTCGTGATGAGGAGGAACAGGATCGTGCCGAGCCCCGAGAACAGCAGGGTCGTCGAGGGCGGGAACCCGGTGATGATCGGCACGAGGAACGTCGCGCCGAACATCGCGACGACGTGCTGCATGCCGAGCCCGACGGTGCGGCCCCACCCGAGGCGCTCCTCCGGGTAGACGAGGTCGGATGCGGTGAGGCGGCTGGGGTCGCGGAGGCGCCAGGAGAACATGCGGTCCCTTCGGGTCGAGCGGGAGGCGGGAACCGCCCATCGGATCGTAGTGGGAGGGCGCGCGTCGTGGGTCAGCGGCTGGCGGAGCCCGACGCCCGGCACGGGCGTCGGAGCTGGCGCCGCGGCGGAGGCACGAACGGGCCTCCGCTCTTCGCTCCGGCGTTCAGTACGCCTGCGCGCGCTGCTCGGTGATGACGTGCAGCAGCACGAACCGCTCGCGCTCGCGCCACACGCGCAGCGCCTCGGCGACCGCGGCCGGGACATCCGCGTCGCGCTCGACGGCGATGCCGTGCCCGCCGTAGGCGCGCGCGAGCATCGCGAAGTCGGGGTTCTGCAGCTGCGTGCCCGAGATGCGGCCGGGGTGGCGGCGCTCCTGGTGCGTGCGGATCGTGCCGTACTCCTGGTTGTCGACGAGGATGACGAGCGGCGCCGCGCCGACCTGGGCCGCGGTCGCGAGCTCCTGCCCGTTCATGAGGAACTCGCCGTCGCCCGCGATCGAGACGACCTCGCGCTCGGGGAAGTGCAGCGAGGCGGCGACCGCCGAGGGGATCGAGTAGCCCATCGAGCCGTTGCCGCAGCTCACCATCGAGGGGTAGGAGCGGGTGGGGAAGTAGCGGTGCGCCCAGTTCGTGTGCTCGCCGGCGCCGAACGTGACGAGCGCGTGCGCGTCGAGCTCGGGCACGAGGTGCGCCATGACGGTCGCCATCGATGCGCGGCCCGGTCCGGGCGTGCGGTCGGGCAGCGCGCTGAAGGCGACCTGCTGCTCGCGCAGCCGCGCCGTCCAGTGTGCGCGGCGCTCGTCGGCCTCGAGCGCGATCTGCTCGAGGTCGCGCGCGAACGCGCTCGGCCTCGCGAGGATGTGGTGGCTCACCGCTCCCGAGCGGCCGCGCAGCGTCGGGTCGATCGAGACGAGGAAGTTGCGTCGCTCCCAGCCCTGCCGCACGAGGAAGCCGTTCGTGATCACGTCGCCGGGCAGCGTGCCGACGAACACGAGCAGGTCGCACTCCTCGAGCACGTCGAGCGTGGGCTTCGGCCGGCCGTAGCCGATCGGGCCCGCGTAGGAGGGCGAGTCGAACGGCACGATGCCCTCGGTGCGCCACTCCGCGACCGCGGGCAGCCGGTGGCGCTCGAGCCAGCGGGTGAGCCGCGCGGACGCCTCGGCGTCCCAGTCGCTGCCGCCGGTGACGAAGAGCGGCTTCTCCGCCTCGGCGAGCGCCTCGCGGAGCGCGTCGAGGTCGTGCGAGGTCATCCCGCCGTCCGCGACCGGCAGCTGCGGCTGCGGGTGGCGCTCGATCGTCTCGCGGATGACGTCCTCGGGCAGGCCGACGACGACCGGTCCCGGCCGGCCGGCGCGCGCGAGGAAGAGGGCGTCCGCGACGACCTCCTGCGCGCGCTCGGCGACGTCGAGGATCACGACGCTCTTCGCGCCGGCGGCGAACCATCCCTCGACGTCGAACTCCTGGAACGCCTCCTTGTGGCGGTGGGCGAGCGGGATGAGGCCGATGAACAGCACCATCGGCGTCGAGTCCTGCCACGCCGTGTGCACGCCGACGAGCGCGTTCGCCGCGCCGGGTCCGCGCGTGACCATCGCGATGCCGGGGAGCGGCCCGATCTTGCCCTCGGCCTCCGCCATGTAGGCGGCGCCGCCCTCGTGGCGGCACACGACCGTCTCGATCGACGAGTCGTGGAGGCCGTCGAGCACCTCGAGGTAGCTCTCGCCGGGCACCACGAACGTGCGGCGGATCCCGTGCTCCTCGAGCACGCGCACGATCGCGTGCCCGGCGGTCTCGGTCGTGGGCAGGGGATGCGCGGGCTCGGCGACGGCGAGCGGGGCGGGCATGAGATCCGTCAAGACGGCTCCTTGTTTCGATGGGCAGGCGTGGGCGGGCGATGCCGGGCTGCGCCGCGCGGTCGCGGAGCCGGGTCTCGATGCGGCGCGCGCCCTGGGATGGCGGGCGGAGCCGGGGAGCGGGGGTGCCGATCTGCGACTGAGCGTAGAGACGCGCCCGGCGCCGGCACGGAATGCGAGGCACGAAACTTCCCGCGGTCTTGCAATCCATCGAAGAGAGCCGACGATTTGCGCGGCGATGGCAGGGCGTGCCCGGGCCTCTGCCGAGGCCGCCACGAGGGCTAGCGTGGGCCCGTGGCAGAGCACATCAGCGTGCGCGGCGCGCGGGAGAACAACCTGCAGGGCGTCGACGTCGACATCCCGAAGCGCCGCTTGAGCGTCTTCACCGGTGTCTCCGGCTCCGGCAAGTCGAGCCTCGTGTTCGGCACGATCGCCGCGGAGTCGCGCCGGCTCATCGACGAGACGTACGACGCGTTCGTGCAGGGCTTCATGCCGCCGTCGCCGCAGCCCGACGCCGACGGCCTCGAGGGGCTCACGGCCGCGATCGTCGTCGGCCAGGACCAGATGGGCGCGAACGCCCGCTCGACGGTCGGCACCGCGACCGACGCCTACACGATGCTCCGCATCCTGTGGTCGCGGGTCGGCACGCCGCGGCTCGAGTCCTCGGTGCTGTTCTCGTTCAACGACCCCCGCGGGATGTGCCTCGCGTGCGAGGGCCTCGGGCGCGTCTCGACGATCGACGTCGACGTCATCGTCGACCGCTCGAAGACCCTGAACGAGGGCGCGATCGACTTCCCCAACTACACCGTCGGCAGCTGGTACTGGAAGCTCTACGCCGAGTCGGGACTCCTCGACCCCGACAAGCGCATCGCCGACTACTCCGACGACGAGCTGCGGCTGTTCCTCCACGGCGAGGAGCGGAAGGTGAACTTCGCCGGCTTCAACATGACGTACGAGGGGCTCATCCCGAAGCTCACGAAGAGCGTCTTCGTGAAGGACGTCGACTCGATGAAGCCGACGCTGCGCGCGATCGTCGAGCGCGCGGCGACCTTCGAGGCGTGCCCCGAGTGCGGCGGCTCGAGGCTCAACGCGGCGGCGCGCGAGGTGACGGTGCAGGGCGTCACGATCGCCGAGGCCACGGCGATGCAGCTCACCGACCTCGCCGCGTTCGTCGGCGGGATCCCCACCGACGCGGGCGGTGCCGCGACGGCGCCGCTGCGCGCGAAGCTCGTCGACCTGCTCGAGACCTTCGAGGCGATCGGGCTCGGCTACCTCTCGCTCGACCGGGCGGCCGGCTCGCTCTCGGGCGGCGAGGCGCAGCGCACGAAGATGGTGCGCCACATGGGCTCGGCCCTCACCGACGTCACGTACGTGTTCGACGAGCCGACCGCCGGGCTGCACCCGCACGACGTCGAGCGCATGAACGGGCTGCTGCAGCGGCTGCGCGACAAGGGCAACACCGTGCTCGTCGTCGAGCACAAGCCCGAGGTGATGGCGATCGCCGACCGGGTCTTCGACCTCGGCCCGGGCGCGGGCGTGCACGGCGGCACGGTCGTGTTCGAGGGCACGTTCGACGAGCTGCGCGCCTCGGGCACCCGCACGGGCGAGCACCTCGAGCACCGGCAGCAGCTCAAGCAGAGCGTGCGCACCCCGTCCGGCCGGCTCGAGATCCGCGACGCGCGCGAGCACAACCTCCGAGGCGTCGACGTGGATGTCCCCACGGGCGTCCTCGTCGCCGTCACGGGGGTCGCGGGGTCGGGCAAGACGTCGCTCATCCACGGCTCGCTGCCGCGCGACGGCGTCACTTTCGTCGACCAGTCGATGATCAAGGGCTCGCGCCGCTCCAACCCCGCCACCTACACGGGGATCCTCGAGCCCATCCGGAAGGCCTTCGCATCCGCCAACGGGGTGAAGCCCGCGCTCTTCTCCGCGAACTCGGAGGGCGCGTGCCCGGAGTGCAAGGGCCTCGGGGTCATCTACTCGGATCTCGCGTTCATGGCGGGGGTGACCACGCCGTGCGAGCTGTGCGGCGGGCGCCGCTTCACGGCCGAGGTGCTCGAGTACGAGCTGCGCGGCAGGTCGATCGGCGACGTGCTCGACATGTCGGTCGAGGAGGCCGCGGGCTTCTTCACCGAGAAGCAGGTCGTGCCGATGCTGCGCCGCCTCGTCGACGTCGGCATCGGCTACGTCACGCTCGGCCAGACGCTCACGTCGCTCTCGGGCGGCGAGCGGCAGCGCCTCAAGCTCGCGATCGAGATGGGCACGAGCGCCGCCGTGATCGTGCTCGACGAGCCGACGACGGGCCTGCACATGGCCGACGTCGACAACCTCATCCGGCTGCTCGACGCGCTCGTCGACAGCGGCCGCACCGTGATCGTCATCGAGCACAACCTCGACGTCGTCGCGCGCGCCGACTGGGTCATCGACCTCGGCCCCGGGGCGGGCGCGCAGGGCGGCCGGGTCGTCTTCGAGGGCACCCCGATGGCGCTCGCGACCGAGCCGGGCGACTCGCTCACCGGCCTGCACCTCGCGAAGCGGCTCGCCGCGGGGTGAGGGCGGCTCGGCTCAGCCCGCCGCCGCGACGAGCTCGCGCACCGCGGCTGCCACCGCATCGGGTCGCTCGAGGGCGACGTAGTGGGCGGCGCGCTCGATCGGGATGACGCGCAGGTCGTCGGCGCTGCCGCGCCACGGGCCCATCGCGTCGGCGCGGAGCACCGGGTCGTCGGCGCCGATCAGGATGCGCGTGGGCACGCTGAGGTGGCGGCCGTCGTAGGGTCCCGTGGGCAGCGCCGCCATGCCGGGGAGGATGAGCTGGCGGTAGAGGGCGGAGAGGCCGCGCGCGACCTCCGGCTCGCGCATCCGCTCGAGGAAGGAGCCGAGCGGTGCGTCGGGCACCTGATGGCCGCCGTACGCGAGCAGGTGGCGCATGAGGCGCTGCCTGCCGGCGCCGAGCACGAGCGGGCCGAGCACGGGCGTCGCGACGACGGGCTGGAACCACAGGCGCCACGCGTTGCGCAGCATCGCGGCGGTCGGTCGCATCCACGGGTGCGGCGACTGCAGCGCGACGAGCGACGCGACGCGGTCGGGATGGTCGAACGCGAGGCGCCAGCCGGCGAACATGCTGAAGTCCTGCGCGACGAGGTGCACGCGGTCGATGCCGAGCGCATCGAGCAGGCCGAGCGCGTCGCCGACGAGGGTCGCTTCGTCCGCGCGACGCGAGCCGCCTGTCGTCCAGCCGAGGCCCCGTGCGTCGGGCGCGATCGATCGCAGCCGGGTGCCGCCGCGCTCGTCGGCGAGGGCCGTCATGACGCCCGACTGCTCGAGCCAGTGCGCGGGCGAGCCGTGGAGGAGCAGTGCTGCTGGGCCGTCGGCGGGCCCGGATTCGGCGACGTGCACGTCGAGGTCGCGCACGCGGAGGCGGTGGTGGGCGATGCCGGCCACCTGCGGCATCGAGTCGAGGTTCGAGCTCGTCATGTCCGCACGCTACTACGATCGTAGTGTCGGCGCCACTACTGATGTAGTAGGGTGCGCGCGATGACGACCACAAGAGACCGCATCGTCGCTGCCGCGATCGAGCTGCTCGGCACCGAAGGCCTCCGCTCGCTCACGCACCGGCGCGTCGACGAGCGGGCAGGACTGCCCGCCGGCTCGACGTCGAACCACTTCCGCACGCGCGCGGCGCTCCTGGAAGGGGCGGTCGACGGCATCACCCGGGAGGAGCTGGGCGAGCTGCGCGACGTGCCGCTCCCCGACGACGCGGCCGGGCTCGTCGAGATGGTCGCCGGGCTCGTCGAGCTCGTGACCGGCCCGCAGCGCGTCGCGACGACGGCGCGCCACGTGCTCTTCATCGAGGCGTCGCGCGACCCCGCCCTGCGCGAGCGGCTGTCGGCGGCGCGCGGCGGCTACGTCGACGCGGTGCGAGCGGTGCTCGAGCGGCTCGGCGCGGCGGAACCGGTCGTTGCGGCAGAGGCGCTCATGGCCGTGAGCGAGGGACTGATCCTGCACCGCATCGCGCGCCACGACGCATCCGACCCACGCGCCGCGATCGCCGTCGCCGTGCAGGGGGCGCTCGCCTGACGCACTGCCGCCCGTAGAATCCGCGACATGCAGATCACCGCGCTCCGCGACGAGTCGAGCTTCGTCGACGCGCACGGCGTCACCATCCACCTCTACAAGTGGCGGCCCGGCAAGCCGAAGGCCGCGGTGCTGCTCGTCCACGGGCTCGGCGAGCACGCGCTGCGCTACGAGCACGTCGCGCAGCGGCTCGTGCAGGGCGGCTACGCCGTCTGGGCGTTCGACCAGCGCGGCCACGGCGCGACCGGCGTCGAGCAGCACGGCGGCGACCTCGCGCAGCTGGGCCGCCTCGGCCCGGGCGGCATGCGCGCCGTCGTCGGCGACGTCGTCGACGTCCTCGAGCGGATGCGCGCGGAGCACCCGGGCATGCCCGTCGCGATCGTGGGCCACTCGTGGGGCTCGCTGTCGACCCAGATCGTGCTGAACGCCCGCAGCCGCCTCGTCGACGCCGCCGTGCTGAGCGGCTCGGCGTACCGGGTGCCCGGCGCGATGAACGCGGGCGACCTCAACGCCCGGCACGCGCACCTCGGCACGACGGGCTACGAGTGGCTCTCGCGCGACCCGGAGGTCGTGCGCGCCTTCGTCGACGACCCGCTCACCTTCCCCGCGAAGGTGCTGCCGCTCTTCGGCGTCGCCGACGGCATGCGGCTCTACGGCGTGCCCCGCCGCATCGACCCGCCGATCCCGCTGCTCATCGCCGGCGGCTCCGACGACTCGCTCGGCGGCACGCGCTCGATGCGACGGCTCGCGCAGGCCTACCGTCGCCGCGGCGGCCTCGACGATGTGACGCTCAGCATCTATCCCGGAGCCCGGCACGAGATCTTCAACGAGATCAACCGCGCCACGGTGCTCGACGACCTCGTGCGCTGGCTCGACGAGCGGCTGTTCGCGCCGCGCGTCGAGACGGCCGAGCGCTGATCACCCGCCGAGCGACGCGAGCCAGTCGTCTGCTCGGGCCGAGCGCGCGTAGAGCACGAGGCGACCGCGGCGCGAGCGCGTGACGAGCCCCGCGTCGGCGAGCGTGCGCAGGTGCTCGCTCGCGGTCGATGGAGCGATGCCGGCGGCGCGAGCGAGGCTCGCGGTCGTGCTCGGCAGGCTGAGCGCCGCGAGCAGCCCCGCCCGGGTCTCGCCCAGCAGGGGGCCGAGCGAGGAGGGCGCGGCAGGGTCGGGCAGCCATGCTGCGCGCACGCCGCGCGGGCCGTAGCAGAGCGTGAGCGGCTCGCCCGCGACGTCGCGCACGAGGAGGTCGGGCCACGCGAAGACGGTGGGGACGAGCAGCAGCCCGCGCTCGCTCGGCGCGGGGGCGCGGCAGATGGTCGACAGCGCCGCGCCGTCGGCGGTGAGGCGCAGGCGCTCGTGGAGCGATCCGAGCACGGCTGCCGGGCCGCCCTCGGCGAACCGCCTCGTGCGCCACTCGAGGTCGGCGCGCACGAGCCGCTCGAGCCGCTGCTCGAGGGGCGCGAGGGTCGCCGCCCAGTAGCGCTCGAGGTCCTCGGCGACGGCTCGCGCGAAGTCCTCGGGTGAGCGCGCCGCTGCGGCCAGCACGGCCTCGTGCTCGGAGCCCTGGTCGGCGAGGAGCCGCACGTCCGCCTCGAGGGCGGCCGCGCCGGTCGCCGCGACGAGCGCCGTCGCCTCGGCGAGCGGGCGGCCGACCGCGGCGGCTGGCATGAGCGCGTCGGCGAGGTGTCCGCGCGGGGGCACCAGCGCGAGGAGGCGCGAGAGGTCCACGTCCCGCAGCCGCGGGCGCGCCCAGGCCGCCCAGCGCGCGTGCCTGCCGTCGCCCGCCCCTTGCAGCGCGCGCAGGCTCGCGACCGCCTCGTGCAGCTGCGACGAACCGAAGCGCATCTCGACGAGCGTCGTCGCTGGGAGGCTGCGCACGTGCACGCCGCGAGCATACGGCCCGCCGGGGCGGCCGACGACCCCCGCCGATTCGGCGGACGCCGAATCCGCGCACGCCGCGCAGCGCGCGCGGAACCATCGTCCCGCGGCGTTCCGCCGCCGACGACAGGAGGACCCATGATCACCGCGTTCCGCGCGCTCCACGACTCGCCCGAGCCCCTCGTGCTCGACAATGCCTGGGATGTCGGCAGCGCCCTCGCCGTCGCGCGGGCAGGTGCACCGGCGATCGCGACCGGCAGCTGGGCGGTCGCGGCATCCCGCGGCCTCGAGGATGCCGAGCGAGTGCCGCTCGACGCGGTGCTCGCGCTCGCCGCCGCGATCGTCGAGCGCGTGGCCGTGCCCGTCACCGTCGACATCGAGAGCGGCTTCGCCGAGGTGCCGGACGGGGTGGGCGAGACGGTCGCGCGCCTCGCGGCGACCGGTGCCGCGGGCTGCAACCTCGAGGACGGCGTGCCGGGCGAGGGGCGCGTGCGCGACGAGTCCGACGCCGTCGCGCGCGTCGCCGCCGCGCGCTCATCGGCCGAGCTCTTCATCAACGCGCGCTTCGACGGCTTCCTGCTGTCGCCGGCCGAGCGGCACGCTGGGCTCGTCGACGAGGCGATCGAGCGCGGTCGCGCGTACGCGGCCGCCGGCGCCGACGGGTTCTTCGTGCCGGGTCTCGCGGAGCCGTCCGCGCTGCGCCGGATCGTCGACGCGGTGCCCGTGCCGGTCAACGCGATGGCCGTCGACGTCGCGGCCGACCTGGGGCCGCTCGCAGGGGCCGGGGTGCGCCGCATCAGCCGCGGGCCCGGGCTCTACCTCCACGCCCTCGCGGCGATCGAGCGGGCCGTCGCCCGCTGAGTCAGCGGGGGCCGGATGCGTCGCGCTCGAGCACGACGCAGCACCGGCCGGGTGCCGGGTCGAGCCGGGCTCGCACGCCGGCGCGGGGCAGCGCCTCGACGAGGCCGCCGAGCAGGGCCTCGTTCATGCCGCACACGAGCCCCGTGTGCTCGCGCGAGAGCGCGTGGAACGGGCAGTTCGCGAGCTCGACGCGATCGCCGGCGGGGTGCGGCTCGTAGCCGAGCCGCGCGAGCGCGTCGGCGTAGCGCTCGCCGGTCACCGCCTCGATGACGAGTCCGAGCAGGCCGAAGCCGATGTTCGAGTACTTGAACTCGACGGATGCGGGCAGCGGTGCCGGCGCGGACGTCGCGATCGCGAGCAGCCGCTCCTCGTCGGGGAAGTCGCCGGCGAGGTGCCAGAACGCGATGTCGTCGCCGTCGCGCACCGTGCCGCTGCCGTGCGAGAGCAGCTCGCGCACCGCGAGCGCTCCTGCGGGCGCCTCCTCGAGCGCGGGCACGTGGTGGCGCAGTTCGTCGTCGAGCCGCAGGATCCCATCGTCGACGAGCCGCATCGCGGCGATCGCGGCGAGCGACTTCGAGTGCGAGGCGATCCGGAACCGGTGCTCGGGCGTGAGCGGCTCGCCGGTCGCCTCGTCGGCGACGCCGTGCGCGCTCGAGCGCACGAGCTCGCCGCCGATGCGCACCGCGAGCTGCACGCCGGGGATGTCGAGCCGCCAGCGGCGGTACGCGAGCCAGCGGTCGGCGTAGTCGAGGGCGTGCGCGATCGCGTCGTGGGAGGGCATGCTCCGATCCTGCCACCGCGACGCGAAGCGGGCCGCACCCCGGAGGGTGCGGCCCGCTCGAAGGGCGATGCTGACTACTCGGCCGAGCCGGTCAGCTTCTCGCGGAGCGCGGCGAGCGCCTCGTCGTCGGCGAGGGTGCCGACGCCCGAGTCGTCCGACGAGCCGCCGAACGACGACGCACCCGAGGGCACGTCGTTCGAGTGCAGCTCGGCGTCGCGGGCCGCGGCGACCTGCGCCTTGTGCGCCTCCCAGCGCGCCTGCGCGGCGGCGTACTCGGCCTCCCAGGCCTCGCGCTGCGCGTCGAAGCCTTCCTTCCACTCGTTCGTCTCGGGGTCGAAGCCCTCCGGGAACTTGTAGTTGCCCTGCTCGTCGTACTCGGCGAGCATGCCGTAGAGCGCCGGGTCGAAGTCGGTGCCCTCAGGGTCGACGCCCTCGTTCGCCTGCTTGAGCGAGAGCGAGATGCGGCGGCGCTCGAGGTCGATGTCGATGATCTTCACGAAGACCTCGTCGCCGACCGCGACGACCTGGTCAGCCGTCTCGACGTGCTTCGCCGACAGCTCCGAGATGTGCACGAGGCCCTCGATGCCGTCCGCGACGCGCACGAACGCGCCGAACGTGACGAGCTTCGTGACCTTGCCCGGCGCGACCTGGCCGATCGCGTGCGTGCGGGCGAAGATCTGCCACGGGTCCTCCTGCGTCGCCTTGAGCGACAGCGAGACCCGCTCGCGGTCGAGCTCGACGGTGAGGATCTCGACGGTGACCTCCTGGCCGACCTCGACGACCTCCGACGCGTGCTCGATGTGCTTCCACGAGAGCTCGGAGACGTGCACGAGGCCGTCGACGCCGCCGAGGTCGACGAACGCGCCGAAGTTGACGATCGACGAGACGACGCCCTTGCGGACCTGGCCCTTCTGGAGCGATTGCAGGAACTGCCCGCGCGAGGCCGACTGCGTCTCCTCGAGGAGCGCGCGGCGCGACAGCACGACGTTGTTGCGGTTCTTGTCGAGCTCGAGGATCTTCGCCTCGATCTCCTGACCGAGGTACGGCGTGAGGTCGCGGACGCGGCGCAGCTCGATGAGCGACGCCGGCAGGAAGCCGCGCAGGCCGATGTCGACGATGAGACCGCCCTTGACGACCTCGATGACGGTGCCGGTGACGACGCCGTCCTCCTCCTTGATGCGCTCGACATCGCCCCAGGCGCGCTCGTACTGCGCGCGCTTCTTCGAGAGGATCAGGCGACCCTCCTTGTCCTCCTTCTGGAGGACGAGCGCCTCGACGGTGTCGCCGACCTCGACGACCTCGGTCGGGTCGACGTCGTGCTTGATGGAGAGCTCGCGCGAGGGGATGACGCCCTCGGTCTTGTAGCCGACGTCGAGCAGGACCTCGTCGCGGTCGATCTTGACGACGGTGCCCTCGATGAGGTCGCCGTCGTTGAAGAACTTCAGGGTCTTCTCAACGGCGGCCATGAAGTCATCGGCCGAGCCGATGTCGTTCACAGCGACCTGCTTGGGAGCCGTGGTCGTTGCAGTGGTCATAGAGTTCAAGGTGCCTTATTGGGGGATGTCGGGCTGTGGGCATGCGGATGCCCGTCCAGCGTTTCGGATTGGAGTGCGTCACACGAGTGACCCGGCAATCCTACACGCGGACGGGCATCCGCACCACACCGTCCGAGCGCTAGGCCGACTGGCGCAGCACCGCCCCGCGCAGCGTGTCGAGGCCGACGCCGCCGATGTTGAGCACGCGCATGTGGAAGCGCTTGAGGTCGAACGCGTCGCCCTCGGCGTCCTTCGCCGCATCGCGGATCTGCTCGAAGATCCGCTGCCCGATCTTGTACGACGGCGCCTGGCCCGGCCAGCCGAAGTAGCGGTTCACCTCGAAGCGCACGAACGGCTCGTTCATGTTGACGTTCGACTTCATGAACTCGAACGCGTAGTCGAAGTCCCACTCCCCCGTGCCGTCGAGGCGCGGCTTGCCGAGGTGCACGCCGATGTCGAGCACGACGCGCGCCGCCCGCATCCGCTGCCCGTCGAGCATGCCGAGCCGGTCTGCCGGGTCGTCGAGGTAGCCCAGCGACTCCATGAGGCGCTCGGCGTAGAGCGCCCAGCCCTCCGCGTGCCCCGACGTGCCGGCGAACGCGCGGCGCCACAGGTTGAGCTGCGCGCGGTTGTACGTCGCCTGCGCGATCTGCAGGTGGTGGCCCGGCACGCCCTCGTGGTAGACGGTCGTGAGCTCGCGCCACGTGTCGAACTCGCTGACGCCCTCGGGCACCGACCACCACATCCGCCCCGGCCGCGAGAAGTCGTCGGCGGGCCCGGTGTAGTAGATGCCGCCCGTCTGCGTGGGCGCGATCATGCACTCGAGCGCCTTGATGGGCTCGGCGATGTCGAAGTGCGTGCGGCCGAGCTCCTCGATCGCGCGGTCGCTCGTCTCCTGCATCCAGGCCTTCAGCGCGTCGGTGCCGTGCAGCTTGCGGCTCGCGTCCTGGTCGAGGTGCGCGATCGCCTCCTGCACGGTCGCACCGGGCTTGATCTCGTTCGCGATCGCCTCCTGCTCGGCGCGCATGCGGTCGAGCTCCTCGATGCCCCACGCGTAGGTCTCGTCGAGGTCGACCTCGGCGCCGAGGAAGCGGCGCGACATGAGCGAGTAGAACTCCCGCCCGACCGCGTCGACGGGGTTGGCGGATGCGGCGAGCTCGGTCCGCAGGAACTCCGCGAGCCGCGCGTGCGCCTCGGTCGCCTCCCCCGCGGCCTTTGCGAGGTCGCCGCGCAGCGACTCGGGCAGCGCCGACTCGCCCGCCTTCGCCGACTCGGCGAACTCGTGGAAGAAGCCCTTGCCCGGCGCGTAGTCGACGAGCTGCTCGAGCACGTTGTCGATCTGGCGCGCCGCCGGCGTGTTGCCGTTCGCGACGCCGTTGCGGAGCGACGCGATGTAGCCGTCGATCGCGGCGGGCACGTTGCGCATGCGCTGCGCGATCGTCGACCAGTCGTCCTCGCTGCCGGTCGCCATGAGGTCGAAGATGTCGCGGATGCCCGAGGCGGGGCTCGCGAGGTTGTTGAGGTCGCGGTCGCCCCAGCCCGACTCGTGCACGTCGAGCTCGAGCTGCAGCTCGCGCGCGAGGTCGGTCTTCGTCACCCAGTCGATGTCGTCGACCGGCTCGGCCGCCTGCAGCCGCGCGAGCGTCTCGCGGGCGAGCGCGGCGTCGGCGTCGCGGCCCGCCGGGGAGTAGTCGCCGTAGCCGGCCTTGTCGCCCTCGAGCCCCACGTAGACGTTGATCTCGGGGTTGAGCGCGGCGGCGCGGTGGACGTAGTCCTCGGCGATGCGGTCGATGTCGGTCTGCTGGCGCGACGGCGCGCCGACGTTCTCGTCAGTCATGGCGCAAGCCTACGCATCAGCGGAGGGCGCTCATGACCTCCCGCTCGAACAGCTCGATGCCGTCCTGCTCGAACGCGACCTCGGGCATGTAGGCGATGAGCGTGCCGAGGCCCGCCTCGCGGAGCGCCCCGACGTGGTCGATGACCATCTGCGGGGTGCCGACCACCGCGCCGCGGGTCGAGAACCCGGTGCCCGCGTGCTCGGCGCGCATGGCGCTGTCGGCGCGCGCGTTCACCTCGTCGACGACCCGCCGGGCCTCGGCCTCGGTCTCGCGCACGACGACGTTGAGGTTCGACGTGAGCCGCACCTCGGCGGGGTCGCGGCCCTCCTTCTCGAGGTGGCCGAGCAGCACGTCGCGCTTGCGGGCGAACTGCTCGGGGCTCCCGCCGAAGTTCGTCGCGTCGCCCCACTTCGCCGCGTAGCGCAGCGTGCGCTGCTCGCCCCCGCCGGCGATCCACGTGGGGATGCGCGGCCGGCCGTCGCGGCCGGTCTGCAGCGGCTGCGGCCGGCAGATCGCGCCGTCGACCGAGAAGGTCTCCGACTCGAGCGTCGCCTCGCCCTCCGCCCACAGCCGCTGGATGATCTGCACGCCGTCGCGCAGCGCCGAGATGCGCTCCCCCACGCCAGGGAAGCCGTAGCCGTACGCGCGCCACTCGTGCTCGTACCAGCCGGCGCCGATCCCGAACTCGAGCCGGCCGCCCGAGATGACGTCGACGGTCGCGGCGACCTTCGCGAGGTAGGCGGGGTTCCGGTAGCCCATGCACGTGCACATCTGGCCGAGCCGCACACGGCTCGTGCTCGCCGCGAGGGCTGCCATGAGCGTCCACGCCTCGTGCGTGGCCTCGGCCGTCGGCTGCGGCGTGGTGTGGAAGTGGTCGTAGACCCAGGCCGAGTGCCACGGACCCGCGTCGAGCCTGCGGGCGACCTCGAGCATCCGCCCCCACTGCTCGGCGGGCTCGATGCCGACGAGGTCGAGCCGCCAGCCCTGCGGGACGAAGAGGCCGAACTGCAGCGCGTCACGAGTCATGGCGCCAGTGTAGGCGCGAGGGGCGTTGACCTCGGCTCGAGCGCGGAGGATCGTGAGGGGCAGGGGCGCCACGACCGAGGAGGTCGGCGTGCACGACGGCAGGGCAGCGGCCGAGCGCGAGGGCTCGCAGCGCCTCGCGCCGCTCGTCCGCGCGTCGGCGGCAGGTGCGCTCGTGGGCCTCACGTGGGCGGCGGCCCTGCGCGCGTACATGGCCGAGCTCGCGGGCGCGGCATCGGCCTTCACGTGGTGGACGCTCGCGGCCGTGGTGCTGCCCGGGGCGATCGCCGGCGCGTGCATCGGGCTCGCGCACGCGCTCCACGCCCGCCGCGCAGCGCGCGCGTGGCTGCTCGGGCTCGGGCCGGTCGCCTTCGCGCTGCTGCCGATGCTGCAGCCCGGCGCGCTCGAGGGGCTGCTGACGGGAGGTCTGGGCGGCGGGGCGATCGGCGTGGCCGCAGCGCTCGTGCTCGGCGGCTTCGGCGTGGGCTCGATCGGCCCGCGCGCGGCGCGCGTCGCGTGCCTCGCGGTCGCGCTGGTGCTCACCGCCGGCGTCGCGGCCACCGTGCCCCTCATCGGCGGCGCGAGTC
>NZ_JANQCH010000210.1 GCF_024723325.1 Agrococcus sp. HG114
CACGTGACCGCGACGCGTCCCGGGCAGGCGCTCGGCGCGCCTCCGTCCCCGCCGGCCGCCCAGCCGTTCGCGGGGCAGGCGGCCGGGCCGGTCGACGCGCACGAGCCCGCCGCGCAGCCGTTCGTGGGCCAGCCTGCCGCGGCTGCGGCGGAACCCGCCGCGACCCACGGCCTCGGCGCCGGGGATCACGACGGCATGACGATCACGGCCGAGCAGGCGCGCCGCATGCAGGAGGAGCACGACCTCGCCGGGGTCGCCGCGGCTGGGCAGGCGGCGCCCGCGCAGCACGGCGCTCCCGCGACGGGCCCGCTCGTGCTCTCGACGCTGTGCGAGCGCGGCCACGTCAACGCCCCCGGCACGCTCGAGTGCGTCGTGTGCGGCGCAGCGGTCGACGACCGCACCGCCGCGCAGCGCCGCCGCCCCGAGTTCGCCGTCGCGGCGCTCGCGACCGGCGAGCGCATCCCCCTCGGGCGCGGCGTCGTGATCGGGCGGCGCCCCCGCTCGCGCCGCGTCGAGGACGGCCGCGTCCCGCGCCTCGTGACGGTCGAGAGCCCGAGCGAGGACATCTCGCGCAGCCACCTCGAGCTGCGCGTCGACGACTGGAACCTCGTGGCGGTCGACCTCTCGTCGACCAACGGCACGCTGCTGCTGCGCGAGGGAGCGGCGCCCCAGCGGCTGCGCCCCGAGGCGGCCACGATCCTGCAGCTCGGCGACCGGCTCGACCTGGGCGACGGCGTCGTCGTGACGATCGAGCCCGCCGAGCAGGGGTCCGCGGGATGAGCCCCAAGCGCGCCCCCTCGGCCCCCCCGGAGCTGCCCGGCTACGACTACGTCTCGCTGCTCGGCTCCGGCGGCTTCGCCGACGTGTTCCTCTACCGCCAGCTGCTGCCGTCGCGACAGGTCGCGATCAAGGTGCTGCTGCCCGATGCGGTGAACCGCGAGCTCATCGAGAACTTCCGCCACGAGGCGAACGTCATGGCGCAGCTCTCGACGCATCCCTCGATCGTCACGATCTACGGCGCCGCGGTCGCGCCCGACGGGCGGCCGTACCTCGCGATGGAGTACTGCCCGAAGCCCAACCTCGGCGTGCGGTACCGGCGCGACCGGTTCGCGGTGCCCGAGGTGCTCTCGCTCGGCGTGCAGATCGCCGGGGCGGTCGAGACGGCGCACCGCGCGGGCATCCTGCACCGCGACATCAAGCCCGCGAACATCCTCGTCACCGCCTACAACCGGCCGGCGCTCACCGACTTCGGCATCGCGACGAGCGCGGGCGGCGCCGACGACGCGAGCGGCATGTCGATCCCGTGGTCGCCGCCCGAGGCGTTCGCGGACCCGCCCCGCTCGAGCCCCGCATCCGACGTCTTCTCGCTCGCCGCGACGCTCTCGACGCTGCTCGCGGGCCGCACGCCGTTCGAGCTGCCCGGCGGCAGCAACACGAGCGTCGACCTCATCGACCGCATCCAGCGCGGCGAGATCTCGCCGCTCGCCCGGCACGACGTGCCGCAGCGGCTCGAGTCGGTGCTCGCGTCGGCGATGGACCCGGACCCGGGCCGCCGCTACGCGAGCGCGATGGCGCTCGGCCGCGCGCTGCAGCAGGTCGAGGCCGAGATGGCGCTCCCGGTCACGCCGCTCGACGTGCTCGACGACTCCCTCGCGCCCGAGGCGGTCGACGAGGAGGACGGCGGCGCGACCCGCATCCGCGGCGTCGTGTCGATCGATCCGCACGCGGGCGAGCCCGGCACCGCGGTGCTCGCGGGCCCCGCGCCCGACGCGACGATCCGCCGGCCGCGCGCGGTCGAGGCG
>NZ_JANQCH010000211.1 GCF_024723325.1 Agrococcus sp. HG114
GCGCGAGCGTGCTCGCGGAGCCGTCGTGCGGCGCAGCGGAGGCGAGGGCCGCCGTCGCGGCCGCAGGAGCCGCTGCGAGCGCGCCGGCCGACGACGCCACCGCGACCGGGTTCGCGCTCGTGCTCGCCGCATCCGCCCCCGTCGCGCTCAGGCGCTCGAGCACCTCGGCGGCCGTCGGGCGCGAGCCGGGGTCGCGCGCGGTCATCGCGGTGAGCAGCGACTTCCAGCGATAGCCGAGCGAGCCGGGCACGACGGGATCCCGCGCGAGCCGCGCGCTCAGCGACTCGAGCAGCGAGCCCGGGTACTCGCGGCGCCCGGTGAGCGACTCGAGCAGCACGAGGCCGAGCGAGTAGATGTCGGACGACGGGTCGACGCGCGCACCCGTCGCCTGCTCGGGGGAGAGGTAGGCGGCGGTGCCGAGCACGGTGCCGGTCGCGGTGATGCGCTCGGCGCCGACGATCGCGGCGATGCCGAAGTCGGTGAGCTTGGTGTCGAAGCCGCGACCGCTGAGCGGCGACGGCGCGAGGAGCACGTTCGCGGGCTTGATGTCGCGGTGCACGATGCCCTTCGCGTGCACGACCGCGAGCGCCTCCGCGAGGTCCTGCGCCAAGCGGGTCACGTCGGGCTCGGGGAGCGGGCCGCCGGCGAGCCGCTCGGCGAGGCTCGGGCCGTCGACGAGCTCCATGACGAGGTACGAGACGCTGCGGCCGCCGGCCGTCGTGCGGCCCGCGTCGAAGAGCGTCACGAGCGCGCGGTGGTGCACGGCGGCGAGGAGGTCGACCTCCGAGCGCTCGCGGCGGAGCTCGGCCGCGTCGACCGAGGGGCGCACGATCGCCTTGACCGCCACCTCGCGGCCGAGCACCTCGTCGCGCGCGCGGTGCACGGCGGCCATGCCGCCGGTGCCGATGAGGGCGCCGATCCTGTAGCGCTCCGCGAGCAGCTGGCCAGGCTCGAGCGGATCGATCGCGCTCATCGCACCTCCCGTTTCCTCGGCAGGGTATGGCGGCAAGCCGGACGCAGCCTGGGCGACGGCTGTGCCGGCGGTGGTCATCGCGGGGTGGGGATGAGCCGGACGTCGCGCAGCGCGCCGCCGTCCGCGACCGCGGTCACGACCGTGCCGACGCTCTGGCGGCGGCGGTCGGTGGGGGAGCCGGGGTTGAGGAGGCGGAGGCCTCCCTGTGTCGTCGAGTCCCAGGGGATGTGCGAGTGGCCGAACACGAGCACGTCGCTCGGCGCGTCGGAGCCGGGCCCGAAGCGCGCGTCGCAGCGGCGCTCCCGGCCGGCCGCCGCGCCGGTCTGGTGCACGACGGCGATGCGCACGCCCTCGAGCTCGACGCGCGCGACCTCGCCGAGGCGCGCGTGGAGCTCCGGCCCGTCGTTGTTGCCCGCCACGCCGATCAGCCGCGCGGCGCGCGCACCGAGCTCGTCGAGGAACGAGGACGAGACCCAGTCGCCCGCGTGCACCACGGCATCCGCCTCGTCGACGAGCCGCCACACCTGCTCCTGCAGCGCCTTCGCCCGCACGGGCAGGTGCGTGTCGCTCAGCAGCAGGAGTCGGGTGGGCACGCCTCAGTCTCGCGCCGCCGCCCGGGAGTCCGCCGAGGCGGCGCCGATGCGGGCGAGCCGCATGCGCGCCCAGTCGGGCGCGCGGCGGCCGCCCCCGGAGGCGAGCGCGCGCTCGACGATGCGCAGCACGAGCC
>NZ_JANQCH010000212.1 GCF_024723325.1 Agrococcus sp. HG114
GCTCTCCACAGGCCCCGCGGCCGCCCGGTCAGGCGTCGGGCTCGTGGATGCGGCGACCGACGACCGAGTGGCGGCTGCGTCGCTCGAGCTCGGCGGCCTCGGCCGCAGCGAGCGACGCCCGCTGCGCCCGGGCGCGCATGACGAGCGCGACGACCGCGAGCACCGGGCCGGTGAGCAGCACGAGCACCGTGGGCACGACCGCGAGCGGCGACTCCCCCGGCACCGGCCACGTGAGCCACAGCGGCTGCATGCCGATGCCCACGAAGCCGGCGACGACGTCGCCGAGCACGCCCACCGCGGCGAGGGCGCCCACGCGCTCGACCGGCCCCCAGAGCGCCGCGATGTCGCGGCCGCCGTCCTCGAGCGCGTCTCGCCGCAGCTGCTGGTGCGACACCACGAGGGTGAGCACCGCGATCGCGCAGCACAGGGCGGTCATGATGCCGATGCCGGGGCTCGAGAGCCCGTCCGACAGGGCGTCGGCCCAGCGCGCCCCGCCCTCCGCCGCGTCGAGGGCAGCGGCGCGCAGCGCCGGCGCGCCGACGATCGCCAGCGCGAGCGCGGCCGCATAGGCGACGGCGAGCACGCCGATGGGCATGCCGATGAGCCTGCGGAGTGCCATGGCGCAAGCATGCGGCACGGCCGCCCGCAGCGCGAGCATCGCGTGCGCGACACGCCCGGGATGCGCGATCTCGACCCGGCTGCAACCGATCCGGCACCGCTGACCGATATGGGGGCAACGACGGCGCACCGAGCGCCGACCACACCAAGGAGATGACCATGAAGCGCAAGCTCGCGATCGGCGCCGGTGCCGCTCTCGCTCTCGCCGCCCTCGGGGGCGCTCCCGCATCCGCCGCCGAGGGCGATGCGACCGTCTCGGTGCTGCACGGGGTGCCGGGCCTCACCGTCGACGTCTTCATCAACGGCGAGGAGGCCATCAGCGACTTCGCCCCCGGCACGCTGACCGACCCGATGATGCTGCCGGCCGGCAGCTACGACATCCAGGTCTTCGCCGACGGCGGCACGCCCGAAACGGCCGAGCCCGCGATCGAGGCGACCGGCCTCGAGGTGCCCGCGAGCGCGAACCTGACCCTCTACGCGCACCTCACCGAGGGCGGCGAGCCCGCGCTCGCGGCGTTCCCGAACAGCACCGAGCCGGTGGCGGCCGGCGAGGCGCGCCTCACGGTGCGGCACCTCGCCGCGGCGCCCGCCGTCGACATCCGTGCGAACGAGACGGTCGTCGCGCCGGGGCTCACCAACCCCAACGAGGCCTCGCTCGTCACCGCGGCGGGCTCGGTGTCGGCGGATGTCGTGCTCGCGGGCACGACGGACGTCGCGATCGGCCCGGCCGACCTCGACCTCGCCGAGGGCGTCCACACGATCGTGACGGCCTGGGGCTCCGCCGCCGACGGCAACCTCGCGCTCGCGGTGCAGACGGTCGAGGCGCACAGCGCCCCGAGCGGCGTCCCCTCGGGCAACGGCGGCGCCGCCTCCCCCGCTCCCCTCGCCGGCCTGCTCGCGCTGCTCGGCGCGCTCGGCCTCGCGACCATCGCGGTGCGGCAGCAGCGACTCGTCGAGGAGCGCGGCTGACATGAGCACCACCGACGGGCTCTCGCCGCGCACCCCGCGGCGGGAGCCCGCTCGGCGCGCGTGGCGACCGCTCGCCG
>NZ_JANQCH010000213.1 GCF_024723325.1 Agrococcus sp. HG114
GCCGCACCCCGCGCTCGTCGAGCCCGAGCACCGCCACGTCGTCGGCCTGCTCGCGCGGCAGGGTGACGAGCATCGACGCGAGCACCGCCGAGGTGCCGGTCACGGCGAGCGCGGCGCCGGTGGCCGCCACACCCCCCGCGACGAGCGCGAGCCGCGCGGCCCGCCGGTCGGAGGCGGCGCGCCGTGGCTGGGTGGTCACGCTCGAATCGTAGTCTTGCGGAGTGGACACGAGCAGTGCAGCGCCAGCGCCTGAGCCCGAGGCGTTCCGCGCTGCGGTCGACCAGCTGCGACGGGCAGAGCTGCGCAGCGAGCTCTCGGTGCGCGAGATCCCCGCTCCCGGCCGCATCGCCCCCTTCTCGTTCGCGATCGCCGCGGACGTCGGCGCGCCGGTGCACGGCCGCGACTCCGACATCGGCACGGGCCGCTTCATCCTCATGCACGACCCCGAGGAGCCCGAGGCGTGGGGCGGCGACTTCCGCATCGTGAGCTTCACGCAGGCGTCGCAGGATCCCGAGATCGGCGTCGACCCGTTCCTCGCCGAGGTCACGTGGACGTATCTCCTCGAGGCGCTCGAGCAGCGGCACGCCGAGTACCACTCCGAGTCGGGCACCGCGACGAAGATCCTCTCGAGCGGCTTCGGCGAGCTCGCGGCCCAGGGCGACGGCGCCCAGATCGAGCTCCGCGCATCGTGGACGCCCACCGGCCGCGACTTCGGGGCGCACCTGACGGCCTGGACCGACCTGCTGTGCGCGATCGCGGGGCTGCCGGTGCAGCCGGGCGCCGCCGGCCTCGACGCGCACAGGCGCTCGCGTGGCTGAGCCGCTCGAACCCGAGGCGCCGCGACTGCCGGAGGCGGTGCCGCAGGGCCCCCTCGACGTCGTCGAGGACGCGGATGCGCTCCGGCGCGCCGCGGACCGGCTCCACGCGGGCGAGGGCCCGGTGGCCGTCGACGCCGAGCGGGCGAACGGCTTCCGGTACAGCGCGCGCGCCTACCTCGTGCAGCTCCACCGCCGCGGCGCCGGCACCGTGCTCGTCGACCCGATCGCCGTCGACGACCTCTCGCCCCTCCAGGCGGCGATCGGCAGCGAGGAGTGGATCATCCACGCCGCGAGCCAGGACCTCCCGAGCCTCCGCGAGGTGGGCCTCGAGCCCGCGACGCTGTTCGACACCGAGCTCGGCGCGCGCCTCGCGGGCTTCGAGCGCGTCGGCCTCGCCGCCGTCACCGAGCGCCTCGTCGGGCTGCGCCTGCGCAAGGAGCACGGCGCGAGCGACTGGTCGACGCGGCCGATCCCCCGCGCGTGGCTCGAGTACGCGGCGCTCGACGTCGAGGTGCTCCCGGATGCGCGCGACGCGCTGGCCGCGGAGCTCGCGTCCCAGGGCAAGCAGGAGGTCGCCGAGCAGGAGTTCGCGTACGCGCTCGAGCGCACCCCGAAGCCCGCTGCGGCCGAGCCGTGGCGGCGCCTGTCCGGCATCCACGCGATCCGCGACCGGCGGCAGCTCGCGGTCGCCCGCGAGCTGTGGCTCGCGCGCGACGAGCTCGCGCGCGAGACGGACACCGCGCCCGGGCGCCTCGTGCCCGAC
>NZ_JANQCH010000214.1 GCF_024723325.1 Agrococcus sp. HG114
CAGCTCGGCACCCTGCACCGCATCGACGCCGAGCTGCGCGCGCGGTGACCGCGGCCCGCCCCGGGCGGCAGGGCACGGCCCGCCACGACGCAGCCACCACCGAGGAGGACGCACGACCATGAGCGAGCAGACCGACCTGCGCGCGGCGCTGGGCGTCGCGCCCGACCCGGAGTTCGAGCTCGAGCTGCCGCCGGGCTGGGCCCGCCACGCACCCGATGCGGCCACGCGCGACCGCTTCGCCGCGGGCATCCGGCAGCGCATGATGCAGGCGCACCGGCCCGACCTCTACGCGCAGGCGCAGCGCCTCCTCGACGACTCGTTCGAGGCGATGCGGCGCGGCGACACGATCGCGTTCTTCGCCCCGACCGATCCGGGCGACGAGACGCTGTGGCTGCCCGCCTCGATCCTCGCGTCCGTGCGGCGCGCGCAGCCCGACGTCACGCTCGACGAGGCGGTGCGGCATGCGATCCTCGAGTACGACGCGGCGCCCCTCGACGGCCAGAAGCGCATCGTGCGCTTCGAGCGCGACGCGCTCGAGACGCTGCAGGGCGAGTCGCTCCGCGTGCTCACCGTCGTGTACCTCACGCCCATCCCGGGCACCCGCCGTCGACGCGCGCTGCAGCTGACCGCGACGATCAACCGCCCGGTCGACGTCGACGTCGACGACCCGGTCGTCGACGCCCAGCGCCTCCTCATCGACGCGTGCGTGTCGACGCTGCGCTGGCGGCGTCCGCAGCCCTGAGCGCACGGGGCCGCGGAGCGGCTCCCTGTCCATGGGCACTCCTGCCCATTCCGCGCGCCTCGGGCGGATGCGTAGCGTCGGCCTCGGCGAGGAGGCGCACGTGACCGACATCCGCATCAGCTACGGCGATCTCGACGCGGCCGTCGAGCACCTCCGCTTCGTCTCGCGGCAGCTCTCCGCCTCCGATCGCACGAGCGCGGCGGCCGCCGAGGCCGTCGGCGACGAGCACCTCGCGGCGCGCGTGCTCGCGTTCGCAGACAGCTGGGACGACACGCGCGAGCGCTTCCAGGAGGCGGGGGACGCCCTCGCCGAGCGCATCGCCGGCATCGCGCGCGGCTTCCGCGACGCCGACCGCTCGCTGGTGGCGGGAGGGTGAGCCTCGAGCAGCTCGCCGGGCAGTGGCAGGCCGTCGAGGGCCACGGCGACGCCTACCTGCGCACGGCCGACGCGATCGAGCGGGCGATCGAGCACCTCCGCGCCGTGCGCGACGAGGACGCGACCGTCGCGCGGTCGTTCGACCGCGTGCGCGAGAGCGCCGCATCGGTCTCCGAGCAGCTCGGCCGCGCGACCTCGCGATACCGGGTGACGGGGCAGGCGCTCGTCGACTACGCCGATGAGCTGCGCGTCGCGCAGGCCCAGGCCGACGAGGCGATCGAGCAGTGGCGCGCGGCCGACGCGGCGGCGAGCGCGACGCTCGCCGAGCGCGACCGCCTCGCCTCCCTCGACGCCGCGGGCGGCGCATCCGCCGACGCCGCGGTCCGAGCG
>NZ_JANQCH010000215.1 GCF_024723325.1 Agrococcus sp. HG114
CGACGAGCGCGAGCCGCGCGCTCGCGCGGACGCGGCGCCCTGCTCCCGGTCGTGCCACCATGCTCCGCCTCTCGCGCTGCCGGCGGCCCGCGGCGCTCACCGGCGAGCGGTGGGCCTGGGTGCCGCCTGCGGCGAGCGTAGTCATAACACTGTTACGGGTCGAGGTGCGCGCGGCAATCATCGGAGGATCCCGCGCCGGGCCTGAGGCGGAGCCGGCCACCGTAGGATGCCGCCCATGCGGATCCTCATGGACGCCCACTGGTGGGAGCGGGGCCCGCATGCCAACCGGACCGTGCAGCGCGAGGTGATCCTCGCGTGGGCGCGCGCGTTCCCGGAGGACGAGCTCGTCCTCGCGATGCCCGCCGACGCGGCCGACGACGCTCCCCCGCGGGCCGCGGTCGCGCGGACCCGCCTGTGGCCCCATGCCGCCGCGAACCGCTGGGAGCTGCCGCGCATCGCCCGCAGGACCGGCGCCGACGTCGTCCTCGCGCACAACTTCACCCCCGCATCCGGCCGCGCGCTGACGTTCCTGCACGACGTGATGTTCGAGGAGCATCCGGAGTGGTTCTCGCGCGCGGAGCGGCTCTACTTCGGGCGGATGCTGCCGTGGGCCAGTCGCGCGGCGGCGGTCGCGACGTCCACGCGCAGCGAGGCCGAGCGCATCCGCCGCCATGCGCCCCGGCTGCCGCCCGCGGCGGTGACGGGCCTCGGGGTCCCGCCCTCGCTCACGGGAGCGGCGCGCCGACCGGGCGCCGTGCCCGAGACCGCCCGCTTCGCCGTCACGGTGGGGCGGCTCAACGTCCGCAAGAACCTCGAGACCGCCATGCTGGCCGCGAGCCGCTCCGCGCGCATCACCCCCGCCGCGCCGCTGTGCGTCGTGGGCGGCAGCGAGCACTCCGGCATCGGCGCGCGCATCCCCGATGAGGCCCGCGCGCGCATCGCAGACGGCAGCATCGTGATGCTCGGGCACGTGCCGGACGAGGAGCTCGGCTGGCTGTACCGCCACGCGGCCCTCACGCTCTGCTTGAGCCTCGACGAGGGGTTCGGCATGCCCGCCGTCGAGGCCGCTGCCCTCGGCTCCCCGCTCCTCGCGAGCGACATCCCCGTGTTCCGCGAGACGGTCGGCGGATGCGCCACCCTGGTGTCGCCGCTCGACGCGGATGCGGTCGCCCGCGCGATCGACCTCATGTGGGGCGTCGCGCCCGACGCGGGGGCGCGCGAGCGCGCGGTCGGCGGCTACACGTGGGAGGCCGCGGCGCGCGCGCTCCGCGCGTCGGCGGCCGAGGTCGTCAGCCGCCGCGGTCGCCAGGATCGACGATGAGCGCGGCGAGCTGCCGCGCGACGCGGTCGACGGTCCGCACGGTGGCGCGGTGGGCGGTCGGGCGCAGCTGATGGCCGTCGCGGATGTCGAGCGGGTGCTCGTCGCCGCGGGGCCATCGCACGCGGCGCGGCTGCGGCGGAGGGCGCAGCCC
>NZ_JANQCH010000216.1 GCF_024723325.1 Agrococcus sp. HG114
GGGCGCGCTCGCGGCCGTCGATGCGCCGCAGGGGGCCGCGATCGCCCTGCTCGGCGACGACCGCTCGCTCGTCGCCGACGCGCGGGCGTCCGGCGCCTTCCTCGTCGCGGTCCTGCACGAGCAGGCGCCCGCCGACGTCGTCGCGCTCCTGCTCGCCGAGCAGGCACGGCTCGTCGCCGGGTCGTGACCCGAGGCTAGACCTCGAGCAGCCGGCGCACCGTCCCGTCGAGCGGCGAGCGCGGGAGCGCGTGGCCGTCGACGCTCGTGACGGCGGCGACGAGCCGGCCGGACGAGAGCAGCCACGCGCCGTCGGCGGCGCGCAGGTCGTCGGGCTCGAGTCGCTCGAACACGACCTCGAGCCCCTCAGCGGGCGCGGCGCGCATGAGGTGCTCGAGCGTGAGCGAGGCGAGGATGCCGTCCTGCGGGGGCGTGAGCAGCCGCCCGCCGCGGTCGATGACGAGCGTCGAGGTGGGGCCCTCGAGCAGCTGGCCCGAGGGCGCGACGAACACGACGTCGTCGAAGCCGTGCTGCGCCGCGTGCCGCTTCGCGGCCATGTTGATCGAGTACGACAGGCTCTTCGCGCCCGGCAGCAGCCACGGCATGGCGGCGACCTCGTCGCCGTCGTGGCCGCGCCCGAGCAGCGTGATCGCCACGCCCTGCTCGCGCTCGCGCAGCGCCGCCGCCGACAGCGGCGACATGAGGGCGAACGCGGTCGGCTCGCCGCCGGACTCCGGGCCGCGCGTGAGCACGAGGCGGATGATCGCCTCGGGCTGCGCGGCGAAGTCCCACGCCGCGACGAGCGCGTCGATCGCGCGCCCGAAGCCTGCTCGGTCGGGCTCGGGCAGCTGCAGGATCGCCGCCGAGCGCGCGAGCCGCTCGAGGTGCGCCTCGCGGTCCCGCACCTCGACCGCGCCGTCCGCGGTGCGCCGCGCGAGCGTCGCGTCGAAGACGCCGTCGCCCCGCACGACGCCCAGGTCGTCGGCGCGGATGAGCGGCGCGGCGACGTCGGCGAGCGTGCCGTCGAGCAGGGCGAGGAGCGGCGCGCTCATGCCGTCCCCGCGCAGAACTCCTGGAGCTCGGACACGCGCTGCCCGAGGTCGGCGAGCGCGCCGCCGATGCGCTCGAGCGCGGCCGCGTCGCCCGACGCGAGCGAGCGCTGCGCGTCGTCGACGATCGCGTCCCAGCCGGCCTGGATCTCGCCGATGCGGTCGAGCAGCTCCGGGTCGGTCACGCGCGTCTGCAGGTCGCCGACGCGGCTCGACACGCTGCCGAGCAGCGCGAGCGCGCCGATCGGGTCGGCGGCGACCGACTCGCCCACTCGGCTCACGTCCGCGGCGATCGCCTCGACCTCCGCGATGACCCGCGCGCACTGCTGCGCCTGGTCGCCGTGCGCCTCCGCGGTCGCGGCGGTCGTCGGCACCGGCGACTGCGACGGCGCGGGCAGGACGCCGCAGCCGCTGAGCAGGAG
>NZ_JANQCH010000217.1 GCF_024723325.1 Agrococcus sp. HG114
GCCCCCGCGCGTCAGCGCAGCCGCTCGGCCAGCGCGAGCGCGTCGGCCGCGACCTGTGCGCCGGGGCCGCCCGGCGTGAGCAGCAGCGGGCGCGCCTCCGCGGCGATGCCGTGCGCCTCGATCGCGCCGAGCGAGCCCGCATCCTCCTCGGCGACGAGCCACCCGTCGAGCAGCCCGCCAGCCCGACGCGCCCCGTAGTGCGCCGCGACCGCAGCCGCATCCGGCTCGACCCCGATGACCTCGAGGCACGTCGCCGCCATGCCGCGGAGCGCCCTGCCGGCGATGATCGGCGAGACGCCCACCACGGGCGCCGGCGCCGTCTCGAGCGCGTCGCGCACGCCGGGGATGCCGACGATCGTGCCGATCGAGACGACCGGGTTCGACGGCGCGAGCAGCACGACGTCGGCGCTCGCGATCGCCTCGCGCGCGGCGTGCGAGATGCGGGAGCGCTCGAGCCCGTGCTGCACGAAGCGGTGCGCGGGCAGCTGCGCGCGCGTGCGCACCCACCACTCCTCGAAGTGCAGCACGCCCTCGCCGGTGACGACGTGCGTGGGCACCTCGTCGTCGGTGACGGGCAGCAGCCGGGCGCCGAGGTCCCAGCGGGCCGCGAGCCGCGCGGTCGCCTCGGTGAGCGTCGCGCCCTCGCGCAGCAGCTCGGTGCGCGCGAGGTGGGTGCCGAGATCGAGGTCGCCGAGCGTGAACCACGGCCAGCCGACGCCGTAAGCCGTGAGCTCCGCCGCGACGCGCTCGCTCTCGCCCGCGCGGCCCCAGCCGCGCTCCGTGTCGCCGACCCCAGCGAGCGCGTACATGATCGAGTCGAGGTCGGGGCACACCTTGACGCCCGAGAGCCACATGTCGTCGCCGATGTTGGCGACGATCGTGATCTCGGCCGCGGGAACGCCGCTCGGGCCGCCGAGGGCCTCGCGGAGCCCGAGCGCGAAGCGGGCGCCGCCGACGCCGCCGGCGAGCACGGTGATCCTCACGAGCCCATCCTCCGGTAGCGGATCGCCACCCCGCCAGGGGCGGCATCGATCGTCGCGTCGACGCGGTAGACCGAGCGGATGCGGTCGGTCGTCAGCACGTCGGAGGGCGCCCCGTGCGCGACCACGCGCCCGCGGTCGACGAGCACGACGCGATCGGCGTGGGTGGCCGCGAGCGCGAGGTCGTGGACGGTCATCACGACCGGCCGGTCGCGCGCGAGGCGCCGCACGAGCTCGAGCAGCTCGAGCTGCCACGCGACGTCGAGGTGGTTCGTCGGCTCGTCGAGCAGGAGCGCGCCGGGCACCCCGCCCGCCTGCTGCGCGAGCGCGCGCGCGAGGTGCACGCGCTGCAGCTCGCCGCCGGAGAGCTCGCCGAGCCTGCGATCGGCGAGCTCGGCCGCGCCCGCGTCGTGGAGCACCGCGTCCACGAGCGCCTCGTCGCCGAGCGAGAGCCCGAGCATGCGGTGGTGCGG
>NZ_JANQCH010000218.1 GCF_024723325.1 Agrococcus sp. HG114
CTACTCGTTCCGCACCGTGCTGTCGGCGCGCTGGGCGGCGACGTCGCACGCGACCCTCGAGCACAAGCTCGACGCGGACGCGGTGCAGTGGCGCGAGGGCACGGGCGACGAGCTGCTGCTCGTCATGCACGGCATCGGCTCGCACGAGGGCGACCTCTTCGGCCTCGCCCCGCACCTGCCGGCCGAGCTCACGGTCGCGTCCCTGCGCGCCCCGATCCCCTACGGCGGCGGCTTCGCGTGGTTCGACTTCTCCCCCGTCGACAGCGACGACGACGAGCGCATCAACGCGACCGCCGCGGGCGTGCTCGAGTGGCTCGACGGTCTGGATCGCGAGGTGTCGCGCGTGCACCTGCTGGGGTTCTCGCAGGGCGGGGCCATGGCCGTGCAGCTCGCGCGGCTCGCGCCCGAGCGGTTCGCGTCCATCGCCCACCTCTCGTCGTTCGTGCACGCGGGCGAGCTGCCGGGCGACGCGGTGCTCGCGGCGCGGCAGCCCCGGCTGCCGCTGCTGAGCACGATCGGCGACCTCGACGACGTGATCCACCGCGACAAGATCGCGCGGTCGATCCCGTGGCTCGACGCGCACTTCGACGTCGACCGCCGCACGTACCACCGCGGCCACTCGATCGTCGCCGAGGAGCTCGCGGACGTCGTGGCGTTCCTGCAGCGGGTCTGACAGCGACGCTCGATGACGCTGGGCGAGCCGTCGAGCGCGCATTCCGCCTGGGGCGGCGCTGAGCGCCATCGAGCGCACGGCGATGCCGCCGCGCGCGGCAGGATGGAGCCATGCAACGGTTCCGGCTCGGCGGCGTGCCGGGCGTGACGCCCGCGAAGTGGATGCGCGTGTGGGCGCAGCGCGTCCCCGAGGTGCCGATCGAGCTCGTCGCGCTCGACGAGGCGGATGCGGTGCGCGCGCTCGAGGACGGGCGCGTCGACGCGGTGCTCGCCCGGCTCCCCGTACCCGGCGAGGGTCTCCACCAGGTGCCGCTCTACGACGAGCTGCCGGTGGTCGTCGCGCCCGTCGGGCACCCGATCGTCGCGTTCGACGAGGTCGCGCTCGCCGACCTCGCGGGCGAGCCGATGCTCGAGGCCGGCGACCTGAGCGCCGCGCAGCTGCTCGAGGTCGTCGCGACCGGCGCGGGGCTCGCGATCGTGCCCATGTCGGTCGCGCGCGCGCTCGGCGGCACCGGCACGCGGCACCGGGTGGTGACGGATGCGCCGAGCACGACGATCGCGCTCGTCTGGCTCGAGCGCGCGGACTCGGCCCTGCACCAGGAGCTCATCGGCATCGCGAAGGGCCGGCGTGCGGGATCCTCGCGCGGCCGGGACCGGGAGCACCGGGTCGAGCCGGGGAACGCCGCGACCGGCGCGAAGCCGCGCCCATCGAAGCCGAAGCCGACCCCGCCCGCCTCGCGCCCCCGCAGGCGCGGCGGGCACGGC
>NZ_JANQCH010000219.1 GCF_024723325.1 Agrococcus sp. HG114
CGCGCGCGCCCGGGCCGAGGCGGAGGCCGACCACCGCGCCGCCCGCGAGCGCAAGCGCCGTGCCGCCGACGAGGCCGCCGCGCGCATCCGCGACGAGGTCGAGGGTGCTGCGCTCAACGACTCCCTGTGGGATGACGTGCGCGGCGCGCTCACCGACTTCTTCGACGCCCTCGGCGACGCCCTCGTCGACGCGCTCGTGCTGCTCGCAGCAGCGGTGCTCGCCGCGAGCCTCGCGCTCGTCGCGGCAGCGCTCGCGATCGCGCTCGCCGCGACCGGCCTGATCGGGCTGCTCCTCGCCGGGCTCGCGCTCGCGATCGTCGGCTCGTGGCTCCTCGGCGACGGCGCCGCCGCGTTCGTGCGCGCGCTCGTCGCGACCGGATCGCTCGAGGCCGCCCTCCTCGGCAGCGCGATCGCGTGGCTGCGCGAGGCCGTGCCCGCGCTCGCCGACTGGCTCGTCGCGGGCGACGCCGGCGCGCCCGTGCTGCTGTGGAGCGGGGCAGCGGCGCCGCGCACAGGGCTCGACGGCACCGCGGGCGACCACCTCGCGCGGCTGCAGGCCGACAACCGCGCGGTCGACGCGCACGACGGCGGCCCGGGCACGCACGACCCCGGCGCCTCGACCATGGTCACGGTCACGGCCGTGACGAGCGCGGGGGCCGACGGCCCGCAGACCGCCTACCGCGTCAGCATCCCCAGCACGCAGGCGTGGCGTCCCGGCACGTCGTCGATCAACGACATCCACTCGGGCGTCGCCGCGAAGCTCGGGCTCGGGCCGACGCAGCTCGAGCAGGCGGTCGTGCTCGCGATGGCCGAGGCGGGCGTGCCCTCGGGCGCGAGCGTGCTGCTGACGGGGTGGAGCCTCGGCGGCATCACCGCCGCGAACCTCGCCGCCGACCCGGCCTTCACCGCCGCGTACGACGTCGACGCGGTGATCGTCGCGGGGGCGGCGATCGACGACGCCGCGGTGCCGGCGCACATCCCGGTGCTCTCGTTCGAGCACGGCGGGGCGGGCGTGCTCGACGACCCGGTCGCGCTCGCCGAGGACCCCGCGAAGCGCGACCTGCGCGACGATCCGAACCGCACGACGGTGCGGGTCGCGCCGCCCGCGATCGCCGGCGCCCTCGGCCACCACGGGCTCGCGTACCAGCAGACCATGCAGGAGCAGGGCGACCGGCACGGCTCGCGCGCCGCGACGTGGATGGCGCTCCACGGCCTCGAGCGGTACTTCGTCGGCGTCGAGCTGCCGCACTCCTCGATCTTCCAGCGGGGCGGCTGAGATGGCCGCTTCCGAGAGCGGCGCGGCCGCGGCGGCCGACCGCCTCCTGCTCGCGCTGCGGTCGCTGCCGGGCGTCGTCGACGCCCGGGCGGCGGTGATCGGCGACGGACTGCCCGGCGCCCGCGCGGCGCGCGTCGTGCTCGTCGTCGACG
>NZ_JANQCH010000021.1 GCF_024723325.1 Agrococcus sp. HG114
CTACCAGGGGCTCGTCGACCGCGGGGTCGTCGCGACGCGCGAGCAGGCGAAGCTCGGCATGCTCGGGGCGCTCTACGGCGGCACGCGGGGCCAGTCGGCGCTCGTGCTGCCGCGGCTCGAGCGCGCCTACCCTCGCGCGATGGCGGCCGTCGAGAGCGCGGCCCGGGCGGGGGAGCGGCGCGAGCGGGTGCGCACGTGGCTCGGCCGCACGTCGCCCGAGCCGCCGCGCTGGCGCGACGACGAGCGGGGCGCGAGCCAGGCGCGGGCCTGGGGCCGCTTCACGCGCAACTTCGTCGTGCAGGGCACGGCGGCCGAGTGGGCGCTCGCATGGATGGCCGGCGTCCGCCGGGCGATCGCCGGCGTCGAGGGCGCGGCGCTCGTGTGCTTCCTCCACGACGAGGTCATCGTGCAGGCGCCCGAGGCAGAGGCGGATGCCGTGGCCGACGCCGTGCGGGAGGCCGCGGCGCTCGCGGGCCGGGTGCTCTTCGGCGACTTCCCCGTCGACTTCCCGGTGCAGGCCGCGGTCGTGCGCGACTGGGGGCAGGCGAAGGGCTGACGAGGAGCGCGCGGCCGCTCCCGGCCTACCCTGGAGCCATGCGCTTCATCGA
Source organism: Agrococcus sp. HG114 (assembly GCF_024723325.1). GTDB lineage: Bacteria > Actinomycetota > Actinomycetes > Actinomycetales > Microbacteriaceae > Agrococcus. The sequence continues at coordinate 609 of NZ_JANQCH010000021.1, forward strand.
CGACGTCCCGGAGCACGACCTCACGTACTCCGACGTCTTCCTCGTCCCCAGCCGCAGCGACGTCGGATCCCGCATGGCGGTCGACCTCGCGCCCGACGACGGCACGTCCGCGACGCTGCCGATCGTCGCGTCGAACATGAACTCGGTGACCGGTCCGCGCATGGCGGCGACGCTCGCGCGCCGCGGCGGGCTCGCGGTGCTCACGCAGGACCCGCCGCTCGAGGAGACCGTCGCGTCGATCGCGTGGGTCAAGGCGCAGCCCGTGGACCTCGAGTCCCCGCATCGCGCCGGTCCCGGCGATGTCGTGCAGGACGTGCTCGAGCGGGTCCCGGCGATCAAGGGCCACGCGGTCGCGGTCGAGGACGCCGACGGGCAGCTGCTCGGCGCGATCCCCGCCGAGCGGCTCGGCCACGCCCTGCCGGACGCGAAGCTCGGCGACCTGCTCCACTCGCACCTGCCGGAGCTCGCGCCCGCCGACGCCGCGGACGGCCGCGCGATGTTCGCGGCGCTCGAGCGCGAGGGCGTCGAGGTCGCACCGGTCGTCGTCGACGGCCGCGCGATCGGCTTCGCGTCGCGACTCGGGGCGCTGCGCCGCGACATCTACCGGCCGGCGCTCGACGAGGGCGGGCGGCTGAGCGTCGCGGCCGCCGTCGGCATCAACGGCGACCCGGGGGCGAAGGCGGCCGCGCTGGTCGAGGCGGGCGCCGACGTGATCGTCGTCGACACCGCGCACGGCCACCAGGAGGGCATGCTGCGCGCGCTCGAGTCGGTGCGCGCGGCGGTCGGCGACGACGTGCCGGTCGCGGCGGGCAACATCGTCTCCTCCGACGGCGCGCGCGACCTCGTGGCCGCCGGCGCATCCATCCTCAAGGTCGGCGTGGGGCCGGGCGCGATGTGCACGACGCGCATGATGACCGCGGTCGGCCGCCCGCAGTTCTCCGCGGTCCTCGACACGTCGACGACGGCGATCGAGCTCGGCGCGCGGGTGTGGGCGGACGGCGGCGTGCGCTACCCGCGCGACGTCGCCCTCGCGCTCGCGGCGGGCGCGTCGAGCGTCATGATCGGCTCGTGGTTCGCGGGCACGATCGAGGCGCCCGGCCGGCTCCAGCGCGATGCGCAGGGACGGCTCTTCAAGGAGTCGTGGGGCATGGCCTCGACGCGCGCGGTCGTCGGCCGCTTCGGGCAGCTCGACGCGTACGAGCTCGCGCGCAAGCAGCTCTTCGCCGAGGGCATCTCGTCGTCGACGATCCTGCTCGACCCGGCGCGGCCGAGCGTCGAGGACCTCGTCGACATGATCACCGCGGGCGTGCGCTCGTCGTTCACGTACGCGGGCGCCGACACCGTCCCCGCGTTCCGCGAGCGAGCGCGCGTCGGGGTGCAGTCGGCGGCCGGCTACGAGGAGGGCAAGGCGCTGCCGGTGTCGTGGTGACGGCCCCGGATGCGCCCGAACCCGGTCCCCTAGGATGTCGCCGTGAACGACGACCACAGTCATAGTCCGCGGCCGGAACCGATCCGTTGATGGATGCGCTGCTCATCGCCATCGGCGTCGTCCTCACGATCGGGACCGGCCTCTTCGTCGCGAGCGAGTTCGCGCTCGTCAACCTCGACCGCGCAGACCTCGAGGCCCGCCGCGACCGCGGCGAGCGGCGCCTCGACGGCACCATCGCGGCGCTGCGCCACACCTCGACGCACCTCTCGAGCGCGCAGCTGGGCATCACGCTCACGACGCTCCTCACGGGCTACACGATGGAGCCGGCGATCTCGCGCCAGCTCACGCCCGTGCTCGTCGGTGCCGGGCTCGCCGAGAGCTTCGCCGCCCCGCTCTCGAGCATCATCGCCGTGACCGCCGCGACGATCCTGTCGATGATCGTCGGCGAGCTGGTGCCGAAGAACCTCGCGCTCGCGAAGCCGCTCGGCACCGCGGTCGCCGTCACACCGTTCCAGCGCGCGTTCACCGCGGTCTTCAAGCCCGCGGTGCTCGCCCTCAACGGCTCCGCGAACGGCATCCTCCGCTCGATCGGCATCGAGCCCAAGGAGGAGCTCTCGGGCGCCCGCACGGCCGACGAGCTCTCCACCCTCGTGCGCCGCAGCGCCATGGAGGGCGCGCTCGACGTCGGCGCCGCGACGCTGCTCGCGCGCACCCTCCGCTTCGCGGAGCTCTCGGCCGGTGACGTCATGACTCCGCGGCCGCGCGTGCAGGCGCTCGAGCGCTCCGCGTCGGTCGCCGACCTCGTCGCGCTCGCCCATCAGACGGGCCTCAGCCGCTTCCCGGTGATCGACGGCGACCTCGACGAGGTGCTCGGCATCGCGCACGTCAAGCAGGCGATCTCCGTGCCGCGAGAGCGGCGCGCCGACGTGCCGGTCGCGGCGATCGCCGAGGAGCCCCACCGCGTGCCCGAGTCGGTGCACCTGGACGCGCTGCTGTCGGACCTCAAGGAGCGCGGCTACCAGATGGCGATCGTCGTCGACGAGTACGGCGGCACGGCGGGCATCGCGACCCTCGAGGACCTCGTGGAGGAGGTCGTCGGCGAGGTCTCCGACGAGCATGACCGGATGCACGTCGAGGTCGTGCGCGGGCCGGGCTGGGTCACGTTCCCGGGCGCGTTCCGCCCGGACGAGCTGCTCGAGCGCGCTCGGGTCGTCGTGCCCGACGAGGGGCCGTTCGAGACGATCGGCGGCTTCATCATGGCCGAGCTCGGCAGGCTGCCCGTCGTGGGCGACACCGTGCGGGTCGAGGACGGCACGCTGCGAGTCGAGCGCGTCGACGGCCGCCGCGTCGACCGGGTGCGGTTCGTCCAGGACCCGGACGCGGTCTCCGAGCGCGGGGAGGGGGAGCGATGAGCGACTGGCTCGGCATCATGTGGCTCGTCATCCTGCTCGCGGCGAACGCGTTCTTCGTGGGCGCCGAGTTCGCGGTCATCTCCGCGCGGCGCAGCCAGATCGAGCCGCTCGCCGACCGCGGCAACCGCGCGGCGAAGCTCGCGCTGTGGGCGATGGAGCACGTCTCGCTCATGCTCGCGATGTGCCAGCTCGGCATCACGATCTGCTCGCTGCTCATCCTCAACGTCTCCGAGCCCGCGATCCACCACCTGCTCGAGGGCCCGCTCGAGTGGACGGGCCTGCCGCCCGAGGCGGTCTCGATCGTCGCGTTCGTCATCGCACTGCTGCTCGTGACCTACCTCCACGTCGTGCTGGGCGAGATGGTGCCGAAGAACGCGGCGTTCTCGGTGCCCGATCGCGCCGTGCTGCTGCTCGCGCCGCCGCTCGTGCTCGTCTCGCGCGCCTTCAAGCCGGTCATCTGGGCGATGAACGCGCTCGCGAACGGCATCCTCCGGCTCGTCCGCGTGCAGCCGGTCGACGAGGCGGCGAGCACCTTCACGATCGACGAGGTCGAGACGATCGTCGAGACGTCGAAGCGCGAGGGGCTCCTGTTCGACCCGACGGGCGCGATCTCGCGCACGTTCGAGTTCACGGAGCGGCGCGTGCGCGACGTCGCCCTGCCGCTCGACGAGATCGTCACGCTGCCGCTCGGAGCGACCCCGGCCGACCTCGAGGCGGCGGTGCGCGAGCGCGGCTTCTCGCGCTACGTCGTGGCGGATGCGGAGGGCCAGCCGGGCGGGTACGTGCACGTGAAGGACGTGCTCGGCGCCGACGACGACGACATGGACGTGCCCGTGCCGGCCAAGCGCATCCGCCAGCTCGCCTCGATCTACCAGGAGTCGGAGCTCGAGGACGCCCTCGCGCTCATGCGCTCGACCGGCGCGCACATCGCGCGCTCGTTCGACGCGAACGGCGACACGACGGGCCTGCTCTTCCTCGAGGACATCATCGAGGAGCTCGTCGGCGAGGTCCGCGACGCGACGAGGAGGCTGTTCTGACCCTGCCGCCCACCGTGCCGCCCTCGCTGCCGCGCGGCTGGGCGTGGCTCGCCTTCGGCGGCGTCCACGCCCTGCTGGCGATCCTGTGCATCCCGAGCGTCTCGGACGCGTACGGCGACGTGCTGTCCGTCTACACGTCGTGGCTCGAGCGCGGCCTCGCGGGCGACTGGCTCGGCATCGACAGCCCGTGGGTGTACCCGCTGCTCGCGTGGGTCCCCATCCTGCTCGCGGGCGTGCTCGGAGCGGATGCGCTGCCGGTCGTGTGGATGCTGGTCGTCACGGCGCTCGACGCGGTCGCGTTCGCGCTGCTGCTGCGGCTGCCGCGCGGCGGCGCGATGGCGCTCGTGTGGCTCGGGCTGCTGCTCGCGCTCGGGCCCGTCGCGCTCGCCCGCATCGACACGGTCGTGGTCGCGCTGAGCATCATCGCGATCGTGGCGCTGCGCGGCGGCCGGCCCGGTGTCGCGGCGGCCGTCTTCACCGCGGCGGCGTGGATGAAGGTGTGGCCCGGTGTGCTGTACCTCGCGCTGCTCGTCGTGCGGCGCGAGCGGATGCGCGTGCTCGCGGCGGGCGCGCTCGTCACGGGTGCGGTGATCGTCGTCGCGGCGCTGCTCGGCTCCGGCCACGCGCTCTCGTTCCTCGTCGCGCAGGAGGATCGCGGCCTGCAGATCGAGGCGGTCGCGGCGACCCCCTACATGTGGCTCGCGGGCGGCGGGCTCGCGCACGTGTCCTTCGACCGCGAGATCTACACGTTCCAGGTCGCCGGGGATGGCGTGCGCACGGTCGCGGCGCTCGCGACGCCGGTGCTCGTCGGCGGCGTCGTCGCGCTCGTCGCGGTGGGGGCGCTCGCGGTGCGGCGCGCGCACGGGCGCGAGGCGATCGTGTGGCTCGCGCTCGCGCTCGTCGAGGTCATGATCGTCACGAACAAGGTCGGCTCGCCGCAGTTCGTGCTGTGGCTGCTCGTGCCGGCGCTGCTGCTCGTGGAGGCCGGTGCGCGGCGCCACTGGGTGGGCGTCGCCGCGATCGGGCTGGTCGCGGTGCTCACGCACGTGCAGTTCCCCTGGACGTACGACGCGCTCGTGGCCGCGCATCCGGCCGCCGTCGCGCTGCTGACGGCGCGGAACCTCGTGCACGTCGCGCTGCTCGTCGGCGCGGTCGCGATGCTCGTGCGGGCGGCGCGCGTCGGCACGCTCGGCGCGTCAGCCGAGGAGCGTCGCGAGCAGGTCGCCGACGCGGCCCGACTCGATGAGGAAGGCGTCGTGCCCGAAGCCGCTCTCGAGCACGACCGGCTCGGCACCCGAGACGCTCGTGGGGATGCCTGACGCGAGCCGCTGCTGGTCGGCGACGGGGAAGAGCCGGTCGCTCGAGATGCCGACGACGAGCGTGGGCGCGGTGATGCGCTCGAGCGCCGCCTCGACGCCGCCGCGACCGCGGCCGACGTCGTGCGTCGACATCGCGTCGACGAGCCGCACGTAGGAGCCGGCGTCGAAGCGCCGCGTGAAGCGGTTGCCGTGCACGTCGAGGTACGACTCGACCTGGAACCGGCCGCCCTGCAGCGGGTCGACGCTCGACTGCCACTCGCGGCGGAAGCGCTCGTTGAGCTCGTGCTGCGAGCGGTAGCCGAGCATCGCCATGCGGCGTGCCAGGGCGAGTCCGCGCGCGGGCCCCGCGTGGCCGGGCAGGTCGTAGAAGTCGCCGCCGAGCCAGCCGGGGTCGGTCGTGACCGCCTCGATCTGCAGCGAGTTCTGCGCGATCTGGTCGGCGCTCGTCGCCGCGTTCGACGCGAGCAGCGCGGCCGCCCCCACGCGCTCGGGGTGCGTCACCGCCCACTCGAGCGCGTGCATGCCGCCCATCGAGCCGCCGACGACCGCGTGCCAGCGGCGGATGCCGAGCTGGTCGGCGAGGCGGCGCTGCGCCTCGACCTGGTCGCGCACCGTCACGCGCGGGAAGCGGGAGCCCCACTCGGTGCCGTCGGCATGGAGCGAGGCGGGCCCCGTCGAGCCCTGGCAGCCGCCGAGCATGTTGGGCGCGACGACGAAGAAGCGGTCGGTGTCGATCGCGGCGCCGGGGCCCACGACGTCCTCCCACCAGCCGGCGGTCGCGTGGCCCGGTCCGGCCGGGCCGCGCACGTGGCTGTCGCCGGTGAGCGCGTGGAGCACGAGCACGGCGTTGCCGGCGTGCTCGTCGAGGCGACCCCACGTCTCGAACGCGAGCACCGCATCCGCCACCTCGCCCCCGGCCTCGGTGCGCACGTCGCCGATGCGCGCGAAGCGGCGGTCGCCCGGGTCGTCGCCGGGCCGCCAGGCGCCCGTGACGGGCACCGGCCGGGCCTCGGGCCCCGCCTGCTCGAGCAGGCGCGCGGCGGGCACCCGGGCGGCGGGCTGCGCGTCGTCGCTCAGCTGCCAGTCCACGGGTGCCCGCCCCTGCCCGTCAGGCGTTCGCCGCGAGCTCGGCCGACTTCGCGGCGGCGGCCTCGAGGCCGCGGCCCAGGTCGGCGATGAGGTCGTCGACGTGCTCGATGCCGACCGACAGCCGCACGAGGCCGGGCGTGACGCCCGCGCTCAGCTGCTGCTCGGGCGTGAGCTGCGCGTGCGTCGTCGAGGCGGGGTGGATGACGAGCGAGCGCACGTCGCCGATGTTCGCGAGGTGGCTGAAGAGCTCGAGCGACTCGACGAGCGCCTTCCCCGCCTCGACGCCGCCGCGCAGCTCGAACGAGAGCACGGCGCCGGTGCCCCGCGGCGCGATCTGCCGGCCGCGCTCGTGCCACGGGCTCGACTCGAGCCCCGCGTAGTGCACGGCGGCGACCTGCGGGTGCGCCTCGAGGAAGCGGGCGACGGCGGTCGCGTTCGCGACGTGGCGGTCGAGGCGCAGCGAGAGCGTCTCGATGCCCTGCAGCAGCTGCCACGCGGTGTCGGGGGAGGAGGATGCGCCGACGTCGCGCAGGAGCGTCACGCGCGCCTTGAGGATGTAGGCGATCGCGTCGCCGAGCGCCTCGGTGTACGTGACGCCGTGGTACGACTCGTCGGGGGTCGTGAGGCCCGGGAACCGGTCGGACTTCGACCACTCGAATCGGCCGCCGTCGACGATGGCGCCGGCGACGACGGAGCCGTGGCCGCCGAGGAACTTCGTCGCCGAGTGGACGACGATGTCGGCGCCGTGCTCGAGCGGGCGGATGAGGTAGGGCGTCGCGATCGTGTTGTCGACGATGAGCGGAACGCCGCCCTCGTGCGCGACGCCGGAGACGCCTGCGATGTCGAGCAGGTTGATGCGCGGGTTGCCGATCGTCTCGGCGAAGAGCGCCTTGGTCTCGGGGCGGATGGCGCGGCGCCACTCGTCGAGGTCGTCCTGGTCCTCGACGAAGGTCACGTCGATGCCGAGCTTCTTCAGGGTGAAGTTGAAGAGGTTGTAGGTGCCGCCGTAGATCGACGAGGACGACACGATGTGGTCGCCGGCCTCGGCGATGTTGAGGATCGCGTAGGTGGTCGCTGCCTGGCCCGACGCGAGCAGGAGGGCGGCGGTGCCCCCCTCGAGCGCGGCGAGGCGCTGCTCGACGACGTCGTTCGTCGGGTTCATGATGCGCGAGTAGATGTTGCCGAGCTCCGCGAGGCCGAACAGGCGGGCCGCGTGCTCGGTGCTGTCGAAGACGTAGGAGGTCGTGCGGTAGACGGGCGTGATGCGCGCCTTGGTGGTGGGGTCGGGCTGTGCGCCCGCGTGCACCTGGAGGGTCTCGAACTTCCAGTCGCTCATGGTGTTCTCCTTGCGGGTCGATGCGGGGCTGGTCTCGCTCCATCGTCGGCCGGGTCGGCCGATCGGGCCAGCGGGGCGCGTCGCACGGCGTAACACTCGCAGTCCGCGCGGAGTGGCGCGGGCCGCTCGGAGCCTGCTTGCATGGCGGCATGAGCGAGAAGCGGTTGGTCGTCACGGGGGCATCGAGCGGCATCGGGGAGGCGGTCGCGCGGCAGGCGGTCGCGCGCGGCTGGCGGGTGCTCGCGGTCGCGCGCCGTGCCGAGCGGCTCGAGGCGCTGCGGCGCGACACCGGGTGCGAGATCCTCGCGGTCGACCTCACCGACGAGGCCGACATCACGCGGCTCGCGGAGGCGGCGGCCGCGTTTCGCCCCACGGGCCTCGTGCAGGTCGCCGGCGGCGCGAAGGGCGCGGCGCCCGTCGCCGAGACGTCGATCGACGACTGGCGGTGGATGTTCGAGGCGAACGTCATCGGCACGAAGCGCGTCGTGGACGCGCTGCTGCCGCTGCTGCGCGACTCCACGCGCGACGGCTCCTACGCCGAGATCATGGTCGTCACCTCCATCGCGGCCACGGTGCCCTACACGGGCGGCTCGGGCTACAACGCCGCGAAGTCGGCCGAGAAGCAGCTCGTCGACGTGCTGCGGCTCGAGCTCGCGGGCGAGCCGATCCGCGTGATGGAGGTCGCGCCCGGCATGGTCTGGACCGAGGAGTTCAGCCTCGTGCGCTTCGAGGGCGACAAGGAGAAGGCGGATGCGGTCTACAAGGACGTGCAGGACCCGCTCTCGGCCGACGATGTCGCACGGGTGATGACCGACATCCTCGCCCTCCCCGGGCACGTGTCGGTCGACGAGACGATCATCAAGCCCGTCGCGCAGACGCACCCGTGGATCGTCCACCGCGGCCCGCTCGCCGCGAAGGCCTGAGCGCTCGCCCCGCGGCGTGCGGTGGCCGCCGCTACGGCTCCGGGATGGTGCCGCCGCTATGGACGCGGCGCACCTCGACGCCGCCGCTGCCGCGGATGACGGGGTTGGTGCCGGCGAGCGCGAGCGCGGCGTCCTCGTCGGCGGCCTCGATCACGTACACGCCGGCGACCGCGTGGGGCGCGTCGATGAACGGGCCGTCGGCGACGCCGTCGGGGCGGATCGTCTTCGCGAGCGCCCGCGGCGTGAACGCGTAGGCCGCGCGCATCGCGCCGGATGCGGCGAGCTCATCCCCGTGTCCGTCGGGCTCGGCGAGGTCGGCCTCGGTCGCGTCGAGCGCGTGCGCGGAGTCGTCGGCGTAGATCAGCACCGCGTAGAGCGGCATGGGTCCTCCTCGGGCGGTCTGGGCGTCGGGTGTCAGGTGTCGCGGGTGGATGCGGCGGGCGCGATCTCCGGCGCCGGCTCCGGATCGGCGAAGGCGAGCCGCGGGACCGCGATGAGGCTCGCGGCGGCGACGAGCGCGGTCACGCCGCAGATGATCCAGACGGCGATGTAGCCGCCGAGGCTCGCGGCGGTGCCGATCGCGCCGACCGCGAGCACGATCGCGAAGATCGAGGACGCGAACGAGCCGCCGATCGTCTTCGTCGTGTTCGTCATGCCGGTCGCGACGCCGGTCTGCCCGCGCGGCGCAGCGGCGGCGGCCGCCGCTGGCAGGGCGCCGACGAGCGCACCGGAGCCGACACCGGCGATGGCCATGCACGCGAAGACCTGCCCGATCTCGAGGTGGAAGGGCACGAGCAGCAGGTAGCCGATGCCGACGAGCGCTGCCGCGGCGATGAGCAGGAGGCGAGGGCGGATGCGCGACGAGAGCGCGGCGAGCGCGGCCGCGCCTGCGATGAGCGAGAGCAGGTAGACGCCGATGAGCAGTGACCGGCCCGTCGCATCCAGCCCCAGGCCGTAGCCGAGCGACGGGTCGGTGCCGGCGTAGGTCGCGAGCGGCGTCTGGGCCCCGAGCAGGCTGACGCCGACGAGGCCGGCGGTGAGCTGCACCGGCCACATGGACGGCTGCCGCATGACGCGGAGGTCGATCGCCGGGTCGTCCTTGCCGAGCACCCAGCGTCCGAAGGGCAGCAGCAGCGCGACGCCGACCAGCATGACGGCCCATCCCCACCAGGCACCCGCACCGCCGAGCTTCAGGAATGTGAGGCCCGACGTGATGGTGAGGAGCGAGAGGGCGAGGAGCACGAAGCCGCCGGCGTCGAGCGAGCGATCCGGGAGCGGCTCCGACTCCGGCACACCCCACAGGATCGCGAAGAACGTGAGCGTCACCATCGCTGCCGGCACCATGAGGGTCGGCGGCATCGCCTCGCCGAACGCGGCGAGCGCGGCGGCGGAGCCGAGGGCTCCGACGATGGCGCCGGCCTCGAGCGCGATCACCAGGAGTCCCGCCGCGCGCCGCGTCGTGGCGGCGGCCACACCGGAGCGTCGGCCGCGGTCGAAGATGAGGGCGACCTCGAGCGGCAGCCACACGGCGTATGCGCCTTGGAGCGAGAAGGCGACGAGGTAGCTCCAGAAGTCGCCGGCGAACGCCATCCACCAGCTCGCGGCAGCGGTGAGCGCCGTCGAGAGGAGGAGCATGCGCTTGTGGCCGTGCATGTCGCCGAGCTTCGCGAGGAGCGGCACCACGAGCGCCGACAGCAGCAGCTGCCCTGCCTCGAACCAGTTGACGTCGGCGTCGGTCACGTCGAGGTGGCGGGCGATGTCGGGCGTGAGCGTCACGTACCAGCCCTGCAGCACGCCGCTCGTCAGCTCGACGCACACGAGCCAGCCGATGAGGGCCAGGGGCACCGCGCGCGACGTCGACACGCGTGCATCATCGCATTCGTTCGGGGCGTGCGCGGCGCACCCTGCGGACGTACGCTGAGGCATGGCGCAGTCGCTGCTGTTCGGCATCGTCGCCTCGAGCGCGCTCATCATCGGGGCTGCGATCGGGATGCGGTTCGAGCTCCCGAAGCGGGCGCTCGCCATCCTGCTGTCGTTCGCGGCGGGTGCGCTCGTCACGGCGCTCGCGTTCGAGCTCTTCGAGGACGCCTACGAGATGGGCGGCATCTGGCGAGCGGCGCTCGGGCTCATCGTCGGCGCGCTCGTGTTCACGATCCTGAGCGCGCTGCTCGACCGCGCCGCGCAGCCGGGCAGGGGCGCGCCCGCCGACGAGGTGCGCGGCAGCGCGAAGCTCGACACCGATGCCGCGGCGGCGGATGCGCGGGCCACGAAGGCGTCGACGCGCGGTGCCGCCGGCCTCGCGCTCCTCGCGGCGGTGACGCTCGACGGGGTCCCGGAGAACGTCGCGCTGGGCGTCTCGCTCACCGAGGGCTCCGGCGGCCTGGCGCTGCTCGCCGCCATCTTCGTGTCGAACCTGCCCGAGGCGCTCGTGGGCGCGTCGTCGATGAAGGAGCAGGGCATGTCGAACGGCAAGGTGCTCGGCCTGTGGTCGATCTGCGCGGTGCTGCTCGTCGGTGCCGTGGTGGTCGGCGCCGGTCCGCTCGCGACCGCCGAGGCCGAGACGATCTCGCTGCCGCTCGCGTTCGCCGCCGGTGCGGTGATCGCCTCGCTCGCCGACACCCTCATGCCCGAGGCGTACGAGCACGGCGGCCCCGCCGTCGCGATGAGCACAGCGGCGGGCTTCGTGCTCTCGTTCGTGCTCTCCCTCGCCTAGCCAGACCGACGTCGCGGGCGGCAGCACGCGCCTGCGGCCCGGCGTCGATCGGGGCAGGCAGGGAGTGCGTTGAGGAGGGGTCGGGTCAGGCAGGGAATGCGCTCGGCGCAGTCACGTCGGGCGGGAACGCGTCGGGAAGGGTAGCTCGGGCAGGAAGGAGTCGCGGCGACTGGGTCGTCGGATGCGGAACGCGCCCGGCTGGTGAGCGCGTGCCGGGCGATGGGGCCCGTGGAGACTGCGTCAAGCGGGGAGCGCCCGGAGCGGGTGCGCGTGTCGGCGGACGCGCGACCGCGCCGCGATGGCAGCCGGCAGTGCCTCCAGTGGGCGGTGACCGAGCCGGCCGCGGCCCGGTCAGGCGGGAATGGTGCTGGGGGAGCAGGTGCAGTCGGTCAGGTGCGCCCATGGCGGGTCGCTCGCGGTGCACCGTGCTGGTTCGTCGGACGGGGTGCCCCAGTAGTCGGCGCTGCGGTCTCGGAACGCGGGCCCGGCGGGTTCGGGTTCGTCGGTGAAGATCCGGCCGGTGGGGCTGGTCCATTCGAGGACGCCGGCGTCCAGCTGCTGGACGGTCCAGGCGGTGGCGTGCTTCATCGTGTGATGGCGCCGGCACAGGTGCGCGAGGTTCGAGTGCGCGGTGGCGCCGCCGTCGGCGTGGTCGCGGGTGTGGTCGGTGTCTGCCCGGGAGACGGCGTTGGCGCAGCCGGGCCACCGGCAGCGGCCGTCGCGGTGACGGAGCCAGCGGCGCATGGCGCGGGTGGGCCGGTAGGTGTCGACGGCGACGGGGACGCCGGTGACCGGGTGGGTGAAGAGGCGTTCCCACACGACCGTCTCCGCGGCGAGGGCGCGCACGGTCGCGGCGTCGACGAGCGCCCCGCCCTCGAGCGCCCCCGAGAACCGCAGCGCGGGTTCGTCGGCGTCGTCGGTGTCGTTGAGCAGCTCGGTGGCGGGGATGGTCACCGTGATCGTCGCGGTGATCGGGTTGGTGCCGTGCAGGTCGTCGGGCGTGCGCCCGGTCAGCAGCAGCTCGGCGAGCGCGTCGGCGCGGTACTGGGCGAAGGTGCGCGGGTCGTCCTTCGGCTTCTTCCTCGCTGCCTGGGTGGCGCGGTCGAACGCGCCGGCGGCGACGACGCTGGAGGTCAGCAGCGAGAGCACCGCCATGCCGTCGCCGGCGTCGGCCACCCACGCGTCGCGCCGTGCGCGGGCGGCGTCATGGCGGCGCTGCAGCGGATCGGTCATCGCGCGGTCGACGATCCGCCTCGCCCGCGACCGCAGCTGCGATGGCGTGACGCGCTCGGCGATGTCGACCAGTTCCGCCTCCACCGCCGCCCGGTCGGCGGGGTCGACGTGCGGGTCGGTGCGCAGCGCCTCCGTCGCCTGCTCGATCGCCCGCAGGTGCGTGCCGGTGATGCGACCGGCCTTGTGGGCGGCGTGCGCGGCGGGCAGGTCGCTGACGGTGGCGAAGGCCTCGGTCAGGCGCCGCTCCATCGCCCGGTCCGAGAGCCGCAGCTCGGACGCGAGCACGGAGGCGGATTCCTTCACGGCCATGCCGATGTCGCCGCCGCGCTCGCGCAGCCGCTCCATGCGGGCGGCGAGCAGCTCGCGCTGCTCGGCCTCGAGCCGGGCGCGGCACTGCTCGATGGCCTTCATACGCGCGGCGAGCTCAGCCTCCTCGCGCAGCAGCGCGGACCGCTCGTCGAGTGGGACGGTGCCGGGCAGCGGCGGCACCTGCATGCGGCCGGCGATGACCTCGTCGATCTCTGCATCGGTCAGCGCAGCGAGCCGCTCGCCCCACTCCCGGTCGTACGCGGCGAGCTCGTCCTCGAGCTCGGCCGCGGTGCGGCCGTGCGGGTCGATCGCGCCGGCACGGATCGACGCGATGTACTCCTCCGCATCGAGCCCGCCCCACGCATCCATGCAGGCATGCAACCACGCACCACTGACACGCGAAGCCTCGTCGGAGGGGGCTGTGGAGAGGCCTCGACTCACAAGGAGGGGCGCCTGGAGAGAGGGCTCTGAGCGACCGGTCGTAGGATGGTCGCATGCCCACCACGCATCCGTTCACGCTGTCCGTGCGCGACATCGTGCACAAGCCTGGCCGCATGCGCGAGGTCGAGGAGACCGCTCCCTTCGGCGAGAAGGTCGGGGAGGGGCTCGCCGCAGTGCTGCCCGACCAGCCCATCGAGCTCGACGCGCGGCTCGAGAGCGTGCACGAGGGCATCCTCGCGACCGGTCGGGCGAGCGTCACGGCCCTCGCGACGTGCTCGCGGTGCCTCATCGAGTTCGACCTCGACCTCGATGTCGACTTCGTCGAGCTGTTCGCGTATGATGGTGCGTCGGAAACCGACTACCTCGTGGTCGACGAGTCTGTCGACCTGCTTCCGGTGGTCCGGGACGCGGTCGTGCTGGCACTGCCGTTCCAACCGGTCGACCGACCGGACTGTGCGGGGCTCGACCCCGAGACAGGGGAACGGCTGGAGCCCGGCACCGTCCACGTGCCGACGGAGACCATCGATCCTCGGTGGGCAGCGCTCCAGGGTTTCGCATCAGACGTGTCCGGCGACGAGCCGGAAGAGGGCGCGCAGGCGCCGAAGAAGGAGTGAGCAATGGCTGTTCCCAAGAGGAAGATGTCGCGGTCGAACACCCGCGCGCGCCGTTCGCAGTGGAAGGCCGTCGCGCCCAAGCTCGTGAAGACCATCGAGGGCGGCAAGACCGTCTACAGCCTTCCGCACCGCGCGAAGGTCGTCGAGGACTCGGCCGGCACGGCGCTGTACATGGAGTACAAGGGCCGCAAGGTCGCCGACGTCTGATCCTCCAGGGATCATCCGCCGCATGACGGACGAGCGCCGACTGCTCGAGCAGCTCGGGGTCGAGATCGACCCCGAGCTGCTGTCGTTGGCGCTCACGCACCGCTCGTGGGCGTACGAGCACGGCGGCGTGCCGCACAACGAGCGGCTCGAGTTCCTCGGCGACTCCATCCTCGGCCAGGCGATCACGATCGAGCTCTACCGCCGCTTCCCCGACGTGCCGGAGGGCGAGCTCGCGAAGCGGCGCGCCGGCGTCGTGTCGATGAACGCCCTCGCGGAGGTCGCCCGGGGCATCGGCCTCGGCGAGCACATCCTGCTCGGCAAGGGCGAGGCCGCGTCCGGCGGCGCCGACAAGCCCTCGATCCTCGCCGACACGCTCGAGGCGCTCTTCGGTGCCGCGTTCCTCTCGGCCGGGCACCGCGCATCCGCCGACCTCGTGCTGCGGCTCGTGGGCCCGCTGCTCGACGACCCGGCTCGCGCCGGCGCCGCGCTCGACCCGAAGACGGCGCTGCAGGAGCTCGCGGTCGCGCAGGGCAGGGGAGCGCCCGCGTACGTCGTCGAGGCCGCCGGGCCCGACCACGCGCGCACCTTCACCGCGACCGTGCTCATCGACGACGACGCCGTCGCGACGGGTACCGGCACGAGCAAGAAGGTCGCCGAGATGGCCGCGGCGCTCGAGGCGCACCGGCTGCTGAGCGCACCCGCCGTAGCCTGACGTGCCCGAGCTGCCCGAGGTCGAGGTCGTGCGCGCCGGGCTCGCGCCGGCGGTCACGGGCGCGCGCGTCGAGGGCGTCGAAGTGCTCGACGCGCGCTCGATCTCGCGCCACGACGGCGACGCTGCCGCGTTCGAAGCTGCGCTCACCTGGCGCACGCTCGGCATGCCCGCGCGGCGCGGCAAGTTCCTGTGGGTGCCGATCGAGGGGCCGGGCGAGGCGGCGGATGCGCTGCTCGCGCACCTGGGGATGTCCGGCCAGGTGCTCGTCCGGGAGCCGGGCGCAGCGCCCGACCGCCACACGCGCATCCGGCTGCTCATCGACCAGCCGTCGCTCCACGCCGCCGGCCGGGGCACGCTCGAGATCCGCTTCGCCGACCAGCGGATCTTCGGGGGGCTCGCGGTGCGGCCGCTCGTCGCCGACGAGGGCGGCGCCGCGGTGCCCGACCAGGCCGCGCACATCGCCCTCGATCCGATGGATGCGCGCTTCGACGCATCCGCCGTCGCCCGCCGCCTGCGCCGGCGGCGTCAGGGCGTGAAGGCGGCGCTGCTCGACCAGACCCTCGTGTCGGGCATCGGCAACATCTACGCCGACGAGGCGCTGTGGCGCAGCCGCCTGCACTACGCGACCCCGGGGGAGCGGCTGACGCAAGCGCGGGCGCTCGCGCTGCTCGCCGACGTGCGCGACGTGCTCGAGCAGGCGCTCGCCGAGGGCGGCACGTCGTTCGACGCGCAGTACGTCAACGTCAACGGGCAGGCGGGCTACTTCGAGCACCGGCTGCACGCCTACGGCCGCGGCGGGCAGCCATGCCACAGGTGCGGCGCGCTCATGGTGCGCGAGCCGTGGGCGAACCGCTCGTCGACGCGCTGCCCGCGCTGCCAGCGGCGGCCGCGGGGCATCGCGGTCTGAGGCGGCTGCCCCGTTACCGGTGCGGTACTGCGACCGTACGGGAGCGGTTCATGAACCGTTCGAGCTTCTACTTTCCGCGGTGTCGGAGCCTTCGGAGGACAGCAAGTCAACAGCGGTAGTACTCGTCGGGGTTTTCGTCGACTTCGCGCACGAAAGCTTCGTCTTATTTCTGGCACGGCGGGGAATAGATTCCCAGCGAGACGCGGTCAGACTTGACAAGCTTTCTGAGTCAATCGTGTGAGCCACCTTGACCTTATTGCCGTTCGTTCAGTTCCATAAACGCGACCTGATGATTTCGAGAGCACGTGCGGTCTTGTCGACGGGGCATACTTGAACAGCGCACGGTTTCGGAATTTCGGAGGACGTTCGGAGAGCATCCCACGCACCCCTGCGGGAACAATCGCGGCGAGGCCCGGTAAACCAATCAACCTCCGATCCGCGGGGCTAGGAGCTGAGCGCGAACAGCTCGGACTCGTCTATACCTAGTGCTTCGCACATTGCGGACAGATGCTTCGGATCATTAGCGCGAATGAGCAAGAAGAGCGATCTGAGCACGACCGTTGCCTCACTTGGATCGATCATCGCTGAGACATTTCCTTCTTCGTTGTGCGAGTAAGCATGCAGGTAGCGTTCGACGTGGGTGCGAATACTCGCGTCATTCACCGCGTCGATCGCCGCTTTCATGCCGAGGTGAAACTTGCCGATGTATTGCGGGAAGCGGAAGCTGAGGAACGCCTCCAGCATCTTCCGCGCTGCGTTGGGTGCGAGCGCGAGGAGGTCCATGCGCTCCGCCAAGCTGAGATCGGGCTTCGCATCGTTGACCGATTTCGCGACACGCGCGAACAGGAAATGGTAGAGCGACCGAAGTCTGCTGGACTGCCGGAGATCAGAAGTCCAGGGGTCAAGCTCCGGAGCGCGACGGGGTGCGGTGGATCCTGCGGGGCGATGTCGCATACGAATCTCGTGGATAGTGTATCCGCCGAGGACGTGCCGCCCTGCACCTTCGAGCTGGACGACCCACTGCCGGAACAACTCGAAGTTGTGCGTGAGCAAGAAGACTTGACTGGCGTAGGTTTTCTCTACGAGTGCGGACCAGAGGAACGACGAGATCCCGAAGAGGATCCCCTCGTCCATGCTCGACACTGGATCGTCGATCACCACGATGGGCGCGTCGCCGGCCAGAACCCCTTCTCGGATGCTCGCGAGGAAGTGCAGGAGCGCGATGGCTGTCCGCTCTCCCTCGCTCAGATGGGTAGCGGGCATGCCCGCCCGTTCAATTCGGTAATGCTTGCCATCGTCGCTCGGCGCGAAGGCGAGCTCCGAACGACCAAGCAGGCGCGCCACACTTCCCGTCAGTTCGGCAGCTTGCGGGACCGGGTCAGCATCGAGGTTGCTGAGCGAGATGTTTCGTTGGCCAAGGTCTCGCAACTCATCCTCGAGGGACGTTGCCTTCTCGTTCAGTTCGCGAGTTAAGCCCGCGAGCCGGTCATATTCGTCGGCGAGTGCCTTGACTCGGGCCAGCTCTACTCGGCGAGCAGCTGCCGAAGCTTCCTTCTCATGCGCCAGACGGCGCCTTTCGTGTGTGGCGACCACCTCGGCGACAGCACGAAGGGTCGGCGTGTCTGTCGTAGTGAGATCATGTTCTGGAACGGCAAAAGGGTTCGATCGCTTGGCACTGAGAAGTCCCTCAAGCTCGGAGACGACTCGCTGGTAGCGGTCGACCTGGTCTTGGACCTCGCTCCGCGCCGTTCGCAGCGCTCCCGCCAGGTCGGGGTAAAGGTCGCCATCGCGAGGCATGCTGTCCGCGAGTTTGGTCGCGCTCTGCCTGCATCCCTGCAAGTGAACAAGCTGGGCGTCGATGCGGGCTTGCAGGTCTGTCACCGACCGGTCGAAGTGAGCCGCGAGGGCGGCTCGACGCTCCGCTGAGATCTCGTTGCCGCAGAACAGGCATTCAATCTCGTGTTCGTGAAGTTGCAGACCGCGTTGAACCCACTCGGCTCCGGCGGGATTCTCGGCGAGCTGATCGAGAGGTCGCGACGTGACGTCGGCTTTCAGAAGCGCTTCTGACTCTCGAAGGATCTCGCCGACGCTCGTCAGGCTTCCTTCGAACAATGCTGTGTAGGAGCGGGGTGCGCTCGATGTGGCTAGTCCTCTGTCGGCCGCGACGTCAGTTGATGCCGAGTCGAAGACCGTCCGGTCGCCCACCAGCAGGTTGCGTACGTTTCTGCGGGTGTAGGTGTTCGTTCCGCGATAAGTGGCGACGGGGGAACTGCGCAGGTCGTCGACAATGTGTCCGGCGACCTCTGTCATGCGTCGTTCGACCTCCGCTTCGGCGGTCTTGGCAGCAGCTCGTGCTTCGGCCGCTTTGGGCTCGATCTCGGCTCTGCGGTGCTCCACTTCAGCCAGCTCGAGCTCCGCGTCGACGTTCGCCTTACCTAGCGTAAGGAGGCTGTCGGAGCGCGGGCCCTGGCTGTCGTCGAAGCGCAGGTTCTCATGGACATACTCCGCGTTGAAGACCTGAACGCGGCTCCAGAACCCCTCGGTCGCATGCGTCACCGTGCTTTCGACGCCGTCGATGGAGGCCGCGAGTTCGAGCTGTGCCCGTGCAGCCGCGGGATCTGATGCTGCACAGGATCGCAGAAGACTAGCGAGAGTGCTCTTTCCGCTGCCGTTGGTGCCGTAGAGCAGATTGACCCGGGCGAAATCATTTGCCCGCCGGTCATCGGTCCAGCGCTGGAAGACGCGATAGTCGTGGACTTTGCGGATACGGGTGATCGTTGCCTTCGTCACGGTTCTCCAGTGCAGCAGGGTTGAGCGCTGGCATGAGGCTAGCGCGCCGTTGACCATCTCACCGTCATGCGGTGTGTTCGGCGATCTTCAGAGATTGAGAGAAGTTTACGTTCGGGGTGGGCAGCCTTGCACCGTTGCGGAACCCTCAATCGGCGGGTCCGGATCATGAACCGGTCATCTCATTTTTGCCAGATCTGCCGGTGAAAACGACAGTCCAGTCGGGGTGCCTGCCGAGTCCGCGCCGACCCTCACGCGCAGGGTAGTTCCTCGCCGCCGGCGGCCTCGCTCCAAGACACCCGCCGGATGTCCCGAGAGTCGGCCAAAGCGGCAGGGTGAATGTCAATTGCTGATGTAGTGGGGTTACTTCGAGCACTCGCTGCACGCCTACGGCCGTTGCGGGCAGCCGTGCCACCGCTACGGAGCGACTATGGTGCAGGAGTCCTGGGCGAACCGCTCGTCGACGCGCTGCCCGCGGTGCCAGCGGCGGCCGCGCGCTGGAGCTTAGGAGCAAGGCCCTTTCGGGCCTTGCTCGCGACGCCAGCGCCGGGCCCCGTCCCGGGGCACGGGAGTCGGCATCGCGGTCTGACGCCAGGCTCCGCACGGAGGCGCGCTCCTAGACTGGATCGATGCCCTTCGACGGATTCAGCTCGGACGCGTTCGCCTTCTACGCCGACCTCGAGGTGCACAACGAGCGCTCGTGGTGGCTCGAGCACAAGCACCGCTACGACGAGCACGTGCGCGCGCCGTTCGAGGCGCTCGCCGAGGAGCTCGAGCCGATCGCGAGCACCGTCAAGGTCTACCGGCCCTACCGCGACGTGCGCTTCGCGCACGACAAGACGCCGTACAAGACGCGGCAGGGGCTCTTCGCGCAGCGCGCGCCCGGCATCGGCTGGTTCGTGAACCTCGACGCGTCGGGCATCTCGATGGGCGGCGGCTTCTTCGGCGACGCGTCGTTCACCAAGGCCTACCGGGCCGCCGTCGAGGCGCTCGCGCCCGGCACCGAGCTCGAGGGAGTCGTGCGCGAGCTCGAGGAGGCCGGCTACGAGCTCGGCGGCGAGCGCGTGAAGACGGCACCCCGGGGTGTCGACCCGGCGCATCCGCGCATCGAGCTGCTGCGCTACCGGTTCCTCACCGCGCGGCGGCGCCTCGCGCCCGAGCAGGCGGGCGGCCCCGAGCTGCTCGACGCGCTCTTCGACACCGTCGACCACCTGCAGCCGCTCGTGCGCTGGGCGGTCGCGAATGTCGCCCCGAAGCGCTGAGCCGCGCGGACGCTCGCTCCAGCGCAGAGTGTCGGCTCGTTACCGCCGCGGCGTCGCGGGAGAGCCACGAGGCGACACTCCCCGCCGAGCAAGTCGGCGCGAGGGCGGGAGGGCGCGGGCGCTCAGCCGAGCAGGCGCTTCGCGAGCCGTCCCCGCCGCCCGCTGAACGGCGGGTAGATCATGCGCAGCGTGTCGAGGCCCGTCGGCTTCGACAGCACGGCCTTGCGGTGGCTGAACGCGTCGAACGAGTGCTTGCCGTGGTACGCGCCCGAGCCGCTCTCGCCGACGCCGCCGAACGGCAGCGCCGCGGCGCCGGCGTGGGCGACCGCGATGTTGATGCCGAGCGCGCCCGACGAGGTCTCCCGCTCGACGCGGCGCACCGCATCCCGGTCCCGCGCGAACACGTAGAGGGCCAGCGGCTTCTCGGCATCCCGCATCGTCTCGATGAACCCGTCGACCCCGTCGACCGGCAGCACCGGCAGGATGGGCCCGAAGATCTCCTCCTGCATGACGGCGGATGCGTCGTCGACGTCGGTGAGGATCGTCGGCGCGACGAAGCGGTCGGCCTCGTCGACGTCGCCGCCGACGACCGCCGTGCCGCTCGCGAGCAGGCCGCGCAACCGCTCGAGGTGGCGACCGTTCACGATGCGCGCGAAGTCGGGGGAGGTCCGCGGGTCGCCGAGCTGCTCGGCCGTCGCTCGCCGCAGCTCTTCGACGAGCTCGTCGGCGACCTCGCGGTCGACGCGGATGTGGTCGGGCGCGACGCACGTCTGGCCCGCGTTCAGCCACTTGCCCCACGCGATGCGGCGCGCCGCAGCGGGGATGTCGGCGGACCGGTGCACGTAGGCGGGGCTCTTGCCGCCGAGCTCGAGCACCGTCGGAGTCAGGTGCTTCGCCGCGGCAGCCGCCACGACGCGTGCGACCCGAGCGCCGCCCGTGTAGA
The DNA here is from genome assembly GCF_024723325.1 of Agrococcus sp. HG114. GTDB lineage: Bacteria > Actinomycetota > Actinomycetes > Actinomycetales > Microbacteriaceae > Agrococcus. Next base: position 21,282 of record NZ_JANQCH010000021.1, read on the forward strand.
AGATGAGGTCCCAGCGCTGCTCGAGGAGGGCGGTCGTCTCGTCGACCCCGCCCTCGACGACCCGCACCGAGCGCGGGTCGAGGTGCTGCGGCGCGAGCTCGGCGAGCAGCGCCGACGTCGTGGGAGCGAGCTCGCTCGGCTTCACGACCGCGGCGCAGCCCGCGGCGATCGCCCCGACGAGCGGCGCGAGCGCGAGCTGCAGCGGGTAGTTCCACGGCGCGATGATGAGCGCGGCGCCGAGCGGCTCGGGCAGCGTCTTCGCGAACGCCGGCTGCAGCGCGAGCGGCGTCGCGAGCGGGGTCGCCGCCATCCAGCGGCGCAGGCTCCGCTTCGCAGCCCGCGCCTCGGAGACGACGAGGCCGATCTCGGTCAGGTGCGCCTCGATCTCGCTCTTGCCGAGATCGGCGGCGAGCGCCGCCTCCCACCGCGACGTGTGCTGCAGCAGCATCGCGATGAGCCCGTCGAGCTGCTGCGCGCGGTAGAGCCGCGGCCGGGTGACCCCTGTCGTGACCGCCTCGCGCAGCTCGGCGGCGAGGCCGTCGACGGCTGCGTCGGGTGCTGCCCCGGGGAGGGTGTCGGTCGTGGCGCGGTCGCTCATGCGCCCATGCTGGCAGTCCCGGCTGTGGGCTCCGCCTCGCCGAGCCGCTTCTGCCATGCGCCCTCAGCGGCGACCGCGACGAAGCCGAGCGCCTCGTTGACGGCGAGCATCGGCCGGTTCTCGGTCGCGTTCCAGGTGACGACGCGCGCTCGGTCGGGGTGGCGGCGCCCGAGCTGCAGCAGGTTCTCCGCCTTCACGAGCATGCCGAGCCGCCGGCCGCGGTGCTCGGCGTGCACGAGCGTGTCCTCCTGGAAGGCGGGACGACCAGGCGCGGGCAGCACGAGGATCGTGAACGCGACGGCCTCGCCGCTCGGGCGGTGCATCGCGACCGCCTGCAGGATGGTCTGCCCCGCCGCCATGAGCCGCGACTCGAGCCGCTCGACGCGCGCCGCGTCCCAGTGCTCGTCGTCGACCTCGAGCCCCGCGGAGGGCGCGTCCGTCGCCATGCGCGCGTGCAGCGCCGCCATCGCGTCGAGCAGCGCGGGCGGCGTCGCGCCCTGCCACGAGCGCGCCTCGTAGTCCTCGCCCGCGTGCGCGAGCGCATCCGCCCGGTGCCGCTCGAGCTCGCCGCGCGCCGCCTCGACGTCGAGCTCGGAGATGCGGTCGACCTGCTCGAGCCGGTAGCCGAGCGAGGTCGCGAGCCGCGCGGGCGCGTCGACGGCGATCTCGCCGTGCCCGTTCGCCGAGACGAGCCGCTCGTCGCCCTCAGCCGGCGGGCGGTGGTCGACCCAGCCCTGCAGCGTCGTCGCGCCGAGCTCGACCGCGACGCGCTCGATGCCCTCGGCGACCGCTCGGCCGATGCCGCGCCCGCGCGCAGCGGGGTCGACCCACGCCGACACGTAGGCGACGCGCGCGCCGTCCTCGCGGTTGATGGCCGTGATCGCCCGCGCGACGTCGAGGCCGCCCTCCGTGACGAGGAACCGGCGCACGACCTCGTCGTCGGTGTGCCGCAGGCTCGCGACGATCTCGTCGACCGTCGTGTCGTGCGCGTCGTCGCCCCAGTGCGCCTGCGTCACGCGGTTGGAGACGTCGACGTAGCGCGCGATGCGCGAGAGCGCGGGCTCGTCCAAGTCGTCGGCGGGCGCGGCGAGCTCGAGCCACTCGAGCTGCGGCGCGCTCACCGCAGGCCCTTCCGCTGCCACTGCGCCTCGTAGGCGACGGGCTCGAAGCCGCACGCCTCGTTCACGGCGAGCATGGGGCGGTTCTCCTCGGCGTTCCAGGTGACGATGCGCGTGAGCTCGGGGCGCAGCTCGCGCAGCCGCACCATGTTGTCGAGCTTCAGCAGCATGCCGAGGCCGTGCCCGCGGTGCGCCTTCGTCACGAGCGTGTCGTGCTGGCGCGCGACGTCGCCCGTCATGGGGAGGATGAGCGTCGAGAAGCCGGCGAGCTCGCCCGTCGCCCGCTCGCGGGCAGCGACGGTGAGCAGGGTGCGACCGCCGCCCTGCCTGCTCCGCTCGAAGGCCGCGAGCCGTGCGTCGTCCCACGTCTCGGGCTCCCACGCGAGGCCGGCGACGGGCGCGTCGACCGACATCCGCTCGTGCAGCATCCGCATGCCCGCGCGGTGCTCGGCGGGCGTCTCGCCGACCCAGCGCACGAGCTCGTAGCCGGGCGCGCGCTGGAGGGCAGCCGCGTGCCGCGCGGCGAGGTCGCTCAGCCGCGCGAGGTCGGCGACGCTCACGCGGTAGACCTGCTCGAGCTCGAAGCCGCGCGCGACGAGCGGCGCGACCTGCGGATGCGCGGGGTCGGCAGCGCCGTGCCCGGTGCGGGCGGTCACGGGGCCCGTGCGCGAGCCCGGCGACGAGGCGACGACCGTCGACCGGCCGAGCGCGCGCGCCTCGTCGACGCCCCGCGCCACGAGCGCCTCGGCGAGCTCGCCCTGCTCGGCGGCTGGCAGCGCGGGATCGAGCCGCATGCTGAGGTCGGCGACGTCGGTCGAGTCGATGAGGGTCGTGTAGACCGTGAGCGCGCCCACGAGCCGCTCGCCGCGCCATGCGTGCAGGACGTCGACGCGCTCCGTGTCGTCCGAGCGCAGCAGCGCGGCGAACTCGGGGAGGGTGTTGCGGTAGACGCCCTCGCCGAAGCGGGCGGCGTGGGCGCGCTCGTCGAGCTCGTGCGCGAGGCGCAGCTCGGCCTCCTGCTCGCCCGCGAGCGCGTCGTCGTCGGGCAGCGGCGCGAGGGGGCGGATGTCGATGCGCATGGGTCCTGCCGCTCTGCACCGGCGCCGTGCCGGCGGGCAGCCTTGCAGGATAGGGTCGCGCGCGCCTGGCGCGCAACACGCGAGGCGCCGACTACGGTGGTGCGAGCACGATCCGGGAGCCGCATGCACCTCAAGACCCTCACCGTCAAGGGCTTCAAGTCGTTCGCGCGCGCCACGACGTTCCAGTTCGAGCCCGGCGTCACGTGCGTCGTCGGGCCGAACGGCTCCGGCAAGTCGAACGTCGTCGACGCGCTCGCGTGGGTGATGGGCGAGCAAGGCGCGAAGACGCTCCGCGGCGGCAAGATGGAGGACGTCATCTTCGCGGGCACCGCGACGACCGGCCCGCTCGGCCGCGCGCACGTCGAGCTCGTGATCGACAACGCCGACGGTGCGCTGCCGATCGAGTACGCCGAGGTGCAGATCTCGCGCACGCTCTTCCGCAACGGCGGCTCCGAGTACGCGATCAACGGCGAGTCGTGCCGCCTGCTCGACGTGCAGGAGCTGCTGAGCGACTCGGGGCTCGGCCGCGAGATGCACGTCATCGTCGGCCAGGGCCAGCTCGACAGCGTGCTGCAGGCGACGCCCGCCGACCGCCGCGGGTACATCGAGGAGGCCGCGGGCATCCTGAAGCACCGCCGCCGCAAGGAGAAGACGCTCCGCAAGCTCGACGCGATGCAGGCCAACCTCACGCGCCTGCAGGACCTCACGGGCGAGATCCGCCGCCAGCTGAAGCCGCTCGGCCAGCAGGCCGAGATCGCGAAGGAGGCCGCGACGATCCAGGCGACCGTGCGCGACGCGCGCGCGCGGCTCATCGCCGACGAGGTCATCGGCCTCCGCGCCCAGCTCGAGGCGGCCGCGCGATCGGAGTCGGAGCGCAAGTCCGAGCGGATCGTGCTGCAGGAGCAGCTCGAGCAGGCGCGGCTGCGCGCGGCCCGCATCGAGGAGTCGATGGCGGGCGACGACGTCGACCGCGCCCGCACGACCGCCCACGCGCTCGAGCGCGAGCTCTCGCGCCTGCAGTCGCTCCACGCGCTCGCGGGCCAGCGCCTCGCCCTGCTCGAGGAGGCGCCCGAGGTCGGCGACGCGGGCCCGCTCGTGACGCCCGACATGGTGCAGGCGGCGCGCGACGAGGCGCTCGCGCTGCAGGACAGGGTGGCGGATGCGGAGGGTCGCCTCGCGAAGGCCGCCTCGGGGACCGCAGTGGCGCGTGCGAGCCTCGACTCGCTCGACGAGGAGATCGCCGCGCAGGCCGCGCTCGTCTCGAAGCACGACCTCGAGGCCGCGGGGCACCGCTCGAAGGTCGACGTCGCGCAGTCGACGCTCGCGGCCCGCGAGGCGGAGGTCGCGCGCCGGGAGGCGGCGCTCGCGAACGCCGAGCAGCGGCTCGCCGAGGCGACCGCCGCCACGGAGGAGCTCGGCGACGCCGAGGAGGCGGGCGACGCCGAGGCGCTCGCGGTCGCGTACCGCGCGGCCGACGAGCGGCAGGCGGCGCTCGCGGGCGAGCTCGAGGAGCGGCGCGACGCCCTGCACCGCGTCGAGCGCGAGCGCGACGCCCTCGCCGCCCGCGCATCCGCCCTCACCGTCGCGCTCGACTCGGGGAACGCATCCGCAGGCCTCATCGGCGCCGGCATCGACGGGCTCACGGGGCTCGTCGCCGAGCACGTGAAGGTCGCGAAGGGCTTCGAGGCGGCGATCGCGGCGGCGCTCGGCACGCTGGGCGAGGCGGTGCTCGCCGAGTCGCGGGGCGCCGCGGCGGCCGCCGTCGAGCACGCGCACGAAGCGCGGCTCGGCCGCATCGAGGCGGTCGTCGGCGACGCGGGCCGCATGCAGCCGCGCGTCGCAGACCTCGCCGGGGAGGGCGTCACCGGCGTCGTGCACGCCCCTTCCGTCGTCGATGCGCCCGAGGGCGTGCTCGGTCTCCTCGCCTGGACGTTCGTCGTCGACGACCTCGCGGCGGCGCAGGAGGCGGGGCCGCGCCTCGCCGACCTCGAGCTCGGCGGGCCGATCACCCTCGTGACGAGGCGCGGCGACTTCGTGAGCGAGCACCTGCTGCGCGGCGGCAGCGACGACAGTCAGTCGCGGCTCGAGCTGCTCGCCGAGCGCGACGCGGCCACCGAGCGGCTCGACGAGCTGCGCCGCGACATCGAGCGCGAGGCCGAGGCGCTCGAGCGCGCGCGGCAGGCGCACCAGCAGGCCAAGCG
>NZ_JANQCH010000220.1 GCF_024723325.1 Agrococcus sp. HG114
GGGCCCGAGAGGCCGCCCGCTCCCGCGCGCGCGACCGCGCCGGCGGGCGCCCGCAGTCCGTCGCGCCGGATGGTCGTGTTCGTCGCGATGATGCCCGCGAGGCCGAGCCGGGTCGCGAGCGACGCGATGCCCTCGACCTGCTCGTCGTCGAGGTCGGGGGCGATCTTCACGAGCACGGGGACCTCGCCCGCCGCACCGCGCACCGCGTCGAGCAGCGGCTCGAGCACCCGCTCCTCCTGCAGGCCGCGGAGGCCGGGCGTGTTCGGCGAGGAGACGTTGACCGCGAGGTAGTCGGCGACGGGCGCGAGGAGCCGCGCCGAGTGCAGGTAGTCGGCCTCGACGGCGGCAGCGTCGTCGGCGTCGACCACGCGGCTCTTGCCGATGTTCACGCCGATCACGGGGCGGGAGCGCGCCTCGCGCGCCGCGGCGATGCGCTCCGCGGCCGCCGCGGCACCGCCGTTGTTGAAGCCCATGCGGTTGACGAGGGCGCGGTCCTCGACGAGCCGGAACAGCCGCGGGCGGTCGTTGCCCGGCTGGGCGCGCGCGGTGATCGTGCCGACCTCGACGTGACCGAAGCCGAGCGCGCCGAGCCCAGCGATCATCGTCGCGTCCTTGTCGAAGCCCGCGGCGATGCCGAACGGCGTCGGCAGCTCGCGGCCGAGCGCGCGCGTGCGCAGGCGCGGATCGGTGCGCACGCCGGGCCGCGCCGCGCCGATCGCGCGGATCGCCGCGGCGCCCAGGTGGTGCGCCCGCTCGGGGTCGACGCGCGCGAAGCCGTGCCGGAAGAGCAGGTCGTACGCCGTCATCGCTCCTCCTCCGCCTCCGCCTCGGCGACCGCCGCCCGCTCCTCCCGGAGCGCGCGGATCGCGCCCTCGAAGTCCTCGAGCGAGTCGAACGCGTTGTAGACGCTCGCGAAGCGCAGGTAGGCGACCTCGTCGAGCTCGCGCAGCGGCGGCAGCACCGCGAGCCCGATCTCGTTCGCGTCGATCTGGCTCGCGCCGGTCGCGCGCACCGTCTCCTCGACGGCCTGCGCGACCGCGGCGAGGTCGGCGTCCGTCACGGGCCGCCCGCGCACGGCCTTCCGCACGCCCTCGATGACCTTCTCGCGCCGGAACGGCTCGAGCACGCCGGAGCGCTTGACGACCGAGAGGCTCGCGGTCTCGACGGTCGTGAAGCGCCGCCCGCACTCGGTGCACTGGCGGCGCCGCCGGATGGACGTGCCGTCGTCGCTCGTGCGGGAGTCGACGACGCGGGAGTCGGGATTGCGGCAGAAGGGGCAGTGCATCAGCGCGCCTCCCCCGCCCCTGCGCGGTCGGCCCCGTCGCCGCGCGCCGCGAAGCGCGCGTCGATCGCCTCGCCGTGCGCGGGCAGGCCCTCGGCGGCGGCGAGCGCGACGACATCCGCGCGCACCGCCTCGAGCG
>NZ_JANQCH010000221.1 GCF_024723325.1 Agrococcus sp. HG114
CGTCTGGCAGGTGCAGGGGCTGCGCGTCGCCTGACCCGGCGTCCGCCGGCCGAGCCGGGCCGCGCGGAGCGCGCGGTCAGCCGCGCGCGGCCGCCTCGAGCTGGGCGACGTCGAGCTTCCGCATCGTGAGCATCGCGCGCGTCACGTCGGCAGAGCGCTCCCCCTGCATGAGCTCACCCAGCTGCTTCGGGATGACCTGCCACGAGACCCCGAAGCGGTCGCGGCACCAGCCGCACTGCGACTCCTCGCCGCCGTCGGCGACGAGCCCCTCCCACAACCGGTCGACCTCGGCCTGGCCGTCGACGGTGACGGCGATCGACACCGCCTCCGACTGCGGGAACTGCGGCCCGCCGTTCAGCAGCTGGAAGGGGGCACCGGCGAGCGTGAGATCGACGGTGAGGGCCTCGCCGGGGCTCGCGTCGCCGGGCCAGGGGTTGTCGCCGGCCGGGATCCGCATCACATCGGTGATCCGGGAGTCCGGCACGAGCGAGACGTAGAGCTCGGCGGCCTCCTCGATGCGGCCGTCGAACCAGAGCACTGTGCGCACGTCGGTCATGGGGCCATCCTGCCCGCGCTCGCCGGGACGCGGTAGGCCGCATCGGTAGCCTGGACGGCATGCGAGAGATCAGCCCTGCCGACGTCGCCGACCGCCCGCTCGTCGACGTGCGCGAGCAGCACGAGTGGGATCTCGGGCACGCGGTCGGCGCCGTGCACATCCCGATGAGCGCGATCGTCGACCGCGTCGACGAGGTGCCCGACGGCGCCGCGATCATCTGCCGGTCGGGGGCGCGCAGCGCGCAGGTCGTCGCCTTCCTCGAGCAGCGGGGCATGGATGCGGTGAACGTCGCGGGCGGGACCCTGCAGTGGGCAGCAGACGGGCGGCCGATGCTCGGCACGGTGCAATGAGCGAGCGCCGTGCAGTGAGCGAGCGCCCCCTGGCGACTCCGACACGCTAGCGACGGCAGCGAGGGAGCAGCAGCGTGGAGCGGCACCGCGAGATCGAGACGAAGCTCGACCCCGGCGGCGAGACGCCGCTGCCCGACCTGACGGCGCTCGAGGGCGTCGCCGACATCGACGTGCGCGAGCTGCGCCTCGAGGCGGTCTACTTCGACACGGACGCGCTCGCGCTCGCGGCGGCGGGCATCTCGCTGCGTCGGCGGAGCGGCGGCGTCGACGACGGCTGGTACCTCAAGCTCCCCGCGCGCGACGGCGAGCGCCTCGAGCTGCACGAGCCGCTCGGCGACGGCGACGAGCCGGTGCCCGAGGCGCTCGTCGACGCCCTGCAGCTCTTTGTGCGCGATGGCGCGCCGTCGCCGGTCGTGCGGCTGCGCACGCGCCGGGCGGCCCACCGGCTGCTCGACGCCGAGGGGCGGGCGCTCCTCGAGGTCGCGGAC
>NZ_JANQCH010000222.1 GCF_024723325.1 Agrococcus sp. HG114
ACGCGGCCCACAGCACGCGGTCGGCGCCCGCCGGGTCGTCGCCGCTCAGCAGCGCGCGCGCGTCCGCGATCATGCGGGCGAGCCGGCGCGCGGCGCCGGCTCCCGCTCGCGCGCCCTGGAGGCCCTCGAGCCGCTGGGGGTCGGCGATCGCGTCGCGCACGAGCTCGGCACCCGCGACGTGCACGGCGCCGCCGGCCGCGACGATGCGGTGCCGCAGCGCGCGCTTGAGCCGCCGCACCGCGAGCGCGTCGAGCCCGAGCAGCTCGCTGCGCAGCAGCTGCTCGGCGAGCTCGGCGGTCAGCTCGCGCCTGCCGGTCGCGACCGCGAGCACGCTCACGAGCGCGTCGACGACCTCGACCTCGCGCAGCCGCGTCGGGCCGCCGGAGGCGACGGGCACCTCGAGGGCCGACAGCAGCGCGCCGAGCTCGGCCGCCGCTCGACCCGTGCGCGCGATGACCGCGATCTCGTCGTGCGGGACGCCGTGCGAGCGCCGCTCGTGGATGAGCCGCGCGATGCGGCGCGCCTGCTCGTCGAGCGACTGCGCGCGGTGCAGCTCGAGCACGTCGTGACCGGGCTCCGTGCGAGATGCGGCGCGCCGGTGGGACGCGCCACCTGCTGTGCCGATGCCCTGCGACGAGGCGGCGAGGAACGCCCGGATGCGCTCGCCGTGCCGGTGGTCGATCGCGAGCTCGAGGCGATGGCCGGGCTCGTGGGCGAAGCCGAGCCGCCGCGGCAGCGCCGCGAGCAGCGCGGGATCCGCGCCGCGGAAGCCCCCGGTCGTCGTGTCGGGGTCGCCGAACGCGATCACGCGCGCGCCCCGCGCGCGCAGCGCCTCGAGGACGACGACCGCGCCCTCGGTGAGCTCCTGCCCGTCGTCGACGAGCACGAGCTCGGGCAGCGGCACGGACGTCTCGCGGATGGCGCTCGCGGCGCGGCGCAGCAGCGACGCGGCGGTCATCGCCTCGGCGCCGCGCCGCTCGAGGCGCTGCAGCCGCTCCATCTCGGCGAGGAACTCGGCAGCGGCGACCCACTCGGGCATCCCCCTGGCCGCCCCGAGCGCGGCGAGCTCCGACGCGTCCATGCCCCGCTCCTGCGCCGCGGCGAGCAGCTCGCGGAGCTCGGCGCGGAAGCCCGCCTGCTCGCGCACCTCGGGCCCGAGGTGCGCGGGCCACGCGGGGCCGCGCGCGTCGCCGGAGGCGGCGTCATCGGCGTGGCCGGCGAGCATCGCGGCGATGATGCGGTCCTGCTCGGCCCCCGAGAGCAGCTGGGGCGCGGGTCGCTCGTCGGCGAGCGCCGCGGCCGTGAGCAGCGCGTGCGCGAAGGAGGGCATCGAGCGTGCGAGCGGGCCAGGCGTCACGGTCGCCGCGCGGCGCGCGAGCCGGTCGCGGAG
>NZ_JANQCH010000223.1 GCF_024723325.1 Agrococcus sp. HG114
AGATGTGTATAAAGAGACAGCGCCCGGTGCGTCCGGGTCACCGCCGTGCTCGAGGGCGGGGAGTGCCGCGAGCTGCCGGAGGAACCGCGTCACGGTGCGGCGCTCGGCGCTCGTCATCGAGCACGCGATCGCGAACCGGCGCGCGTGGTCGCGGCCGACCGTCGCGCTCGCCGTGCGCTGCGTGCCGTCGCTCACGACGAGCGAGAGCGCCCGCCGGTCGGTCGGGTGCGGCTCGCGCCGGATGTGCCCGCCGCGCTCGAGCCGGTCGAGCATCTTCGTCACGGAGGGCCCCGTGATGCCGAGGTGCTCGGAGAGCATCGTGGAGGTCACGATGCGCTCGTCGCGCGTCGTCGCCATGATGAACCGGATCGCCCGCATGTCGTTCTCGCTCAAGCGCATGTATCGCCGGCTCGCCTCGCTGTGCGCGTCCGACGCGCGGTGCCACCGGCGCAGCGCGTCGAACAGGTCGATGACCTCTTCCACGTCGTCGTCGGTCAAGCCATACTCGGTCACCAGGGACGCGGATGCGTCGTAGCGCCGAGGATCGATGATCTCGCGCTCGTGCGGACCCTCGTTCGGGTGATGCGGCATGCGCCCATCTTATTGCCAAAACTCATAGTTGCAATGGCTAAGTGTTTGCTACGCTCGACGCATGACGATCCCGGTGCTGTCGGACGACGAGCTCGTCGTGCTGCTCGACAAGGACGGTCAGCCGATCGGCTCCGCCCCCAAGGCGACCGTGCACCACGCCGCGACGCCGCTCCACCTCGCGTTCTCGTGCTACCTCCTCGACGACGCGGGGCGCGTGCTCATCACGCGGCGGTCGCTCTCGAAGGCCGCGTGGCCGGGCGTCTGGACGAACACGTGCTGCGGTCACCCGGCGCCCGCCGAGTCGCTCGAGGACGCCGTGCTGCGGCGCCTCCGCGACGAGCTCGGGACGACCGCGGTCGACCTGCGCCTCGCGCTGCCCGACTTCGCGTACCGCGCCGTCGACGCGAGCGGCGTCGTCGAGCACGAGCGCTGCCCGGTCTTCGTGGGCCGCATCGCGGGGCCGGTGCGCCCCGAGCCGAGCGAGGTCGCCGAGTGGCGCTGGGTCGACCCCGACGATCTCGGCGCGGGCGTCCGCGCGACCCCGTGGGCGTTCAGCCCGTGGCTCGTGCTGCAGGCGGAGCAGCTCCCGCTCCTGGCGGGTGCGTCGTGACCGCCGTCGACGCACCGACCCTGCTCGCCGAGGTCGAGCAGCGCGTCGCGCGGCTCTCGGAGGCCCAGGGCCCGCACCCCGTGCAGGCGGCCGCCGCACGCGCCGCGAGCGGCGGCAAGCTGCTGCGGCCCCGGCTCGTGAT
>NZ_JANQCH010000224.1 GCF_024723325.1 Agrococcus sp. HG114
CGCCCGGGCGGATCGGCGGCGACATCGCGGCCCTCGCCGCGCGAGCGCTCGAGCGACGTCGAGCGCCGGTCGACGGCGGCTGACGCCCGCTCGCGGGGCGGGCCCGGCCGCCGTCCCAACTAGACTCGCCCAGAGGCCGAACGCCTCGAGGGACGAACGGAGACGCGATGCGGGGCATCATCCTGGCGGGCGGATCGGGCACCAGGCTGTGGCCGATCACGAAGGGCATCTCGAAGCAGCTGATGCCCATCTACGACAAGCCGATGGTCTACTACCCGCTCTCGACCCTCATGATGGCCGGGATCCGCGAGGTGCTCGTGATCACGACGCCCGAGTACAACGAGCAGTTCCAGGCGCTGCTGGGCGACGGCTCCGCGCTCGGCATGCGCATCGAGTACGCCGTGCAGCCGAGCCCCGACGGCCTCGCCCAGGCGTTCATTATCGGCGAGGAGTTCATCGGCGACGAGTCCGTCGCCCTCGTCCTCGGCGACAACATCTTCCACGGCACGGGGCTCGGCTCGAGCCTGCGCGCGCATTCGGAGATCGACGGGGGGCTCATCTTCGCCTACCAGGTGGCCGATCCGACCGCGTACGGCGTCGTCGAGTTCGACGAGGAGATGCGCGCGCTCTCGATCGAGGAGAAGCCCGCGCAGCCGAAGAGCGACTACGCCGTGCCCGGCCTGTACTTCTACGACAACGACGTGATCGAGATCGCGAAGACGATCGAGCCCTCCGCTCGCGGCGAGCTCGAGATCTCGACCGTCAACGAGCGCTACCTCGACGCGGGCGCGCTGCAGGTGCAGGTGCTCGACCGCGGCGTCGCCTGGCTCGACACCGGCACGTTCGAGTCGATGATGCAGGCGAGCGAGTACGTGCGGGTGATCGAGGACCGCCAGGGCTTCAAGATCGGCTGCATCGAGGAGATCGCCTGGCGCGCCGGCTGGATCGACGACGCGCAGCTGCGCGCGCTCGCCGAGCCGCTCATGAAGAGCGGCTACGGCAGCTACCTCATGCGGCTGCTCGAGCGCGGGCGATGACGCGGGGGAGCGTCGCCGTCCTGCGGCTCACGCGGGCGCACGGCACGCTCGAGCTCCTCGCGTCGACCGTCGCCCGGCTGCGCCCTGCCTTCGAGCGCGTCGTCATCGCCGGCGACCCCGAGATCGCCGCGGCGGTGCGGGCGGATGCGCCGACGGACGCCGGGTGGGCGGCGGAGCTGGTTGGGGCGCCGCTCGCGCTCCTCGCCGATGACGACTGGGCCGGGCCCCTCGACGACCCGCGCGGCTGGCGGG
>NZ_JANQCH010000225.1 GCF_024723325.1 Agrococcus sp. HG114
CACGTGCGCTGCGCGCGCGCGCATCGCGGCCGCGCGCAGCGACGCGATCTCGGCCGCGCACTCCGCGCACGACGCGGCGTGCTCGGCGCCGTCGACCGGCTCGCCGAGGGCGAGCGCGGCGAGCGCGTCATCAGGCAGATGCTGCATGCGTCTCCTCCCATCGGTCCCGCAGCCGTCGCAGCCCTCGCGACAGGTGGCTCTTCACGGTGCCCGCCGGCATGGCGAGCGCCTCGGCGATCGAGGCGGTCGAGCGGTCCTCGAGCACCGCCATCCGCACGATCGTGGGCTGCGGCTCGCCGATCCGCTCGAGCTCCTCCTCGACGGTGAGCGCGTCCTCCACGGCCTCGAGCACGGGATCCCCCTCACCGGCCTCGAGCGCCCCGCGCAGCGCCTCCGGGTCGACGGCCAGCTCGGACGCCGAGCGCGACCGCCAGTGGTCGGCGATGCGGCGCCTGGCGATCGCGACGATCCACGCGCCGAGCGGTCCGGCACCCGGGTCGTACGACGCGCGCGATCGCCACACCGAGACGAACGTCTGCTGCACGACGTCCTCCGCGTCGTGCGGCGGCATGGCCCGGCACGCGATCGCGTAGACCATCCCGCCCCAGCGGTCGTACGCCTGGCGCAGCACCTCGGGGGACGCGTCGCGCGCGAAGGCGACGGAGAGGCGCTCGACCTCCACCGCCTCCTCGCTGAACACGGCCAGAAGGTATCACCTGCCCTGGATCACGGCGCATCGGGCACGGCCGTGACGACGATGTTGTCCTCGTAGGCTCCCGCCGCCGCATCCCACTCGCCGCCGCACGTGATGAGCCGCAGCAGCGGCTCGCCGTCGCGGGCGAACAGCGCGTCGAGCGGCACGTCGTCCTTCGAGAACTGCTCGATCGCGACGATGCGGAACCGCAGGTCGGCGCCCGAGGCGGTCGTGACCTCGACCGGCTCGCCCGGCTGCGCGCCCAGCACCTCGGCCATGGGGGCGGGCCCGCGATCGCTGTCGACGTGGGCGGCGAGCACGGCCGAGCCGGCGTCGGCGCCGGGCGCCGGGCCGAAGCGGTACCAGCCGACCTCGCTCACGAGCTCGGGCACATCCATCTGGCCGTCCTCGCGCACGCCGACGGGCACGACGCCGAGCTCGAGGCCCACCGAGGGCACGCGCACCTCGGCGGGGGCGTCGACCGCGGCCTGCGGCGCTGCGCCGATCGACGCGTCGCGCGCGCCCACGGCGGGGGGCCTGTCCCTTATACACATCCGACGCTGCCGACGACCCCCTACGCGTTGCGTTGCG
>NZ_JANQCH010000226.1 GCF_024723325.1 Agrococcus sp. HG114
GGCCCAGCCCGCTGCTCCCGCGGCACCTGCCGCGCCGTCCGCACCGGCCCCGGCGCAGCCCGCGGCGTCCGGCGCGTCGGGCGTCTACGTCACCCCGATCGTGCGCAAGCTCGCGAACGAGCGCGGCGTCGACCTCGCGTCGGTGACCGGCACGGGCGTGGGCGGCCGCATCCGCAAGGAGGACGTGCTGGCCGCCGCCGAGGCGAAGCCGGCCGCCGCGCCGAACGAGGCGGCGCCCGCCGCCGCGGCTCCCGCGCCGGTCGAGGTCTCGCCGCTGCGCGGCACGACCGCGCCGCTCTCCCGCCTCCGCAAGGTCGTCGCCAAGCGCGCGGTCGAGTCGATGCAGACCCTCGCCCAGCTCACCACGGTGGTCGAGGTCGACGTGACGAAGGTCGCGCAGCTGCGCGAGGCGAAGAAGGCCGCGTTCCAGCAGGAGACGGGCCACAAGCTCACCTTCCTGCCGTTCTTCACGCAGGCCGCGGTCGAGGCGCTCACGTCGCACCCGCTCATCAACGCGACGGACGACGGCGAGACGATCACGTACCCGGCGACCGAGAACCTCGCGATGGCCGTCGACACCGAGCGGGGCCTGCTCACGCCGGTCATCCGCGACGCGTCGTCCAAGAGCATCCGCGAGCTCACGGCCGAGATCGCCGATCTCGCCCAGCGCACGCGCGACAACCAGCTCAAGCCCGACGAGCTCGCCGGCGGCACGTTCACGCTCACGAACACCGGCTCGCGCGGCGCGCTCTTCGACACGCCCGTGGTGTTCCAGCCGCAGCGCGCGATCCTCGGGGTCGGCACGGTCGTCAAGCGGCCGGTCGTCGTCACGGTCGACGGGCAGGACTCGATCGCGGTGCGCTCGATGGTGTACCTCGCGCTGTCGTACGACCACCGCATCATCGACGGCGCCGACGCGGCCCGCTACCTGGGCCAGGTCAAGGCGCGGCTCGAGTCGGGCGCGTTCGAGGTCTGAGCCTCAGCCCGACCAGGCGTCGCGCAGCATCCAACCGGCCTCGGTGCTCATCACGAGCACCGAGGCCGGTTCGTCGTCCGAGACCACGCGCAGGAGCCACGCGTCCCCGAGCTGCTGCACGGGCTCGAGCGTGCCGTCGTCGGGCATGCGCCACGGCGACTCCGCCGTGAGCTGCGGGCTCCCGGGCTCGTGCAGGCCGACGAGGCACGCCGCGTCGCCCGCGTCGAGGCACGCCTCGCGCTCGGCGAGCAGCGCGGCGGCGCCCGCGACCGGGTCGCCGCTGCGCGCACCGCGCTCGTCCGTGACC
>NZ_JANQCH010000227.1 GCF_024723325.1 Agrococcus sp. HG114
TGGCTCCCCCCGCGGGGGAGGGAGGGGGGGGGGCGCGGGGCCCCCCGCCCGCCGCGCCCCCCGCCGGGGCAGGGAGCGCGAGGGCATGGGCGTCCGCCGCTGGCTGCCCGGATGCAGCGCCGGTGCCGCTCCCGCTCGCCGGGACGGCGACCTCGGGCGCGCCTGGCGCCGCAGGGCGCGGCGCTGTCGGCGAGCTCGACTCGAGCGGTGCGACCAGCGGCAGCGCAGTGCTGCCGGAAGCGGGGATCAGGAGGCGGCTGTCGGCGAGCGCTGTGGCGGATGACCGGGGCGCGGTGGGCTGCAGGCTCGGCTCCGCGGACGGCGAGGGCGCCGCCGTCGGCGCGGGTGCGGGAGGCGTCGGCGCGACGCTCGAGGCCTCCGATGCGCCCGTGCCCTCCGAGGAGCCGGTCGGCGGGATCGCCGTGCCGACGACATCGAGCACTGCGGTGACTGGCGCCGCGCCCAGCAGGTCGGAGGCGACCGGCAGCGTGCCGATCGCGTCGTCGACGGCCCGGATGACGGGAGTCGCGACAGGGACGACGACCTCGGAGACCGCTCGCTCCGCGAGCGCCTCCACGGGCGCGATGACCGGCTGCAGCGGCTCGGCCACCGGCGCGAGGGTCTCGGCAGCAGGAGCGGCCAGGCTGCGCGCGGCGCCGGCGAGCGCGACGGACGCCTCGGCGGCGGTCTCGGCGACCGGCGCCGCGGGGGCGATGATCCGGGTGGCGACCGGTGCGGTGGGCGCGATGACCGGGGCGGCGATCGCCTCGACGGGTGCGGCCGCGGCAGCGAGCTCGTCGGGCGCCGTCGCGTCGACGGGCGCCATCGCGTCGGCGGCGGACTCGCCGACGAGTGCGCCGACCCCGGCGAGCGCTCCCGAGTCGGGGCGCTCGGGCTCGGCGGCCTCCGCGGAGGCGGCGCCGAGCAGCACCGACAGGCCCACGGCGGCGATCGAGGCGGCGCTCGCGCCGAGCGCCAGCCGCAGCAGGCGGGACGCTCGCCCTGCCCTGCTCGCCGCCATGGCCGCCTCCGGAGTCGTGACCTGCTCGGATGTCGTGGCGGTCACCGTACGCCTGGGCCGGCCGCTCGGCAATGGATCCCAAGACCCTCTCAGGCAGCCGGCAGGTGCAGCGAAGCCTCGTCCGGCGCCGAGCTGGACGCCTCGCCCGCGATCGGGATGCGCGCCCGCTTCGGCGCCCCTCCGGCCGCCGCCTCGACCGTCAGGCTGCCCGCCGCGATGCGGCCGTCGCCGTCGGCGAGGCCC
>NZ_JANQCH010000228.1 GCF_024723325.1 Agrococcus sp. HG114
CTGCGGCGCCTCCGCGAGCGCCGCGGCGACGACGCCGGCGCCGACGCAGACGCCGCCGGCCGCCCCACGAGCGAGCGGAACGCGCCGCCGGAGCCCGAGGCTCCCGGCGGCGCGCCCACGGACCCTGGCCGCTAGGGCAGCTGCCCGAGCGTCACCTCGGCCTCGGCGCGCTCGCCGCCGCGCTGGTACGTCACCGTCACGGTGGCGCCCGCGGCGTGCGCGCGGACCTGCGCCGTCGCGTCGACGGCGTTCGTCACAGCCGCGCCCTCGATCTCGGTGATCACGTCGCCCGGCTGCAGGCCGGCGGCCGCCGCCGCCCCGCCGTCCGAGAGCTCGCGGATCTGCGCGCCGACCGTCCCGACCGACGCGTCGCGCACGTCGCTCACGGTCGCCCCGAGGAGCCCGTGGGTCGCCTCGCCGGTCGCGATGATCTCCTCGACCACGCGCTGCACGAGGCTGGCCTCGATCGCGAAGCCGATCCCGATCGAGCCCGACGCCTGCCCCTGCCCCATGCTCGCGATCGCGACGTTGACGCCGATGAGCTGGCCGGATGCGTTGAGCAGCGCGCCGCCGGAGTTGCCTGGGTTGATCGACGCGTCGGTCTGCACGACCGGGATCGAGATGTCCTCCTGCGCGGCCTGCGCACCGTCCTCCTGCCAGAAGCCGAACGGCGACTGCTGCGACTGCTGGTCGTCGTCGGGCGCGGCGCTCGACGCGATCCGGAGGCCGCGGTCGACCGCCGAGACGATGCCGTCCGTCACCGAGTTCGACAGCCCGAGCGGCGCGCCGATCGCGACCGCGGTGTCGCCGACCCGCACGTCGTCGCTCGAGGCGAAGGTCACGACCGGCAGCTCCTCGTCGACGCGCAGCACCGCGAGGTCGACGACCGGGTCGGTGCCGACGATCTCGGCGGCGAGCAGCCGGCCGTCCTGGGTCTCGACGGTGATGGATGCGTCGGCCGACTGGCCGTCGAGCGTCACGACGTGGTTGTTGGTGACGATGTAGCCGCCGGCCGCGACCACGACGCCCGAGCCCTCCCCCGAGCCGGCGTTCGACGACGCCTGGACGGTGACGACGGATGGCCCGGCGGACGCGGCGACGTCGGCGATCGTCGCGGGGTCGGAGACAGGGGCGGCCGAGACGTCGCCGCTCGTCGGCGCCGACTGCGTCTGGGGCGCGGACTGCTGCGCGGCGAGCGCGCCGCCCCCGAAGCCGGCCGCGCCGCCGAGCAGCGCCGCCC
>NZ_JANQCH010000229.1 GCF_024723325.1 Agrococcus sp. HG114
CCCGCGTCGTGCTCGCGGGCGTCGTGGGGCCCGCGGCCGCCGCGCTCACCGCCGAGACGACGGTGCCGTTCGCGAAGGCCGAGCTCGCCGAGCGCCGCGCGCTCCGGTTCCCGCCCGCGGTGCGCACCGCATCCGTCGTCGGCCACCCCGACGCGGTCGCGGAGGCGCTCGAGCAGCTCGTCGGCGACCCGCACCTCGACGTGCTCGGTCCCGTGCCCGTCGAGGGGCGGCCGGGGGAGGAGGCCGAGCGCGCGATCGTGCGCTTCTCCTACGCCGACGGGGCACGCGTCGCGGGCGTGGTCCGCGCGCGGGTGCTCGCCGCCGCCGGTCGGCCCCGGAAGCCCGGCGCGCCGCCGCGCCTGCGCATCCGGTTGGATGATCCCGAGCCCTTCGACGGCCTCTAGCGAGCCGACCGACCCGGGTCGCCGCCACCGCCCGGCCGGCATCGACCCTCCGAGACCCCCTTCGACAGAGAGCAGCCATGCGCATCGTCTTCGCCGGCAGTCCCGCCGCCGCCGTGCCCAGCCTCGAGGTGCTCGCCCGCGCGCACGACATCGCCGCGGTCGTCACGCGGGCCGCGTCCCCGCAGGGGCGCAAGCGCATCCTGACCCCCACGCCGGTCGCCGCGCGCGCGGCGGAGCTCGGGCTCGAGGTCATCGAGGCGAACCGGCTCGACGCGGGCGCGACCGAGCGCATCGCCGCGCTCGAGCCGGAGCTCGGCGTCGTCGTCGCGTACGGGGGGCTCGTGCGCGAGCCCCTGCTGTCGCGGCCGCGGCACGCCTGGATCAACCTGCACTTCTCGGTGCTGCCCGACTACCGCGGGGCCGCGCCCGTGCAGCGCGCCCTCATCGACGGGCACGGCGTCACGGGCGTGAGCGTGTTCCGGCTCGTCGAGGAGCTCGATGCCGGCCCGCTCGTGCGCGTGCGGGAGACGCCGATCCCCGAGGGCGCGACCGCGGGCGAGCTGCTCGCCGAGCTCGCCGAGGTCGGCGCGCACGAGCTCGCCGACGCGGTGCGCGAGATCGAGGCCGGCACCGCCGCGTTCGAGCCGCAGACGGGCGCGCCGACGTTCGCGCCGAAGCTCACGCTCGCCGACGGCGCGCTCGACCTGACGCGCACCGCGCCCGCGGTGCTCAACCGGTGGCGCGGGGTGACGCCCGAGCCCGGTGCCCACGCGATCGTCGACGGCGAGCGCATCAAGCTGCTCG
>NZ_JANQCH010000022.1 GCF_024723325.1 Agrococcus sp. HG114
CGCGGATGCCGCCACTCAGGCGCGGATGCCGCCGCTCGGGCGCGGGGGGCGCCCCTCAGGCGCGGGAGCCGCCACTCAAGCGCGGGAGGCGCCCCTCAGGCGCCGGAGCCGCCACTCAGCCGGGGGAGTGGACGCGCGGGCGTGCACTGGCGGCCGGTGCGGCGGCGGGACGACGAAGGCGGGAGCCCCATCGGGGGCCCCCGCCTTCGCGAGTTCGGCTCGGATCAGAGCGCGGCGACCTGCTTCGCGATCGACGACTTGCGGTTCGCGGCCTGGTTCTTGTGGATGACGCCCTTCGAGACGGCCTTGTCGAGCTTGCGCGTCGCGAGCGCGACCTTCTCCTGCGCCACAGCCTTGTCGCCGGCGGCGATGGCCTTCTTGGCCTCGCGGATGGCGGTCTTCAGCTCGCTCTTGACCGCGCGGTTGCGGTCGGTCGCCTTCTGGTTGGTGAGGATGCGCTTGATCTGCGACTTGATGTTCGCCACGTGGGGTCCTGTTCTTGATCGAAGATGGTTGGCGGCGGCTTGCGCTCCCGTGAGCCCCGCCGCGACCCGCCCTCGCGCGACGGGCGCGCAGAAGAAGGGGAAGCCAACGAACGATGCTACCAGCGGTCGCGCGGCGCTCGCAACGCGGCCCGACGCATCCGCTGTGGGACAATGGGTCGTTCCGAACCCCACCGCGAACCATCCCATCGAGAAGGACCCGTGAGCCCCAGAGCGACCAAGGCACTCGAGCCTGCCTCGACCGATCCCGCGAGCATCCGCAACTTCTGCATCATCGCGCACATCGACCACGGCAAGTCGACCCTCGCCGACCGCATGCTGCAGCTCACGGGCGTCGTCGACGACCGCTCGATGCGCGCGCAGTACCTCGACCGCATGGACATCGAGCGCGAGCGCGGCATCACGATCAAGTCGCAGGCCGTGCGCATGCCGTGGGAGGTCGACGGGCAGACGTACGCGCTCAACATGATCGACACCCCGGGCCACGTCGACTTCACCTACGAGGTGAGCCGCTCGCTCGCCGCGTGCGAGGGCGCGATCCTGCTCGTCGACGCCGCGCAGGGCATCGAGGCGCAGACGCTCGCGAACCTCTACCTCGCGATGGACAACGATCTCGAGATCATCCCGGTGCTCAACAAGATCGACCTGCCGGCCGCCGACCCCGACAAGTTCGCTGCCGAGATCGCGGGCCTCATCGGCGGCGACCCCGACGACGTGCTGCGCGTGAGCGGCAAGACGGGCGTCGGCGTCGACGCGCTGCTCGACCGCGTCGTGCGCACCGTGCCCGCGCCGGTCGGCGACGTCGACGGGCCGGCCCGCGCGATGATCTTCGACTCCGTCTACGACGCCTACCGCGGCGTCGTCACCTACGTGCGCATGGTCGACGGCATG
The DNA here is from genome assembly GCF_024723325.1 of Agrococcus sp. HG114. GTDB lineage: Bacteria > Actinomycetota > Actinomycetes > Actinomycetales > Microbacteriaceae > Agrococcus. Next base: position 1,395 of record NZ_JANQCH010000022.1, read on the forward strand.
CTGCGGCCGCGCGAGCAGATCCAGATGATGTCGACCGGTGCGCGCCACGAGCTGCTCGAGATCGGCGTCTCGAGCCCCGAGCCGCACCCCGCGAAGGGCCTCGGCGCCGGCGAGGTCGGCTACCTCATCACGGGCGTGAAGGACGTGCGCCAGTCGAAGGTCGGCGACACCGTCACGAGCCAGAAGAGCCCGGCGACCGAGCCCCTCAAGGGCTACGCCGACCCGAAGCCCATGGTCTTCTCGGGCCTCTACCCGATCGACGGCAGCGACTACCCCGTGCTCCGCGAGGCGCTCGACAAGCTCAAGCTGTCGGATGCGGCGCTCGTCTACGAGCCGGAGACCTCGGTCGCGCTCGGGTTCGGGTTCCGGTGCGGGTTCCTCGGGCTCCTGCACCTCGAGATCATCACCGAGCGGCTCGAGCGCGAGTTCAACCTCGACCTCATCGCGACGGCGCCGAGCGTCGTCTACGAGGTGCAGACCGAGGACCGCCAGGTGCACACCGTCACCAATCCGAGCGAGTTCCCGGAGGGGAAGATCCACTCGGTCGTCGAGCCGATGGTGCGCGCCACGATCCTCGCGCCCAAGGACTACGTCGGCGCGATCATGGAGCTGTGCCAGTCGCGCCGCGGCACGCTCGGCGGCATGGAGTACCTCTCGGAGGACCGCGTCGAGCTGCGCTACCGGCTGCCGCTCGGCGAGATCGTCTTCGACTTCTTCGACCAGCTGAAGTCGCGCACCCAGGGCTACGCCTCGCTCGACTACGAGCTCGACGGCGAGCAGGAGGGCGACCTCGTGAAGGTCGACATCCTGCTGCAGGGCGAGCAGGTCGATGCGTTCAGCGCGATCGTGCACCGCGACAAGGCGTACGCGTACGGCGTGCTCATGGCGGGCAAGCTCAAGGACCTCATCCCGCGCCAGCAGTTCGAGGTGCCCATCCAGGCCGCCGTCGGCGCCCGCATCATCGCCCGCGAGACGATCCGCGCGATCCGCAAGGACGTGCTCGCGAAGTGCTACGGCGGCGACATCACGCGCAAGCGCAAGCTGCTCGAGAAGCAGAAGGAGGGCAAGAAGCGCATGAAGATGGTCGGCCGCGTCGAGGTGCCCCAGGAGGCGTTCATCGCCGCCCTCTCGACCGGCGAGACGAAGAAGGAGGCGAAGTGATCCCCATCCGCGATCGCGCGACGAACTACGGCGCGGTGGGCGCGACGGCGCACTTCGACTTCAGCCGCTTCCCGCCGAAGGGCTTCGAGGTCGTGCAGCGGCGCGCCCGCATCGGCCACGGCCGCCCGCGCTTCGACGCGGCGGTCGCGGCGCTGCGCACCTGGAAGGTGCAGCGGCTCTCGGGCATCGAGGTGGAGGTCGTCGGCACCGAGGAGGGCACCGTCTACCGCCCGGTCGGGTTCGCCGACGGCGAGGCGACGCGCGCCGCGAGCATCGAGCCGCAGCAGGACTTCGGCCCCGACGGCGAGCCGTTCCTGCAGCCCGGCGACTCCGTCGACCAGCGCGTGCGGTTCGCCGGGCTCACGATCCACGCCCCCATGCGCGTCATCGCGGTCGAGGAGGAGGCGTCGAGCCACGGCGTCATCCTCGGCACCCTCGACGGCCACCCCGAGGCGGGCGAGGAGCGCTTCACGATCGAGCTCGCCGACGACGAGACCGTCTTCCTGCACTTCCGCGCGATCGTGCGCAACGCCCGGTGGTGGTCGAAGCTCGGCGCGCCGATCGCGAGGGCGCAGCGCGCGAAGTACCACGACCGCTACATGGACGTCCTGCGGTCGATCGACGTCCGCTGACCGTGGGCCGGCTGCCGGAGGGCGAGACCGCCCCGGGCGACGGGCGGCTGCCGGAGGGCACCCCGGCCGACGGCCCGTTCGGCGCGTACATCCACGTGCCGTTCTGCTCGGTGCGGTGCGGCTACTGCGACTTCAACACCTACACCGCCGACGAGCTGCGCGGCGCGACGCGTGCGGGCTACCCGGGCGACGTCGCCGCCGAGATCCGGCTCGCGCGCGAGGTGCTCGGCGAGCTCGGGCCGCTCCGGCCCATGCAGACCGTCTTCTTCGGCGGCGGGACGCCGACGCTCCTGCCCGCCGCCGACCTCGTCACGATGCTGCGAGGGGTGACGGATGCGTTCGGCCTCGCCGACGGCGCGGAGGTCACGGTCGAGGCGAATCCCGACTCGATCGACGCCGCGGGGCTCGCCCAGCTGCGCGCGGGCGGCGTCACGCGCGTGTCGTTCGGCATGCAGTCGGCGGTGCCCCACGTGCTCGCCGCGCTGGACCGCACGCACGACCCCGCGCGCGTGCCGCAGGTCGTCGAGTGGGCGCGCGCGGCGGGGCTCGAGGTGAGCCTCGACCTCATCTACGGCGCGCCCGGCGAATCGCTCGCCGACTGGCAGCGCTCGCTCGACGCCGCGGTCGCGATGGCGCCCGACCACGTCTCGGCCTACGCGCTCATCGTCGAGGAGGGCACGGCCCTCGCCCGGCGCATCCGCCGCGGCGAGCTCGCCGCGCCCGACGACGACCTGCAGGCGGCGATGTACGAGGCGGCGGATGCGACGCTCGGCGCTGCGGGCTACACCTGGTACGAGGTTTCCAACTGGGCGCGCGGCGATCGGATCGCGCGCCACAACCTCGCGTACTGGCGGGGGCATGACTGGTGGGGCTTCGGCCCGGGCGCGCACAGCCACGTCGGCGGCGTGCGCTGGTGGAACGTGAAGCACCCGGCCGCCTACCGCGACCGGTTGGTCGCCGGGCGCTCGCCGGCGCTCGCGCGCGAAGTGCTCGACGCCGAGACGCGACGCGTCGAGCGCGTGCTGCTCGAGTCGCGCATCGCCGAGGGGCTCGCGATCGACGTGCTCGAGCCCGAGGGGCGCCGGGCGGTCGCGGGGCTCGTCGCCGAGGGCCTCGTGGACGGCAGAGCCGCCCTCGCCGGACGGGTGGTCCCGACGCTGCGAGGGCGGCTGCTGGCCGATGCCGTCGTGCGACGGCTGCTCCCGTGAGGGCTACTTCACGAGCCGCCAGTTGAACGGGTAGCGGTACGAGCCGCCGTTGTTGACGCGCATCGCGCCGATGATCGAGAAGATCACCTGCAGGAGGCCCGGGACCCACCACAGCGCGAGCAGCAGGAACCCGATGCCGACGATCGACAGGATCGAGCCGACGACGATGAGGCCGATCGTGAGGATCGTCATGAAGATGCCGAAGTTCAGCGCCTCCTTCGACTCCTGCCGCGCGAAGGCGCTGCGGTCCTTGTACATGAGGAACACGATGAGCGGGCCGATCCAGCCCCCCCAGCCGCCCGTGACGATCGTCGAGAGGCCCGAGAGGTGTCCCCACATGCCGGCGTTCTTCTCGTCGACCGGCGACATCGGCGCCCCCGCGGCGTACTGCGGCTGCCCGGGTGCCCCGTACTGGGGAGCGCCGTACTGCGGGGCGCCGTAGCTCGGCGCGCTCCCGGGCTGCGCGTAGCCCTGCTGCTCGCCGTAGCCCTGCTGCTGCGCGTAGGGCTGCTGCTGCCCATAGGGCGGCTGCTGCCCGTAGGGAGCCGACGACGGCTGCTGGCCGAAGGGCGCGCCGGGCTGGCCGCCGGGCCGGTACTGGTCGGCGCCGGGCGCGTCCGAGCCGGGGATCGGGCTGCCCTGCGGGTCGTGCTGCCCCTGCTGCCACTCCTGGCCGGGCGCCGAGCCCGCGCCGGAGCTGAACGCCGGCTGACCGGGGGCGCCCACCACCGGGTCGGACGCGGGGGAGGAGAACGGCCGCGCGGGCTCGCCGAGCCCGGGCGCGGCCGGAGCGCTCGGAGCCGCGTGCTGCTCGTGCGTGACCGAGAAGCCCTCGACGGGCTGGTCCGCCGGGTCGCGCCGTTCGTCCGGGCGGGGCACGTTGGGATCTGACATGACGGTGCCTTTCGTGAAGGGTCCACGCGGGGAGCGGGACATCGCGCATCGCCATTGTGCTCCCGGCAGGCTGGGGAACGGGTGATAGGTGGCCCTCGGCGCGGCGCGGTACCATTGGCAGTCAGCCGTCGAGAGTGCCAGGGCCTCGGCGAGCGCGGTGCATTCGGGGAGAGGAGCGCGGGATGGTCTCGGATCGCGGGCTCGAGGTCCTTCGCGCGATCGTGGAGGACTACGTCGCGCTGCGCGAGCCGGTCGGCTCGAAGTCCATCGTCGAGCGGCACGCGTTCGGCGTCTCCGCCGCCACGATCCGCAACGACATGGCGCTCCTCGAGGAGGAGGAGCTCATCGTCGCGCCGCACACGTCGTCGGGCCGCGTGCCGACCGACAAGGGATACCGCGTCTTCGTCGACCGGCTGCAGCGCATGCAGCCGCTCACGCCCGCCCAGCGCCACGCGATCGCGCGGTTCCTCGACGAGTCCGTCGATCGCGACGACGTGCTCGCCCGCACCGCGAGGCTGCTCTCGTCGCTCACGAACCAGGTCGCCCTCGTGCAGGTGCCGCTGCGACGCCCGGGCGTCGTGCGCCGCGTCGAGCTCGTCGCCGTGAGCGAGTCGAAGCTGCTCGCCGTGCTCATCCTCGACTCCGGTCGCGTCGAGCAGCGCGTGCTCGACGCCGGCCAGCGACTCGACCCCGAGCAGGCGACCGCGCTCGGCCGAGCCTTCACCGAGACGATCGCCGAGCTCGGACCCGCCGACGCCGTCCAGCGCCTCGCCGACGCCGCCGCATCCGCCCCCGCCTCGCTGAGCGCCGCGACGGGCGCGGTCGCGCACGCGCTCAGCGAGATGCTGCAGGGCGCGGGCGGCGACCGGATCGTGATGGCGGGCGCCGCGAACCTCGTGCGCGAGGAGCGCGACTTCCACGGCACGGTGACGCCCGTGCTCGACGCGATCGAGGAGCAGGTCACGCTGCTGCGCCTCTTCGACGAGATGGGGTCCGAGGGCGAGGTGGCGACCCGCATCGGCCGGGAGCTCTCGGGACCGCTGGGGGAGGCGGCCGTCGTGGCATCGACGTACAGCGCCGATGGCAGCGAGGGCCACGTGGGCGTGCTGGGCCCGACCAGGATGGACTACGCAGGGAACATGGCCGCGGTGCGCGCAGTGGCGCGCTACCTCACGCGGCTGCTGAGCGAGGATTGAGTGAGCGACCACTACGAGACCCTGGGCGTCGACCGCGGCGCCTCGCAGGACGAGATCAAGAAGGCGTACCGGCGGCTCGCGCGCGAGCTGCACCCCGACGTGAACCCGAGCGGCGAGGCGGCGGAGCGGTTCAAGGACGTCACGCACGCGTACGACGTGCTCGGCGACCCGCAGTCGCGCGCGGAGTACGACCGCGGCCCCGCGTTCGGCGGCGGCACCTTCGGCTTCGGCGACATCTTCGAGCAGTTCTTCGGCGGCGGCCGCTCGGCAGCGCCCCGGTCGCGGCGCCAGCCCGGCCAGGACAGCCTGCTGCGCGTCGACCTCGACCTCGCGGACGTCATCTTCGGCGTGCACCGCGAGCTGCGCGTGCAGACGGCGGTGCTGTGCGAGACGTGCGACGGCAGGTGCACGGCCCCGGGCACGAGCGAGCAGCGCTGCAGCATGTGCGGCGGCTCCGGCCACGTCCAGCGGCAGGTGCGCTCGCTGCTCGGCAACGTCGTCACCACGCAGCCGTGCGCGGCATGCCAGGGCTACGGCAGCGTCATCCCCGAGCCGTGCCCCACGTGCGCCGGGCACGGGCGCGTGCGCGCCGAGCGCACCATCCCGGTCGACATCCCCGCGGGCGTCGACACCGGCCTCCGGATCCAGCTACCGGGCCAGGGCGAGGTCGGCGAGGCGGGCGGCCCCGCGGGCACGCTCTACCTCGAGATCAACGTGCGGCACCACGACGTCTTCTCCCGCTCGGGCGACGACCTGCTCGGCACGCTCGAGGTGTCGATCTCCGACGCGGCGCTCGGCGCCCGCAGCACGATCGAGAGCCTCGACGGGCCGGTCGACGTCGAGGTGCGCCCGGGCACGCAGTCGGGCGACGTCATCACGATCGGCGAGCGCGGCGTCACCCGGCTCCGCGGCTCCGGCCGCGGCGACCTCAAGCTCGGCGTGCAGGTCGTGACGCCGCAGCGCGTCGACCGGCGCACCGAGGAGCTGCTGCGCGAGCTGCGCGAGCGCACGAAGGCGCCCGCGCCGCAGCTCGCCCAGTTCAAGCAGGGCCTGTTCGCGAAGATGCGCGACCGACTGCGGCTCTGATGGCCCACTGCTACTGGCACGACGCGCTCGGGGGCGCCGAGCCGGGCGCCGTCGTGACGCTCGAGGGCGAGGAGGCGCACCACGCCGCGGTCGTCTCCCGGATGCGGCGCGGGGAGCGCGTGCTCGTGAGCGACGGCCGCGGCACGCTCGCCGAGGGCGTGATCGACCACGCGGAGCGCGACCGCGTCGACGTCGTGCTGCAGCGCGTCGAGACCACGCCGGAGCCGAGCCCGCGCATCGCGCTCGCGCAGGCGCTCGCGAAGGGCGACCGCGCCGAGCTCGCAGTGCAGGCGTCGACCGAGCTCGGCGTCGACGCGATCGTGCCGTGGCAGGCGAGGCGCAGCGTCGTGCAGTGGAAGGGGGAGCGCGGGGACAAGGCGCTCGAGCGCTGGCGGCGCATCGTCCGCGAGGCCGGCAAGCAGGCGATCCGGCCGCGGCTGCCGGAGGTGACCGACGCGGTCGACACCGAGGGGCTCGCGCGGCTCGCGGACGAGTGGACGCTGCTCGTGCTCGATCCCGCGGCGCCCGAGCCGCTCAGCGCCGTGCCGCTCGCGGGCGACGTGCTGCTCGTGGTCGGGCCCGAGGGCGGCATCGACCCGGGCGAGCTCGAGCGGCTCGAGGCCGCCGGCGCGGTGCGCGCGCGCATGGGCGACCACGTGCTGCGCACCTCGACCGCGGGCCTCGCGGCGATCTCGGCGCTCTCGATGCGGCTCGGGCGCTGGTGAGCCGCGCGCGGGTAGGCTGACTGCCATGGCTGAGCCCACCGTGTTCGAGCGGATCATCGCTCGCGAGATCCCCGCCGAGATCGTGCTCGAGACCGACCGGATCATCGCCTTCACCGACATCAACCCGCAGGCGCCCATGCACGTGCTCGTGGTGCCGAAGACCGCGCAGTACCGCGACGTGGTCGAGCTCGCCGCGGGCGACCCCGACCTCATGGCCGAGATGGTGCGCGCGGCGCAGGCGATCGCGCGCGAGCGCGCCGAGGGCGACTTCCGCCTCGTGTTCAACACCGGCGAGCTGGCTGGCCAGACCGTCTTCCACGCGCACGCGCACGTGCTCGCCGGCTCACTGGGAGAGGGCACGCTTGCCTGACGCATCACAGTCGATCGAGATCGACGGCATCGAGATGGTGCGGCTGCTCGGGCCGCAGGACCGGCTGCTCACGCGGCTCGAGCACGAGCACCCCGACGTGCGCGTGGCCGTGCGCGGCAACCTCGTGACGCTCGAGGGGCCCGAGCACGACGTCGAGGTCGCCGGCCGGCTCGTGCAGGAGCTCGTCGACCTCGTCCGGCAGGGCACCGCCCTCAGCCACGCCGAGGTCTCCGAGGGCAGCCGCATCCTCCGGCAGGACACCTCGCGCAGCCTCGCCGACGCGATCGGCGAGGTGATCCTCACGAGCCGCGGCAAGTCGATCCGGGCGAAGACGGAGGGCCAGCGCGCGTACGTCGACGCGATCGACACGCACACGATCGTGTTCGGCATCGGGCCGGCCGGCACCGGCAAGACCTACCTCGCGATGGCCAAGGCGGTGCAGGCCCTGCACCGCAAGGAGGTCAACCGCATCATCCTCACGCGCCCCGCGGTCGAGGCGGGCGAGCGGCTCGGCTTCCTGCCCGGCACGCTCACCGACAAGATCGACCCGTACCTGCGGCCGCTCTACGACGCGCTCAACGAGATGATGGACCCCGAGCTCGTCCCGAAGCTGCTCGCGACCGGCGTCGTCGAGGTCGCCCCGCTCGCCTACATGCGCGGCCGCACGCTCAACGACTCGTTCATCGTGCTCGACGAGGCGCAGAACACGACGCCCGAGCAGATGAAGATGTTCCTGACGCGGCTCGGCTTCGGCTCGAAGATGGTCGTCACCGGTGATGCGACGCAGGTCGACCTGCCCGCCGGCACCTCGGGCCTCCAGGTCGCGCAGCAGGTGCTCGGCAGGATCGACGACATCCGCTTCGCCATGCTCACGAGCGCCGACGTCGTGCGCCACACGCTCGTCGGCGAGATCGTCGACGCCTACACCGCCCATGATCAGCGGGTGATGGCGCGCCAGGCGCGCCAGGGCCAGCAGTCGCACCACTCGAGGCGGGGACGCTGATGGCGATCGACCTGCTCAACGAGACGGGGGCATCCGTCGACGAGCCGCAGCTCGTGCGGCTGCTCGCGCACCACCTCGAGAAGCTCTTCGTGCACCCCGACGCCGACGTCTCCGTCGTGCTCGTCGACGTCGCCGCGATGGAGCAGCTGCACGTGCAGTGGATGGACGAGCCCGGCCCGACCGACGTGCTCTCCTTCCCGATGGACGAGCTGCGGCCCGGCACGCACGACCAGCCCGCGCCCGCGGGCCTCCTCGGCGACATCGTGCTGTGCCCCGAGGTCGCGCAGCAGCAGGCGCTCGAGGCGGGCCATTCGCTCATGACGGAGCTGCGCCTGCTCACGACCCACGGCCTGCTGCACCTGCTCGGCTTCGACCACGCCGAGCCGGCGGAGCGCGACGAGATGTTCGAGCTGCAGGACCGGCTGCTGGCCGACTTCGAGGCGGCCGATGCGGGGACGCCGGGCCGCACCGCCTGATGTTCGAGATCGTCCTGTTCGTCGTCGCGGCGCTGCTGATCGGCTTCGGCGCGTGGCTCGCGGCGTGCGACGCGGCGCTCGGCGTCGTCTCGCGCGCCGAGCTGCAGGAGGCCGCCGCGACCGCGCGGCACGGCCGCGCGATGCTCGCGATCGCCGACGACCTCCGCGGCCACGTGATGACCCTGCAGTTCGGCCGCATCATGTGCGAGACGATCGCCGCCGTCCTCATCACCCTCGCCGTCGACTCGCTCGTCACCGACTGGCGGGTGACGCTGCTCATCGCCGCGGGCGTCATGATCGTCGTCTCGTTCGTGCTCGTCGGCACGAGCCCGCGGGCCGTGGGCCGCACCCACGCCGTCGGCCTGCTGCGCGCATCCGCCCCCTTCCTCCGCTTCTGGCGGGTGCTCATGGGGCCGGTCGCGCTGCTCGTCGCCACGGTCGGCGAGAAGGTGACGCCCGGGCGCCAGCGCGAGACGGCGTTCGCGACCGAGGCGCAGCTGCTGTCGATGGTCGACGCCGCAGCCGAGAGCGACGTGCTCGAGGACGACGATCGCGAGCTCATCCACTCGATCTTCGAGTTCAACGAGACGCTCGTGCGCGAGGTGATGGTGCCGCGGCCCGACATGATCGTCGTCGAGCGCGACACCTCGGCGCAGGACGCACTGCGGCAGTTCCTCGACAACGGGCTCTCTCGCATGCCGGTCGTGGGCGAGTCGACCGACGAGGTCGAGGGGATCCTGTACCTGCGCGACGTCGTCCGCTCCCGCACGTGGCGGCCCGACGCATCCGAGACCGCCGCGGAGCTCGCCCGGCCCGCGCTGCTCGTGCCCGAGTCGAAGAAGGCGGACGACACGCTCGCGCTCATGCAGGCCGAGCGCGTGCACGTCGCGATGGTCGTCGACGAGTACGGCGGCATCGCGGGGCTCGTGACGCTCGAGGACCTCGTGGAGGAGCTCGTGGGCGAGATCCACGACGAGCACGACCGCGGGCGCAGCGAGATCGTCGAGGTGGGCGAGGGCCGCTGGCGGGTCTCGGCGCGGCTGCAGATCGACGAGCTCGGCGACCTGTTCGACCTCACGCTCGACGACGAGGAGGTCGACACGGTCGGCGGCCTCGTGCAGAAGCAGCTCGGGCGGATCACCGAGGTGGGCGACGTCGTGCACGTGCACGGGCTGCGGATCGAGGTGCGCTCGCTCGACGGCCGCGGCCGCAACGCGGGCGAGATGGAGGTCTCGCGCACCGTCGAGACGCTGACCGAGGCGGAGGCCGAGACATGACCGACACCACCCAGCACCGCAGCGGCTTCGTGACCTTCGTCGGTCGTCCGAACGCGGGCAAGTCGACCCTGATGAACGCGCTCGTGGGCGAGAAGATCGCGATCACGTCGTCGAAGCCGCAGACCACGCGCCACGCGATCCGCGGCGTCGTGCACCGCGACGACGCGCAGCTCGTGATCGTCGACACCCCCGGCATGCACAAGCCCCGCACGCTGCTCGGCAAGCGCCTGAACGCGGTCGTGCAGACGACCCTCGGCGACGTCGACGTGATCTGCCTGTGCGTGCCGGCCGACGAGCCGCTCGGGCCGGGCGACCGCTTCATCGACCAGCAGCTCGAGGGCTTCCCGCGCGCGAAGAAGGTCGCGGTGGTGACGAAGACCGACGCGGCCTCGAAGGAGCGCGTGGCCCAGCAGCTCCTCGCCGTCTCCGAGCTGCGCGACTGGGATGCGGTCGTGCCGCTCTCGTCGATCGCGGGCACCCAGCTCGACGTGCTCGTCGACGCGCTCGTCGGGCTGCTGCCCGAGGGGCCGCCGCTCTACGAGGCAGAGACGACCACCGAGGAGCCGCTGTCGGTGCGCATCGCCGAGCTCGTCCGCGAGGCCGCGCTCGAGGGCGTGCGCGACGAGCTCCCGCACTCGATCATGGTGACGATCGACGACATCGTGCGCCGCGAGGACCGCGACCTCACCGACGTGTACGCGAACCTCTGGGTCGAGCGCGACAGCCAGAAGGGCATCATCATCGGCAGGGGCGGTTCGCGCCTGCGGCAGGTGGGGGCGGATGCGCGGGCCGAGATCGAGCGGATCGTCGGCACGCAGGTGCACCTCGACCTGCGCGTCAAGGTCGCGAAGGAGTGGCAGGGCGACCCGAAGCAGCTGGGTCGCTTCGGCTTCTGAGCCCGGCGACCGCGGTCGGCCAGCGTCACGGAGCAAGGAGCCTCCTGCTGCACGAGCGGCTGGATCCTTGCTGCGTGGCGCATGACCGGCTGGGCCTTGCTGCGTGACGCGCGACCGGCTGGGCCTTGCTGCATGGCGCGGGACCGCTGGGCCTTGCTGCGTTTCGTGCACCCGGCGCGTCCTTGCTGCGTGACGAGCGCCGGTGTGCGCGGGTGCTGCCGGGCGGGGCGCCGCGCGGTGACCGGCGGCCCTCCGCCCAGCGGATGATTCGGCGCCCGACGGCCACGGCGCATCCGGCACCCGCCATACGCTGGCAGGCGTGATCGCCGCACCCCTCGCGCCCGCCGCGCCGCTCGCGCCGGCCCCGGCGCCGCGGCCCGCGCTCGATCGCAGCACGCTCGTGACCGACGGGATCGTCGCAGGGGTGACGCTCGCGATGCTCGTGCTGCCGACGCTCCTGCTCGGCGCAGTGATGCCCAGCTGGGGCTGGCACTGGCTGCTCGCAGCGGTCGTCACGGCGGCGCTCGTCGCGGCGATCCTCGTACGGCGCCGCTGGCCCCTGCTCGCGCTCGCGGGGCTCACGCTGCTCGCCGCCGTCCACGTCGCGGTCGGCGCGCCGCTGTTCCCCATGTGGTTCGCGGTGCTCGTGCCGCTCTACTCGGCGGGGCGCTTCTCGCGCTGGCCCGGCCGGCTCGCGGCGGCCGGCATCGCCCTCGTCGCGTCGTTCCTCGCCGCCTACTGGGTGCTCGGCACAGGCGGCTTCATGAACCTCGCGCCCGGCGAACCCGTGCCCATGCCGGCCGGGCTCCGCCCGCTCCTCGTGCTGTGGGTGCCGCCGATGCTGCTGTTCTCGATGACGATCCTCGTCGGCTGGGGCGTCTCGGCGGTCGCGCGCACCGAGGCCGCCGTCGAGGTCGCGCAGGTCTCGACGCGGCGCGCCGACGAGCAGGAGGAGCGCGCCGCGCTCGCGCGCGACATGCACGACGTCGTCGCGCACTCGCTCGCGGTCGTCATCGCGCAGGCGAACGGTGCGCGCTACACCGCCGACGCGGCGGTCAAGGATCGGACGCTCGAGACGATCGCGGGCACCGCGAAGCAGGCGCTCGGCGACGTGCGGCTGCTCCTCGCGCAGCTGCGCCACAGCCAGGCGCCCGATCCCGTCGCGTCCCTCGACGACGCCGACGCGCTCGTCGAGCGCATGCGGGGGAGCGGCCTCCACGTGCGGCTCGAGCGCATCGGCGGGAGCCCGCCGCTGCCGCGCACGGCCGACATCGCCGCGTACCGCATCCTGCAGGAGGCGCTCACGAACGCGCTCCGGCACGGCGACCGCGCGCAGCCCGTGCACGTGCGCCTGCGCGCCGCGGGCCCCGGCATCGTGATCGACGTGCACAACCGGCTGCTCGCGGCCCCCGGGCCGGCCGGGCACGGGGTGCGGGGCATGCACGAGCGCGCCCGCCTCGCGGGCGGCGGGCTGTGGACGGGCATCGAGGGCCCCTGGTTCCGCGTGCGCGCGGCGTTCCCGGCGGGGCTCGCATGATCCGGGTGCTCATCGTCGACGACCAGGCGCTGTTCCGCAGCGGCATCCGCATGCTCGTCGACTCCCAGCCCGACCTGCAGTGCGTCGGCGAGGCGGCCGACGGCGCGCAGGCGGTGCGCCTCGCCGACGAGCAGCAGCCCGACGTCGTGCTCATGGACGTGCGCATGCCGGTGCTCGACGGCATCTCGGCGACCGACCGCATCGTGCGCGCACGACCGGCCACGCGCGTCGTCGTGCTCACGACCTTCGACCTCGACGAGGCGGCAGCGCGCGCGATCCGCGCGGGCGCCTCGGGCTTCATCCTCAAGGACGCCGAGCCCGAGCTCGTGCTCGCCGCGATCCGCACGGTGCACGCGGGCAACGAGGTCGTCGCCGCGAGCGCGACGCGCGAGCTCTTCAAGGCGTTCGGCCGGCAGCCGCGGTCGGCGCCGAGCGCGTTCGGCGCCCTCACGGACCGCGAGCGGCAGATCTTCGCGCTCGCCGCGAAGGGCCTGTCGAACACCGAGATCGCGCGCAGCGAGTTCGTCTCGGAGGCGACCGTCAAGACGCACGTCTCGCGCGTGCTCGGCAAGCTCGGGCTGCGCGACCGCGTGCAGCTCGTCGTGTTCGCCTACGAGCACGGGCTCGTGGGCGAGCGCGCGTAGCGGGGCCGACGGGGTCGACGGATGCGCGGAGCCGGCCGGCCCGCGCCCCCGGCTTGAGAGGATCGGGGGCATGCACCTCGACGAGTCAGGCCCCGCGTCGGGCGCACCGCTGCTCCTGCTCCACGGCGGCGGCGTGAGCGGCTGGATGTGGCGGCCGACGCTCGCCGCGCTGCGGCGACCGGTGCGCGCCCTCGTGCCGGACCTCCCCGGGCACGGGCGCAGCGCATCCGCCGACTACCGCTCGCACGACGAGACGCTCGACGGGATCGCGGCGCTGCTTGAGGATCGAGCGCCGGGCGGTGCGACGGTCGTGGGCTTCTCGCTCGGCGCGCAGCTCGCCGTGCTGCTCGCCGCGCGACGGCCCGAGCTCGTCGGCGACGCGGTCGTCGTGAGCGCGCAGGCGAAGCCGCTGGCCCTGCCGGGGCCGATGCTCGCCCTGCTCGGTGCCGCGGCGCCGCTCGCCCGCGTGCCGCGGTTCGCGCGGCTGCAGGCGAGGGAGCTGTTCGTGCCGGAGTCGCTGCTGCCCGAGTACATCGCCGAGAGCGCTGCGATCTCGCGCGCCACGCTGCTCGGGAGCGTGGGGGAGAACGTGCGCTTCACGCCGCCACCGGGGTGGGGTCGCAGCGGTCGCGCGCTCATCCTGGCGGGCTCGCGCGAGCGCCCGATGATGCGCGCCTCGGCGAGGCTGCTGCACGCGGCGCACCCCGGCAGCGAGCTGCGCATCGTCGAGGGGGTCGGCCACGGCCTGCCGCTCCAGCGGCCCGACCTGCTCGCGGCGATGCTCGAGGAGCGCCTGCCCGCGTGAGCCCGAGCGTCGGAGCACGAGCGCGCGTCGCGTTCCGGCTGCGACACCGACGGCGGGTGTAGTCTTGAGCCATGCAGAGCGTGCTGCTCCTTCGTCGCCGCGGCGAGGCCTGACACCGGGCTTCCTCGTCGCGGAGGCTGTCCTGCCCGGACTCAGGAGCAAGCGACAGGAGCGACCGATGAAGAACATGCAGCAGCCGTCCGGGATGCCGGCCCACCGGTACACGCCGTACCACGAGCAGATCAGGGTCGAGCTGCCCGATCGCACGTGGCCCTCGAAGCGCATCGAGCGCGCGCCCCGCTGGTGCGCCGTCGATCTGCGCGACGGGAACCAGGCGCTCATCGACCCGATGACGCCCGACCGCAAGCTCGCGATGTTCCAGCTGCTCGTGCGCATGGGGTACAAGGAGATCGAGGTCGGGTTCCCCTCGGCGAGCCAGCTCGACTTCGACTTCGTGCGCAAGCTCGTCGACGAGCAGCTGATCCCCGACGACGTCACGATCCAGGTGCTCACGCAGTGCCGTGACCACCTCATCCGCCGCACCTTCGAGGCGATCGACGGCGCGAAGCAGGCGATCGTGCACATCTACAACTCCACGAGCGTGCTGCAGCGCGACGTGGTCTTCCGCTCCGACCGCGAGGGCGTGAAGCAGATCGCGGTCGACGGCGCGAAGCTGTGCCTCGAGCTCGAGGGCATGCTCGAGTCGACGCAGGTCTTCTACGAGTACAGCCCCGAGTCGTACACGGGCACCGAGCTCGACTACGCGCTCGAGGTGTGCAACGCGATCATCGAGACGTTCGACGCGCGGCCCGAGCGCCCCGTGATCATCAACCTGCCCTCGACGGTCGAGATGTCGACGCCCAACGTCTACGCCGACTCGATCGAGTGGATGCACCGCAACCTCGCGCGCCGCGAGTCGGTCATCCTGTCGCTCCACCCGCACAACGACCGCGGCACGGGCGTCGCCGCCGCCGAGCTCGGCTACATGGCCGGCGCCGACCGCATCGAGGGCTGCCTGTTCGGCAACGGCGAGCGCACCGGCAACGTCGACCTCGTCGCGCTCGGCCTCAACCTGCTCACGCAGGGCATCGACCCCGAGATCGACTTCTCCGACCTCGACGGCATCCGCCGCGTCGCGGAGCACTGCAACCAGCTCAAGGTGCACGAGCGCAGCCCCTGGGCGGGCGACCTCGTCTACACCGCGTTCTCCGGCTCGCACCAGGACGCGATCAAGAAGGGCTTCGAGCGGATGGCCGAGGACGCCGCCGCTGCCGGCAAGAGCGTCGACGACATGCCGTGGGCGGTGCCGTACCTGCCGATCGACCCGAAGGACGTCGGCCGCACGTACGAGGCCGTCATCCGCGTCAACTCGCAGTCCGGCAAGGGCGGCGTCGCCTACCTGCTGAAGAGCGACCACGGGCTCGACCTGCCGCGCCGCCTGCAGATCGAGTTCTCGAACGTCGTGCAGGCGCGCACCGACAGCGAGGGGGGCGAGGTCTCGAGCGACGAGATCTGGCACATCTTCGGCGACGAGTACCTGCCGAGCGACCCCGTGACCGGCGCCGAGCAGTGGGGCCGGTTCGAGCTCGTGACCTTCGAGACCACCTCGTCGCACGAGGGCTCGGCGCAGCTGCACGCGCGGCTGCGCGACGGCGAGTGCGTGCGCGACGTGTCGGCGAAGGGCAACGGCCCGATCGACGCGCTGCTGCAGCTGCTGCGCGAGGAGGGCGTCGAGGTCTCGCTCACCGACTACGTCGAGCACACGATGAGCGCGGGCTCCGACGCGACCGCCGCGTGCTACATCGAGCTCGACGTCGCCGGCAACGTCGTGTGGGGCGTGGGGCTCGACCCGAGCTCGACGTCGGCAGCGCTCAAGGCGATCGTCTCCGGCGTCAACCGGGGCCTGCGCATCCACGACCGCAGGGCGCAGCCGGTCGGCTGAGCGTGCCCACCTACCGCGACGAAGGGGTCGTCCTCCGCACCCACCAGCTGGGGGAGGCCGACCGCATCGTCACGTTGCTCACGCGCGAGCACGGCAAGGTGCGCGCCGTCGCGCGCGGCGTGCGGCGCACCTCGTCGCGGTTCGGTGCGCGCCTTGAGCCGTTCATGGTCGCCGACCTGCAGCTCGCGGTCGGGCGCAGCCTCGACATCATCACGCAAGCGGTGACGCTCGGCGCGTACGCGCCCGTGATCGTGGCCGACTACCGCTCGTACACCGCCGCGACCGCGATGGTCGAGACGGCCGACCGGCTCACCGACGAGGACGGCTCCCGCCAGCAGTACCTGCTGCTCGTGGGTGCGCTGCGCTCGCTCGCCCGGGCCGAGCACGACCCGTCGCTCACGCTCGACTCCTACCTGCTGCGGGCGCTGTCGGTCGCCGGCTGGGCGCCGTCGTTCGGCGACTGCGCCGTCACCGGCGAGCCCGGCCCGCACCGCGCGTTCGTGCCGCAGCTCGGCGGCATGGTCGCCGAGCACGCGGCGCCCGCGGGCGCGCTGCGCATCGACCCGGCGACGCTCGAGCTGCTCGGCGCGCTCCTCACGGGCGACTGGCCCGTCGCGGAGGCGGCGCCGGCGGGCGTGCGCTCGCGCGCCTCCGGCGCGGTCGCCGCCTACGTGCAGTGGCACCTCGAGCGCGGCCTGCGCTCGCTCCAGCACGTCGACCGGGGCTCCGCGTGAGCGAGGTGCGGCCGATCGACTGGACGGGCCAGCAGCCGCCGGCGTACGAGGCGGGCAGCCTCCCCGCGCACGTCGCGATCATCATGGACGGCAACGGCCGGTGGGCGAACCAGCGCGGGCTCACGCGCACCCAGGGCCACGCCGCGGGCGAGGAGCGGCTGCTCGACGTCGTCGCGGGCGCGCTGCAGGTCGGCATCCCGCACCTGTCGGTCTACGCGTTCTCGACCGAGAACTGGAAGCGGAGCCCCGACGAGGTGCGCTTCCTCATGGGCTTCAACAAGGACGTGCTGCGCAGGCAGCGCGACCAGCTGGACGCGTGGGGCGTGCGGGTGCGCTGGGCGGGCCGCCGGCCGCGGCTGTGGCCGAGCGTCATCCGCGAGCTCGAGGAGGCCGAGCGCCGCACGGCGGGCAACCGGGCGATGACGCTGCAGATGTGCGTCAACTACGGGGGCACGCACGAGATCGCGGATGCGGTGCGCTCGATCGCCGAGGACGTCGCGGCCGGCCGCATCAAGCCGTCCGGAGTCGATCGGCAGCTCGTGCGCGCGCGGGTCTACAACCCCGACATCCCGGACGTCGACCTGTTCATCCGCTCGTCGGGGGAGCAGCGCATCTC
This sequence comes from Agrococcus sp. HG114, assembly GCF_024723325.1. Lineage (GTDB taxonomy): Bacteria > Actinomycetota > Actinomycetes > Actinomycetales > Microbacteriaceae > Agrococcus. The sequence continues at coordinate 18,597 of NZ_JANQCH010000022.1, forward strand.
GAACTTCCTCACGCTGCAGGGCGCCTACGCCGAGATGGTCTTCCTCGACCGCCTCTGGCCAGACTTCACGCGCGAGGACCTCTGGCACGCGCTCGACCTCTACACCGGCCGCGAGCGGCGCTTCGGCGGCGCGGTGGACGCGCCGAGCCAGCTGGCGGCGGACTAGCCGCCGCAGGCGGCGACCACCCGTCGGTCGAGCAGCCGCCGCAGGCGGCGCATCGAGGCCTACTCGACCGGCTCCGCCTCGAGCCGCGCCCGCCACGGGTGGTCCTCGGTGAGCCGGTCCTTGAGCCATGCGCGTGCCGCGTCGTCGAGCGCGGGCAGCGCCTGCTCGAGCCACGCGACGTCGGCCTGCTCGGCGGCCGCGTAGGCGAGCACGATCTGCGGCTTCGCGTAGCGGATGCCGCGAGCGGTGAAGAGCGCGTCCTCGAGCGGCATCGTCACGGCCGTGTCGCGCCGGAAGCGCCACGACTCGGTGTCGCTCGGGTCGAGCAGGATCTCGTACTCCCACTGGCCGTAGGCGCTCCGGCGCAGCCAGATGCTCGTCGTGCCGATCGGCAGCACGTCGGAGTCGTGCGGGCGGAGCGGCTTGAGTGCCCCCTGGAACGCGCACCACAGCTGCCAGCGTCCGCCGAGCCAGCCGCGCAGCAGGCTGAGCTCGCTGCGGGGGATCACCACGTCGAGGTCGCCGTGCGGGCGGTCGAGGCCGGTCGCGGCGTCGATCGCCCAGCCGCCGCCGATCCACCACGAGCCGGAGTACCCGTCGAAGAGCTCCGCAGCGTCCGCCGGCCAGCGCTCGGCCCAGGCACCGTAGAGCTCGCGGCCCTCCTCGCTCTGCATCCGACCTCCTCGCGCGGTGATAGGGGCCCCCGCGCCCTGAGAGAAGACACTATCCCAGCGACGCTCCCGCCATCGTGCACAATGGCGCGCGACGCGGGCGGGCGACGCGCGCGGCCTCGGTAGGATCGAGGTTCACGCGTCGCGCCCCTCGCCGAGGGGGCGCGCGCAGCCGCATCCCGAGGAGCACCCGTGGTCCAGAACCGTCTCGACGCCGTCATCAGCCTCGCCAAGCGCCGTGGCTTCGTGTTCCAGGCGGGCGAGATCTACGGCGGATCGCGCTCCGCGTGGGACTACGGGCCCCTCGGCGTCGCGCTCAAGGAGAACATCAAGCGCCAGTGGTGGAAGACGTTCGTGCAGGGCCGCGACGACATGGTCGGCCTCGACTCGTCGATCATCCTGCCCTCCGCCGTGTGGCACGCATCCGGTCACGTCGCCACGTTCACCGACCCGCTCGTCGAGTGCCTGCAGTGCCACAAGCGCCACCGCCAGGACCACCTCGAGGAGGCGTTCGAGGCGAAGAAGGGGCGCAAGCCCGAGTCGATGGCCGACATCACGTGCCCCGACTGCGGCACGACCGGCAAGTGGACGGAGCCGCAGCTCTTCTCCGGCCTCATGAAGACGTTCCTGGGCCCCGTCGACAACGAGGCCGGCCAGCACTACCTGCGCCCCGAGACGGCGCAGGGCATCTTCGTGAACTTCGCCAACGTGCTGACGGTGTCGCGCAAGAAGCCGCCGTTCGGGATCGGCCAGGTCGGCAAGGCGTTCCGCAACGAGATCACGCCCGGCAACTTCATCTTCCGCACCCGCGAGTTCGAGCAGATGGAGATCGAGTTCTTCGTGCCGCCGGCCGAGGCGGGCGAGTGGTTCGAGCGCTGGGTCGAGGCGTGCTGGGACTGGTTCGTCGACCTCGGCGTCGACCCGGCGAACATGCGCCGCTTCGACGTGCCCGAGGACGAGCGCGCCCACTACTCGGCGGGCACGATCGACGTCGAGTACCGCTTCGGCTTCCAGGGCTCGGAGTGGGGCGAGCTCATGGGCATCGCGAACCGCACCGACTTCGACCTCTCGTCGCACTCCGAGGCGTCCGGCAAGGACCTCGTGTACTTCGACCAGGCGACGGGCGAGAAGTACACGCCCTTCGTCATCGAGCCCTCGTTCGGCCTGACCCGCAGCCTCATGGCGTTCCTCGTCGACGCCTACGAGGAGGAGGAGGTGCCGAACGCGAAGGGCGGCACCGACACCCGCACGGTGCTGCGGCTCGACCCGCGCCTCGCGCCCGTGAAGGTCGCGGTGCTCCCGCTCAGCCGCAACGAGCAGCTCTCGCCGCTCGCGCGCGAGCTCGCCGCGCGGCTGCGCAAGCACTGGGCGATCGAGTTCGACGACGCGGGCGCGATCGGCCGCCGCTACCGCCGGCAGGACGAGGTGGGCACCCCGTTCTGCGTCACGGTCGACTTCGACTCGCTCGAGGACGGCGCCGTCACGGTGCGCGAGCGCGACTCGATGCAGCAGCAGCGCGTGCAGATCGACGAGCTCGAGGCGCACCTCGCGCAGGGGCTCGTCGGGGCGTGACGGCCGCGGTGCGCACGCCGGCGCTGTCGATCGGGCCGATCGCCCTCGACGCGCCGGTCGTGCTCGCGCCCATGGCGGGCATCACGAACACGGCGTTCCGGCGGCTGTGCCGCGAGTACGGGGCGGGCCTGTACGTGAGCGAGATGATCACCTCGCGCGCGCTCGTCGAGCGAACGCCCGAGACGATGCGCCTCATCAGCCACCACCCGTCCGAGGAGCTCCGCTCGGTGCAGCTCTACGGCGTCGATCCGAAGACCGTCGAGTCCGCCGTCGGCATCCTCGTCGACGAGGATCGCGCCGACCACATCGACCTCAACTTCGGGTGCCCGGTGCCGAAGGTCACGCGCCGCGGCGGCGGCAGCGCGCTGCCGTGGAAGCGCGACCTGTTCGCCGCGATCGTGCGCCGCGCCGTCGAGCGCGCGGGCAGCATCCCCGTCACCGTGAAGATGCGCATCGGGATCGACGACGAGCACATCACCTACCTCGACGCGGGCCGCATCGCCGAGGACGCCGGGGTCGCGGCGGTCGCGCTCCACGGGCGCACCGCGGCGCAGCACTACTCCGGGCGCGCCGACTGGTCGGCGATCGCGAAGCTCAAGGAGACCGTCACGTCGGTGCCGGTGCTCGGCAACGGCGACATCTGGCAGGCGGAGGACGCGCTGCGGATGGTCGCCGAGACCGGCGTCGACGGGGTCGTCGTCGGCCGCGGCTGCCTCGGCCGGCCGTGGCTCTTCGGCGACCTCGCCGCCGCGTTCGTCGGCTCGGACGAACGGCACCGGCCCGGCCTCGGGCAGGTCGCCGACGCGTTCCGGCGGCACGCGGAGCTGCTCGTCGAGTTCTTCGGCGAGGAGGATCGCGCGTGCCGCGACATCCGCAAGCACGTCGCCTGGTACTTCAAGGGCTACCCCGTCGGCGGCGACGCGCGGCGCGCGCTCGCCGCGGTCGAGTCGCTCGCGCACCTCGACGAGCTGCTCGGCCAGCTCGACCGCTCGGTGCCCTACGTCGCGGAGGGCGTCGAGGGGCAGCGCGGCCGCGCGGGCGGCATGCGGAAGCCCGCACTGCCCGACGGCTGGCTCGAGAGCCGCGAGCTGAGCCCCGCGCAGCGCGAGGCGCTCATCGAGGACGAGAGCGACACCCGTGGCGGCTGAGGCGCGCGGGGCGGTGACGGCGGGCTACGGCCCGCACGACGTCGAGCGACGGCTGCCCGAGACGCACACGTCCTCCCGCACCGACTTCTCGCGCGACCGCGCGCGCCTGACGCACTCGAGCGCGTTCCGCCGCCTCGGGCAGAAGACGCAGGTGCTCTCGCCCACGATGGGCTTCGACGACTCCCGCACGCGCCTCACGCACTCGCTCGAGGTCGCCCAGATCGGCCGCGAGATCGCGGGCGAGCTCGGCCTCGACCCCGACGTCGTCGACACCGCGTGCCTCGCGCACGACATCGGCCACCCGCCGTTCGGCCACAACGGCGAGAAGGGCCTCAACGAGTGGGCGCTCGGCATCGGCGGCTTCGAGGGCAACGCGCAGACCCTGCGGGTCATCACGCGGCTCGAGCCGAAGGTCATCCGCGACCGGCCGTACGGGCTCAACCTCACCCGGGCATCCGTCGACGCCGCGTGCAAGTACCCGTGGGCGGCGGCCTCCGACGTGCACGACGCCTCGGGCCGCATCAAGTTCGGCTTCTACGCCGACGACCGCGAGGCGTTCGAGTGGATGCGCGAGGGCGCGCCCGAGGGCCGGCCCAGCATCGAGGCGCAGGCGATGGACCTCGCCGACGACATCGCCTACTCGGTGCACGACTTCGAGGACGCGGTCGTGGGCGGCTACGTCGACGTCGCGAAGCTCGCGAGCCGGGTGGGCCACGACGAGCTCGTCTCGATGATGCTCACGTGGGTGGGGCCCGAGTACACGCGCGACGAGCTGCTCGCCGCCTTCGACCGGCTCGACGACCTCGAGACGTGGGTGCGCTCGTTCGACGGCTCGCGCGCCGACCACGCCCGGCTCAAGAACCTCACGTCGAAGCTCATCGGCCGGTTCGCGAACGCCGCGATCCGTCGCACGCGCGAGAGCCACGAGGGGTCGCTCGTGCGCTTCGGGGGCACGATCGAGGTGCCGCGCGAGGTGCGGGCCGAGATCGCGGTGCTCAAGGGCACGGCGGCCAGCTTCATCCTCGCCGAGCGGCGGCAGCCGATCTACGCGAGCCAGCGGCGCATCCTGCAGGAGCTGTGCGACGCGCTGCTGCGGCTCGGACCGAGCGCGCTCGACCGCGCGTACGCCGACGACTGGGCGCTCGCGAGCGACGACGCGGCGCGCGCGAGGGTCGTCGTCGACCAGGTCGCGAGCCTCACCGACCGGGGCGCGTTCGCCTGGCACGAGCGGTACGTCGGGGACTGAGGGGCGGCCATGGCGGGCAGGATCCGGCGCAGCGACATCGACGAGCTGCGATCGCGCATCTCGATCGTCGACGTCGTCGGCGAGCACGTCACCCTGAAGAGCGCGGGCGTCGGCAGCATGAAGGGCCTCTGCCCCTTCCACGACGAGCGCACGCCCTCCTTCCACGTGCGGCCGGCGGTCGGGCGCTACCACTGCTTCGGCTGCGGCGAGGACGGCGACGCCTTCCAGTTCGTGATGGCGATGGACCACACCTCGTTCCAGGAGACCGTGGAGCGCTTCGCGGCGCAGCTCGGGTACACGCTCCACTACGAGGACGGCAAGCCCCAGGAGGAGACGAGCGGCCGGCTGCGCCTGCTCGCCGCGAGCCGCGAGGCGGAGGCGTTCTTCCGCGCGCAGCTGCTCACGCCCGCGGCGGCGCTCGGCCAGCGGTTCCTCGGGGAGCGCGGCTTCGACCTCGCCGCGGCCGAGCGATTCGGCGTCGGCTTCGCCCCGCAGTCGTTCGACGCGCTCAAGTCGCACCTGCGCGGCAAGGGCTTCACCGAGGCCGAGCTGCTCGCCGCGGGCCTCGTGAGCGAAGGGCAGCGCGGCAGCTACGACCGGTTCCGGGGCCGGCTCATGTGGCCCATCCGCGACGTGACGGGGGCGACGGTCGGCTTCGGCGCGCGCCGGCTGTCGGAGGACGACAAGGGGCCGAAGTACCTCAACTCGCCCGAGACCCCCATCTTCCGGAAGAGCCAGGTGCTCTACGGGCTCGACCTCGCGAAGCGCGACATCGCCCGCGGGCACGAGGCGGTCGTCGTCGAGGGCTACACGGATGTGATGGCGTGCCACCTCGCGGGCGTCACGACCGCGGTCGCGACGTGCGGCACCGCGTTCGGCGTCGAGCACATCAAGGTGCTCCGCCGAGTGCTCGGCGACGTCTCGACGACCGACACGCGCTCGCTCGGCCGCGTCATCTTCACCTTCGACCCCGACGACGCCGGCCAGCAGGCGGCCGCGCGCACGTTCGCCGAGGAGCAGCGCTTCGCCGCGCAGACGTTCGTCGCGGTGCCGCCCGAGGGCCTCGACCCGTGCGACCTGCGCCTCGAGCGCGGCGACGACGCGGTGCGCAAGCTCGTGCAGCAGCGCCGGCCGCTGTTCGAGTTCATGCTGCGGCGCATCGTCGCGGAGCACGACCTCGAGACGGTCGAGGGGCGGGTCGCGGCCATGCGCCGCGCGGCGCCCGTGCTGCTGTCCATCCGCGATCGCGCGCTCGCCGACGGCTACGCGCGCACCGTCGCCGGGTGGCTCGGGGTGAGCCCCGACGAGGTGCGGCGGGCCGTTCGCCAGGCGGCGCCCCGGCCCACCCCGACGCCCGGGGGAGCGGCCCCCGAG
>NZ_JANQCH010000230.1 GCF_024723325.1 Agrococcus sp. HG114
CCCCCGAGGAGCACCCGGCCGTCGCGGCGCCCGCGCTCCGGCACGACCCCCACGATCGCGCGCAGCATCGTCGACTTGCCCGCCCCGTTCGGGCCGACGAGCGCGGTGATGCGACCGGCGGGCGCGCTCCACGACACGTCGTCGACGAGCACGCGCTCCCGCGCGCGCACGCTCAGCCCGTGCACCTCGAGGTCGCCGGCGACCGCGCCGCCCTGCCCCGCCGCGGCGACCGTGCCCGCCGCGCCCGACGGTCCGAGCCCATCCGTCATGCCCGCACCCGCCCCGTGAGCATGAGCGCCGCGAAGACCGGTGCGCCGATGAGCGCGGTGACGATGCCGACGGGCAGCTCGCGCGGGTCGAACGCGGCGCGCGCGACGGTGTCGCTCACGAGCAGCACGACCGCCCCCGCGAGACCCGAGAGCGGCAGGAGCCGCGCGTGCCCGGCACCGACCGCGAGCCGCACGGCGTGCGGCACGACGAGTCCGACGAAGCCGATCGCGCCGGAGACCGACACGAGCACGCCGGTCACGAGCGCGCACGCGACGAGCAGCGTCCAGCGCGTGCGGCGCGCATCCACCCCCAGGGCGCCCGCGGCGGTGTCGCCGAGCGCGAGCGCGTCGAGCAGCCGCCCGCTCAGCAGCAGCGGCAGCGCGAGCGCGGCTCCGGCGAGCGCGACGAGGGCGCTCGGCCACGTCGAGGCGGCGAGCGATCCGAGCAGCCACGCGAGGATCTCGCGGAACGCGTCGCCGTCGGCGCGCCAGAAGATGACGAGGCTCACGACGGCGCTCGCGGCGGATGCGACGACGACGCCCGCGAGCACGGTGCGGGTCGGGGTGGCGCCGCCGGCGGCCGCGGCGAGCCCGAGCGCGGCGAGCAGCGCGAGCAGGGCGCCGCCGAACGCGGCGACGGGGAGCAGGAGGCCGAGCCCGGCGATGAGCACGAGCACCGCGCCGACCGACGCGCCCGAGGAGACCCCGAGCAGGTAGGGGTCGGCGAGCGGGTTCCGCACGAGCGCCTGCATCACCGCGCCGACGATCGCGAGGCCCGCGCCGACCGCGCACGCCGCGAGCACGCGCGGCAGCCGCAGCTCGACGACGATCGCGTCGCCGACCGCGTCGAGCGGGCTGACGCCGATCCCGAGCCGCGCGGCGACCGCGCCGAGCGCATCGAGCGGCGCGATCCCGGCGGGCCCCACGCTCACCG
>NZ_JANQCH010000231.1 GCF_024723325.1 Agrococcus sp. HG114
CGTCGCCGTCGACGACCGCGACCGCGGTGCCGAGCGACGTGTCGATCGCGAGGATCATCGGGCCGCTCCCGCCCGCGCGAGCGCGCGCAGCCGCGCGGCGTCCCACGCGGGGCCGCGGCCGCTCAGCCGCACCGTGCGCGGCGCATCCGCCTCGTCCGCGTCGGGATCCTCGAGCGGCGCTGCGCCCGGGCGCTCGATCTCGACGCGCAGCCACGACTCGAGCGCATGCTCGAGCGGTGCGCCCCACTCGGCGACCGTGATCGCGCGCTCGAGGTCGAGGTCGAGGTCGTCGAGCTCGGCCTCGCCGTGCTCGCCGCCGAGCCGGTACGCGTCGACGTGCTGCAGGTCGGGTCCCGCGGCGGTGCGGTGGGTGCGCGCGATGACGAACGTGGGGCTCTGCACGGTGCCGCGCGCGCCGAGCGCCCGGCCGATGCCGCGCGTGAGGGTCGTCTTGCCCGCGCCGAGGGGGCCGATGAGCAGCACCGCGTCGCCCGCGCGGAGCGCCCGGCCCAGGCGCTCGCCGAGCAGCTCCATCGCCTCGGCGTCGGGCACGGTCCCGGCGACCTCGACCGCGACGCGCGGGCCGATCATGCCGGTGAGCTCGGGGGCGGATGCGTGGGCGAGCTCGACGGGGTCGCCGACGGCGAGCGGGCGGTCGCCCACGTCGAGCACGAGCTGGTCCATCGCGACGCGGCCGCGGATCGGCTCCGTCGTCCCGGCGACCGCGACGGGTCGACCGCTCGCGGCGCGCGTGACGCCGTCGGCGTAGCCGAGCCCGACGAGCGCGAGCGTCGTCGGCCGCGGCGTCACGTACTCGCCGCCGTACGAGACCCCGAGGCCGGCCTCGACGCGCTTGACGCCCACGACCTCGCCCAGCAGGCGGCGCGGCTCGCCGTCGAGGCCGAGCTCGAGCACGCGTCGCGGCGCCCGCTCCGGGCCCGCCGACGTGACGCCCGCGCCCAGGTCCGCAGCACCCATCCGCGTCACGACCTCGTAGCCGATCGTGCCCGCGGCGAGCGCCCACGCGTCGGCGCTCGGCTCGCCGAACGCGGGGTCGCCGAACAGCACCCCCTCGCCGGTGAGGGGCGGCTCGATGCGCAGCGAGCACGGGCCCACCGACACGACGTGCGCGCAGTCGCCGTCGACGAGCACGCGCGCGCCGACCGCCGGCAGCAGGCCCTGGTCGAGGC
>NZ_JANQCH010000232.1 GCF_024723325.1 Agrococcus sp. HG114
CGACCGGGCCCACGTAGGCCGGCGGCTGGCCGGCGGCGGAGGCCTGGTGGGGCAGCGGTTGCCCGGGCGGGACGATCGGGCCGGGCAGCGGGTTGGGGATCGTCATGCGTCCACGCTAGGTCGGGCGGGCGGCGCGCGGCCACCCGGCAGCCCAGCCGTCAGCCTGGGGGATGACCCGCCCGCCGCATCCGCCCCCTACCGGGACGAGACGGTGCCCATCCGCTGCGCGATCGGCACGAGCAGCGACGGGCGCGCCGCGATCCACGCGGCCGCGATGACGAGCAGCGAGCCCGCGAACCACGCGAAGCCGATCCAGTCGTCGGCGTCGCGGGCCGCGTACATGTGGTTGAGGTTGCGCAACGCCCCAATGGTGAAGACGAGCAGCACGTGGGTGACGATGAACACGACGAAGTAGAGCATCACCGGGAAGTGCACGGCCCGCGCCCACTCGACCGGGTAGGCGCGGTCGAGCCGCTCGTTGCCGCGCGGCCACCAGCGGCTCATGCGGAGCCCCGTGATGATCGCGAGCGGGGCGGCGATGAAGACGGTCACGAAGTAGGCGAGCTGCTGGAGCGCGTTGTAGTTGACCCAGCCGTCCTCGGTCGGCCAGTCGAGCGAGACGTACTGCAGCCCGGCCGAGATCGCGTGCGGCAGCACCTCCCAGCTCGTGGGGACGATGCGCATCCACTGGCCGGTCGCGATGAGCAGCACGACGAACACGAGCCCGTTGACGACCCACAGCACGTCGAGGCCCGTGTGGAGCCAGACGCTGAGCGACTCCTTCTTGCCGCCGCGCTTCGGGGTCCAGTAGGCGGCCGGCTTCCGCTCGTACCGCACCTGCAGCCCCGAGCGGATGATGAGCACGATCAGCAGCGAGTTGCAGAAGTGCGACCAGCCGAGCCAGGCCGGCAGGCCCACGGGCGCGCCCTCCGGGAGCGCGTATGAGCCCGGGTACTGCTCGACGAAGGCTGCGACCGGCTCGAGCCCGACGAACCAGCGGGCGATCGCGACGACGATCGTGGCGGCGCCGATGATGGCGAGCGCGACGAGCACGCTCGCCGCGACCCACTGGCGCGGCGTGACCGGCCGCAGCGACGGCGTGGCGGCGGGCGCCTCCTCACGCGCGGCACGAGCGGCGGTCGCGGGC
>NZ_JANQCH010000233.1 GCF_024723325.1 Agrococcus sp. HG114
GCCGAGGTCGGCGGCGTCGCGACCCAGATCACGGATGCGTTCACGCAGCTCGGGATCGCGGCGCTCGTCGCGGTGCTCCTCGTGTACGTCGTCATGGTCGCGACGTTCAAGAGCCTGCTGCAGCCGTTCCTGCTGCTCGTCTCGGTGCCCTTCGCGGCGACCGGCGCGATCGCGATGCAGCTCATCACGGGCGTGCCGCTCGGCGTCGCCTCGATGGTGGGCGTGCTCATGCTCGTGGGCATCGTCGTGACGAACGCGATCGTGCTCATCGACCTCGTCAACCAGTACCGGGACCGTGGGATGGACGTGCGGGACGCGCTCGTCGAGGGCGCCGAGCGGCGCCTCCGGCCGATCCTCATGACGGCGGCGGCGACGATCTTCGCACTCGTGCCGATGGCGGCGGGGCTCACGGGCCAGGGCGGCTTCATCTCGCAGCCGCTCGCGATCGTCGTGATCGGCGGGCTCGTCTCGTCGACGGTGCTCACGCTCGTCGTGCTGCCCGTGCTCTACCTCGTCGTCGAGGGCGCGCTCGAGCGACGGCGCGTGCGCGCGGGCACGGGCACGCGCGCCGAGCGCCGGGGCGAGCTCGCGGAGGCCAGCGCGCGCTGACCGGGCTCACAGCCCATGCGCGGGGTCCCGCTGTCAGGATGGTCACGGCGCGCACGAGTCGCGCGCTCCAGATCGCACGCATCGAAGGAGGAGGGCTGTGCCGAGCTTCCTCATCGTGCACTGCGCGACGGCGGACGGCAGGATCGACCGCTTCCTGCAGCCGCCGGTGCTCGACATCGACGGGCTGCACGCGCCGCTCGACTGGGGCGACATCACGATGCACGTGCCCGCCGGCGACCTGCCGCTCACGATCTCGGTCACCCGCGCCGACGGCGTCGTCGAGGGTGCGCGCATCACGGTGCGCACCCCTGCGGGCACCGGCACGCGGCTCACGTTCATCCCGCCGTCGCACGCGGGCGCGCTCTCGCAGCTGCGCATCGAGGGCCAGTGGCCCGCCGACTCGTCGATGCACTACTACGCCGCACGCGACGGCCGCGTGCTCGTGCCCGGCCCCGCGCGCATCGCAGCCCTCCCCTCGGCGCCCCGACCCGGCGCATCCCCCGCGGCGTCCCCGGCCGTGGCC
>NZ_JANQCH010000234.1 GCF_024723325.1 Agrococcus sp. HG114
CGTGAACCGCATCGCTGCGCGCATCGCCGCCATCAACGAGTCCGCGACCCTGAAGGTCGACGCGAAGGCCAAGGCGCTCAAGGCCGCCGGCCGGGACGTGATCAGCTACGCCGCGGGCGAGCCCGACTTCGCGACCCCGGCGAACATCGTCGAGGCCGCCCAGCGCGCGCTCGCCGACCCGAAGAACTACCGGTACACGCCCGCCGCGGGCCTGCCGGAGCTGCGGGAGGCGATCGCCGCGAAGACGCTCCGCGACTCGGGCCTGCAGGTCGACCCGTCGCAGGTGATCGTCACCAACGGCGGGAAGCAGTCGGTGTACCAGGCGTTCCAGACGATCCTCGACCCGGGCGACGAGGTGCTCGTCCCCACCCCGTACTGGACCACCTACCCGGAGGCGATCGGCCTCACCGGCGCGACCCAGGTGGACGTGTTCGCCGGCGCCGACCAGGGCTACCTCGTCACCGTCGACCAGCTCGAGGCCGCCCGCACCGGCCGCACGAAGGCGCTGCTGATGGTGAGCCCCTCGAACCCGACCGGCGCCGTCTACCCGGCCGACCGCATCCGCGCGATCGCCGAGTGGGCCGACGCCAACGGCCTGTGGGTCATCAGCGACGAGATCTACCAGAACCTCGTCTACGACGGCGAGCGGGCGGTCTCCGTCGTCGAGGCGGTGCCGGCGCTGGCCGACCGGACGATCCTCGTCAACGGGGTCGCGAAGACCTACGCGATGACCGGCTGGCGGGTCGGGTGGATGGTCGGCCCGACCGACGTCGTCAAGGCTGCCGCGAACCTCCAGTCGCACCTGACGAGCAACGTCAACAACGTCGCCCAGCGCGGCGCGATCGAGGCGCTCACCGGCCCCCAGGACGCCGTGGCGGACATGCTCGCCGCGTTCGACCGGCGCCGCCGCACGATCGTCACCGGGCTGTCGAAGATCCCCGGCTTCTCCGTGCCGACCCCGAAGGGCGCGTTCTACGTGTACGCGGATGTCTCGGCGCTGCTCGGCAGGGAGTGGGGCGGCGTGCGCGCCGACACCTCGCTCGAGCTCGCCGACCTCATGCTCGAGCAGGCGGAGGTCGCGGCCGTGCC
>NZ_JANQCH010000235.1 GCF_024723325.1 Agrococcus sp. HG114
CCCGAGCAGACCGTGGCCGCGCCAGCCGCGCCGCAGCGCCCGCCGCGCCCCATCAACGTCGTCGGCACGGTGCAGGGCGACGCGGTCACCTTCACGTGGGTGAACGCGCAGCCGGAGGCGGGCGACCAGTTCCGGTACCGCTACGAGCCGAGCGGCGCCGACCCGATCATCGCGACGACCGCGACCGAGTCGGTGACGGTGCCGCGCGACGCCGACGGGGAGTCGTGCATCCTCGTCGGCCTCGTGCGCTCGGACGGGCGGTCGTCGGACGACACGAGAGGATGCGTCAGTGGGTGAGCGGGTGCCGAGGCTGCAGCTCGAGTTCGCGGGCGAGTGGGTGACGCTCGACCCCGCGCGGCCGTTCGTCATCGGGCGCGAGGGCGACCTCACCGTCGACGACAACCAGTACCTGCACCGCGCGTTCCTCGAGCTCCAGCACCGCGACGGGCTGTGGTGGCTCTCGAACGTCGGCTCGCGGCTCTCGGCGACCGTCTCGAGCGCGGGCGGCGCGGTGCAGTCGTGGCTCTCGCCCGGGGCGCGCCTGCCGATCGTCTTCTCCGACGCATCCATCGTCTTCACCGCCGGCCCCACGACGTACGAGATCGGCGTGCACAGCGACGACGCCGCGTTCGCCATGTCGACCGAGCACCGGCGGCGCTCGTCGGGCGAGACGACCGTGATGCCCGTCGGCCTCACGCAGCTGCAGAAGCTGCTCATCGTCGCGCTCGCCGAGCCGATGCTGCGGCGCGACGGCGTGGGCGTGAGCGAGCTGCCCTCGAGCGCGGCGGCGGCCGAGCGGCTCGGCTGGACCATGAGCCGGTTCAACCGCAAGCTCGACAACGTGTGCGACAAGCTCGACCGGATGGGCGTGCAGGGGCTGCGCGGCGGC
>NZ_JANQCH010000236.1 GCF_024723325.1 Agrococcus sp. HG114
CCCCCCCGCCCGCGCCCGCCGCCCCGCCGGCGAGCTCGAGCCCCTCGAGCGCGCGCGCGACGCCGGCCGAGACGCCGCCGACGTCGGCCGCCTCGGGCGTGACCGTCACGGTCGCGGTGCGCGCGCCGTCGCTCGTCGAGATCGACACCGGGCCCTCGATCTCGGTGACCTCGGCGACGTCGGCGAGCGCGAGCGGCCCCGCCGGGGTCGGCAGCTCGAGCGCGCGCAGCTCGTCGAGCGTCGCGGCGGGCGCGATCGCGTCGAGCCAGATGCGCACGAGCGCGCCCTCGAGCTGGATCTCGCCGACGGGCGTGGGCTGCATCGCCTGCGCGACGAGCCCCGACACCGCCGCCTCGCTGAGGCCGAGGCTCGCGGCGAGCTCGCGGTCGACCGCGACCTGCACGAGCGGCTGCGCGCCCTGGAGCGAGTCGGTGACCTGCGCGACGCCCTCGAGCCCCGCGACGGCGTCGGCGACGGATGCGGTGGCCGGCTCGAGCGCGTCGACGGTCGGCGCCTGCACCTCGATCTCGATGTCGCTGCCGCCGAGCCCGGCGGACGAGCCCACGAGCACCTCGCCCTCGGCCGCGTCCCCGATCTCGAGCACGCGCTCGCGCAGCGCCCGCATGTCGGTGCCCTCGGCGGCGATCACGCCGTAGGTGATCGCTCCGCTCCCGCCGCCGCCGGTGAAGGCGGCGAACTGCCTCGCGCCGCTCGAGACGGTCGCCGACACGGTCTCGACGCCCTCGAGCGCCTGCAGGTCCGCCGACAGCGCCTCGGCCGCGGCGAGCTGCGCGTCGAGCGACGCGCCCGGCTCGAGCTCCTGCGTCACCTGCACGGTGGTCTGGCCGTCGTCCCCGAGGAAGTTCGTCGCGAGGAGCGGCAGCGCCGCGCCGCTCGCCCCGAGGATCGCCGCCGCGCCGACGAGCACGAGCCACGGGCGGCGCAGGGTCGCGAGCAGCAGCGGGCGGTAGGCGCGCCGCAGCCGGTCGGGCCGCTCGACGGGGGCCGGCTCGACCGGCTCGGCGG
>NZ_JANQCH010000237.1 GCF_024723325.1 Agrococcus sp. HG114
GCCCGAGCGCGTCGTGCTGCGCGGCGAGAGCGCGTCGTCCGTCCAGCTGCTCGGGGCGACGCCCATGGCGTCGTACCGGGCGTTCTGGGCCGAGGATGCGCGCTCGGCCCGCCAGCTGACCGTCACGGGCCTCGTGCCGGGGGACCGCATCCGCATCGCCGCCCTCGACCGCTACGACGGGCAGGTGCTGAGCGTCGCGCGCGCCGGCTTCGAGCGCGTCGCGAGCGCCGAGGAGGGCCGCGGCCGGCTCGTGGGCATCACGGTCGGCGAGCTCTCGAGCCGGTGGCTGCCGACGGTCGGCGACCCCTCGGGCGTGCGCTTCGTCGGCGACCGCGCCGAGCAGCTCGCGTCGGCGCTGCACCGCGACCGCGACCTGGGCACGTTCGTCGTCGAGGGCGGCATCGGCCCGGGCGACGGCTTCCAGATGCAGGTGCAGCCGGGCGCCCCGATCGTCGCGCCCGAGGAGATCGGCGCGCTCGACCCCGCCGACCCCGTGCAGGCGCCGCACGAGCTGCCCGATCCGATGCTCGCCGCGCTCGCCGCGTGGACGGGCGATGCCGCCACGCCCGGCGAGCGGCTCGCCGCCATGGTGCAGGGGCTCCGGTCGAGCGGCTACGTGAGCCACGGCGTGCTCGAGGACGAGGCGCCCTCGCGCCCCGGCCACTCCAGGGAGCGGCTCGCGGAGCTGTTCGCCGACCCGATGATCGGCGACGCCGAGCAGTACTCGACGGCGGCGATGCTCCTGGCGCGGCAGCTGGGCTTCGACGCTCGCGTCGTCGTGGGCTTCACCCCGGACGCGATCCAGGTCGGCCTCCCGACCTCGGTCGTCGGGGCCGATGCGGATGCGTGGCTCGAGGTGCGCACGGAGTCGGGGTGGGCGGGCATCGACGTCACGCCGACGCCGCGCCCCATCCCCGAGCAGGAGCAGGGCGCCCCGGTCGTCGTCGAGGAGCCGCCCGCCCAGCAGGCGCCCGCGCCCGCGCCGGGCGGGCAGCAGCGGGGCGCGGACCCGGCGG
>NZ_JANQCH010000238.1 GCF_024723325.1 Agrococcus sp. HG114
CACGAGCGCCGAGCGCGCACCCACGCGCGCAGCGGCCGCCCCGCGCTCCGACCAGATGGCGAGCGCCGCGGCGGCCGCGGTAGCGAGCGCCAGGGTGAGCACCACGACGAGCGCGAGCGGCGGCGCGACGAGCCGCGTCGTCACGCCCGCGCCGGCGATGACGAGCACGCCGACGGCGATCGGGGGGAGCACGCGCGGCAGCTGATCGCGCAGCTCATCGGCGAGCGTCACGAGGTAGTCGAGCGGCGCGCCGCCCTCGAGCAGCCTGCGCGACCCGGCTCCGCGCGCGGCGATCGCGCGCCAGAGCCGCAGCCGCAGCTCGTCGACCACCTTGAAGGCGGCGTCGTGCGTGAGCAGCCGATCGGCGTAGCGCCCCACCGAGCGGAAGATGCCGAACGCCCGCACGCCCACGATCGCGAGCAGCAGCATCATGATGTGCTCCTCGATGCTCGCGCGCACGATGAGCCAGCCCGAGACCGCAGTGAGCGAGAGGCCCATCGCGACCGCGATGGCGGCCATCGCGATCGCGCCCGCCCACGCGGCGAGGTGGGGGCGGATGAGCGAGCGGACGGTGAGCCGCGGCGCGCGCGAGCGGGCGGCCGGCTGTGGCTCGGTCGCGCCAGGTGCGGCGCTCGAGGGCGCGCCCTCCGCGGGCGTGCGCGCAGCGTGCGGCGCTTCCGCGGCCGGGGGAGCAGCTGACGGGGCGTCCGCGGCCCCGCGATCAGCGGCTGACGGGTCCGCGGCGCTCGCGAGGGACGCGGCGTCGTCGATCGCCCGGTGCTCGAGCCTCGCGCTGGCAGCGGCCACGCCGACCGGCACGACCATCGTCGCGAGCGCCGTGGTGTCGTGCTCGTGGCTCGCGAGCACGACGACGGCCCGCTCCGCCCGGCGCCGGATCGCCGCGCGCACGAGGTCGGCCGAGGCGCGGTCCAGGTGCGCGGTCGGCTCGTCGAGCACGAGCAGGGTCGCGCCGGCGTCGACCCGGGCAAGCG
>NZ_JANQCH010000239.1 GCF_024723325.1 Agrococcus sp. HG114
GCGGCGGCGCGTTGGGCGTTGCTGGTGAAGGGTTGCCGGTAGGCCCATTCGGTTTGCAGGGTGCGATTGAAGCGCTCGACCTTGCCGTTCTGCCAGGGGCAGTGCGGGCGGATGAAGACCTGCCGAGCGCCGAGCTCCGCGACGACGTCGCGCAGCGAGAATCGGTAGGCGAAGGCATTGTCGGTCATCAGCCGCTCGATGCGGTCGATGCCGTTGATCGCGAAGAACGCTGCCGCGCGCCGGAGGAAGCCGGCGCAGGTGGCGCCTCTCTCATCGGTCAGGATCTCGGAGTAGGCGAGCCGGGAGTGGTCGTCGACGAGCGAGTGGACGTAGTCGTAGCCGCTGCCGTGCTTGCGGTCGCGGTTGTCGCCTGGGCCGCCGCGGCCGTTCGCGCGCCAGCCCCCGCCGTCGGGGATGCGGCCGAGCTTCTTGACGTCCATGTGGACCAGCTCGCCCGGCCGCTCGCGCTCGTAGCGGATCGCGGTCTGCTTCGAGGTGCGGATCACCTCTCCGGTCATCGGGTCCAGGGCCGACAGGGGCGGCGCACCGCGGCGGGCCAGCACGCGAGAGACCGTCCGCGACGAGACGCCGACGAGCTCCGCGATCCGATCGCGTCCGAGCCGTTCCTCGACGCGCAGCCGCACGATCTCCAGCTCGGTCTCCTCGGGCGTGCGGCTGGGCGAAGAGCCAGGCCGTGACGACCGGTCCCGGAGCCCGTCGATGCCCTCGGCCTCGAACCGTTCGACCCAGCGGGTCACGCAGGAGCGCGAGCAGCCCATTGCCGCAGCGACGTGCGAGCGGGCCCAGCCGGCGCGTACTCGCAGCACGGCGATCTCTCTGCCTCGGGGCGTCAGACGAGCATTAGCGTGGGACACGAGGACCTCCGTTGGTCGGTGAAGCGTGAACAACTCCACTCAACCCGCGGGGGTCCTCCTCACGCCACCGCCCAATGCACCAAGGTCATGGCCGGGTACA
>NZ_JANQCH010000023.1 GCF_024723325.1 Agrococcus sp. HG114
GGCTTGGGGGCTGCGGACGCAGCCGGGGCGGCTGCGGCGGATGCGGCAGCGGGCTTGGGCGCGGACGTCGGGCGCGGCGCACCCGTCGGCCGCGGCGCGTGCGCCGGCGTCGGCGTCACCGTGCGGGGTGCCTGGCGGGGCCGCGAGTCACCGCGGGGCTCGCTCGAGCGCGACTCGGTCGAGCGCTCGCTCGAGGGCCGCGACGGACGGTCGCTCGACGACGGGCGCGAGGAGCGCGAGTCGCTCGACGGGCGCGACGAGCGCTCCGACGACTCCGACCGGGGAGCCCGCATCGGCTCCGGCTCGACGACGCGGCGCACCGGGGCCGGGCGCTGCGGGCGCGAGGCCTCGAGCTCCGCCTGGCGCGCGGCCTTCCGCTCCGACTCGAGCCGGCGCTTCTCCTGCGCGGCCTTCCGCTGCTCCGAGCGCAGGGCGTTCTGCTCGGTCTTCGCATCCGACTTCGAGCGCAGCGGCCCCACGACCATCGTCATGTTGCGGCCGTCGAGCGTGGGCGACGACTCGACGACGCCGTACTCGCGGATGTCCTCGGCGAACCGCTGGAGCAGCTTGGCGCCCATCTCGGGCCGCGACTGCTCGCGGCCGCGGAACAGGATCATCGCCTTGACCTTGTCGCCCGCCTCGAGGAACCCCTGCGCGCGCTTGCGCTTCGTCTCGTAGTCGTGCTCGTCGATCTTCAGGCGGAAGCGGACCTCCTTGAGGACCGTGTTCGCCTGGTTGCGCCGCGCATCCTTGGCCTTCTGCGCCTGCTCGTACTTGAACTTGCCGTAGTCCATGATCTTGACCACCGGCGGGCGTGCGTCGGGAGCGACCTCGACGAGGTCGAGCTCGGCCTCGCGGGCGAGGCGAAGGGCATCCTCGACCCTCACGACGCCGACCTGCTCGCCACCGGGGCCTACCAGTCGGACTTCTGGGACGCGGATGCGCTCGTTGATGCGGGGATCGCTGATCGCGGACTCCTTCTCGTTGCGTGCTGTGTGCTGGTGCACGGCGAACGAGGAGCCGGATCGCGGCAGCCGCCGCGTGGCTCAGCACGAGCCGCAGCGCCCGGGGGCGCGTGCCGCTGTGCTGCTGACCCGGTAGCCTTGAGACGGCTGCGGGTGGGATCGCTCCTCTTTCACCTCCGGGCGAGAGCCCGAAACCTGCAGAACTCTACCAGAGACCAGCCTTCAGGAGAAGAGCGCGATGACCGACGCGATCGAGCACGACCACGACGACGACCGGCTCGACGAGGTGCGCGACATCGCCGACGTGCCCGCGGTCGAGCTCATCAACACCGTCGCGATCCACCTGCTGAGCGCCGCGGCGGTCAAGGTGGGCCTCGCCGACGACCCCGAGCAGCAGCTCGACCTCGACGAGGCGCGGAAGCTCATCAACGCCCTCGCCGGCCTCGTCACCGCGGCCGCGCCCGAGGTCGGCAGCGTGCACGCCGCGCCGCTGCGCGACGGCCTGCGGTCGGTGCAGCTCGCGTTCCGCGAGGCGAGCGCGATCCCGGACGAGCCCGGCAAGGGGCCCGGCGAGAAGTACACCGGCTCGGTCGTCTAGCGACCGAGCTCCGCGCGCGTCACCGCGCGCACCGGCGGCGCGACGAGCGGCAGCGGGCTGGCTCCCCCGTCCCAGCGGTGCACGCGCAGCGCGACGCTCTCGATGCGCTCGCGCAGCAGCGCGATCTCGCCGAGCGCTGCCGCGGCACGGCTGACCTGGGCCGCCGCATCCGGCGCGCCGTCGACGAGCGCGTGCACCTGGAGGTCGGCGCCGGCGAGCGTGCATCGCGGGTCGCCCGTCGCCAGCACGACCGCGTGCACGGCGGGCTGCTCGAGCAGCGCGTCGACGACCGCGGCGTGCACGGCGGGATCCTCCACGCCCCACGCCCACGGCGCATCCGTCAGCAGCGCCTCGAGCATCGTGCGGCCGACCACGAACTCGCTCTCGGCGCCCGGGTCGAGCACGATGCGCGCCGGACCGTCGAGCGCCGCCGCCGCCGCGCGCTGCACGCTCGACGGCACGGGCCGCGCGGCCGCGTTCCACGCCTGCATCGCGGCGACGTGCGAGAACATCGGCAGGATCGGCGCGCCGTCGGGCCCCTGGACCGTGACGATCGACAGCTCCTGCGTCTTGTCGATCGTGCGGCCGCGCTCGTCGACGCCCGTCTCCCCCGCGGCCGCGAGCAGCGGCACGAGCACCCGCTGCCCGCGCAGGGCGTCGACGCCCGCCGCGCGCCCGGCCCGGCCGGCCCGGAAGGCGCCCACCGCCTCGAGGTAGCCGGCGGGCGCCGAGCCGTCGTCGTCGGCGTACGCGGTGTCGTGGTGCTGGAACGACCTGCCGGCCCAGGGCCGCCCGGCCGAGTCGGCGTCGCGCCCGGGCGCGTGGCTCACGGGCGACCTAGTGGCCGGCGACGTCGAGGGCGGCGGCGAGCGTGAAGGCGCCGGCGTAGAGCGCCTTGCCCACGATCGCTCCCTCGACGCCGTGCGGCACGAGCTCGCGCAGCGCCGCGATGTCGTCGAGGCTCGCGACGCCGCCCGACGCGACGATCGGCTTCTGCGTGCGCTCGCCGATCTGGCGCAGCAGGTCGAGGTTCGGGCCCTGCAGCGTGCCGTCCTTCGTGACGTCGGTGACGACGTACCGGCTGCAGCCGGCGGCCTCGAGCCGGTCGAGCACATCCCACAGGTCGCCGCCGTCCTGCGTCCAGCCGCGCGCGGCGAGCGTCGTCCCGCGCACGTCGAGGCCGACGGCGATCTGGTCGCCGTACTCGGCGATGACGGATGCGGTCCACTCGGGGTTCTCGAGCGCGGCGGTGCCGAGGTTGATGCGCTTCACGCCGGTGGCGAGGGCCGCCTCGAGCGACGCCTCGTCGCGGATGCCGCCCGAGAGCTCGACGTTCACGCGGCCCTTCGACGCCTTGATGACCTTGCGGATGACGGCGCGGTTGTCGCCGCGGCCGAACGCCGCGTCGAGGTCGACGAGGTGGATCCACTCGGCGCCCTGCCGCACCCAGTCCTCGGCTGCGTCGACGGGGCTGCCGAACGAGGTCTCGGTGCCGGCCCTGCCCTGCGTCAGCCGCACGGCCTTGCCGCCGGCGACGTCGATCGCGGGCAGCAGCTGCAGCTTGGGCGACTGGTTGAAGTCGGTCATGGGATGCGTTGCCTTGCCTTCCGGATGGTGGCCACGGCGATGCTACGCCCGTCGGCCGGGATGCGGGTCGGGGTCGGGGCTGTCAGAGCCCTCGGACCCAGTTCTCGAGCAGGCGCACGCCCGCCTGCCCGGACTTCTCTGGGTGGAACTGCGTCGCGGCGAGCGGCCCGTTCTCGACGGCCGCGATGAAGCGCTCGCCGTGCTCGGCCCACGTCACGCGCGGCTGGCGCATGCGCTCGTGCGGCTCGATGAGCCACTCGGTCACGGCGTAGGAGTGCACGAAGTAGAAGCGCTCGGCCGCGAGCCCGGCGAACAGCTGGGAGTCGGCCGGAGCCTCGACCTCCGCCCAGCCCATGTGCGGGAGCACGTCGGCGCGCAGCCGGCGCACGGTGCCGGGCCACTCGTCGAGCCCCTGCGTGTGGCCCCCGCCCTCCTCGCCCGAGGAGAACAGCACCTGCATGCCGACGCAGATGCCGAGCACGGGGCGGCTGCCGGCGAGCCGCCGTCCGATGAGCTCGCCGCCATGGATCGCCTGGATGCCCGCCATGCACGCGGCCATCGAGCCGACGCCCGGCACGACGAGGCCGTCGGCCTCCATGACCGCCGTGCGGTCCTTGGTGAGCGTGACGTCGGCGCCGGCCGCCTCGAGCGCCTTCGCGGCCGAGTGGACGTTGCCGAGGCCGTAGTCGAGGAGCGCGACGCGCTTGCGCTGTGCCGTCATCGGGCGCCTCCGCTCACAGCGCGCCCTTGGTCGACGGGACCCCGGAGACGCGCGGATCCGGCTCGACGGCGACGCGCATCGCACGGGCGAACGCCTTGAACTCCGCCTCGGCGACGTGGTGCGGGTCGCGACCGGCGAGCACCTCGACATGGGCCGTGATGCGTGCGTTGAGGGTGATCGCCTCGAGCACGTGGCGCACGAGCGACCCGGTGAAGTGACCGCCGATGCGGTGCAGCTCGAACCCCGCGGGCTCGCCCGAATGCACGAGGTAGGGGCGGCCCGAGAGGTCGACGACCGCGCGCGCGAGCGCCTCGTCGAGCGGCACGGTCGCGTCGCCGTAGCGGCGCACGCCGCGCTTGTCGCCGAGCGCCTCGGCGAGGGCGAGGCCCAGCGCGATCGCGGTGTCCTCGACCGTGTGGTGAGCGTCGATGTCGGTGTCGCCGCGCGCCTCGACGGTCAGGTCGATGAGCGAGTGCTTCGAGAACGCCGTCAGCATGTGGTCGTAGAACGGCACCGTCGTCGAGATCGAGGAGGTGCCGGAGCCGTCGAGGTCGAGCGAGAGCGAGATGCTCGACTCGCTCGTCGTGCGCTCGATGGTTGCGGTGCGAGCCATGCCTCGATCCTATTCGGAGCGCAGCTCGGCCATGGCCGCGAGCAGCGCGCTCGTCTCGGCGCGGGTGCCCGCGGTGATGCGCAGGGTGCCCGGCAGTCCGACGTCGCGCACCAGGATCCCCCGGGCGAGCAGCGCCCGGAAGGTCGCCTGCGGATCGTCGATGCCGCCGACGAGCACGAAGTTGGCGTCGGAGGGGTGGGGCCGGTAGCCGAGGGCCGCGAGCTCGTCGACGATGCGATCGCGCTCGCGGCGCAGGTCGTCGACGCGCGAGAGCATGACGTCGCTGTGGCGCAGCGCCGCGACCGCGGCGGCCTGCGTGATCGCGGAGAGGTGGTACGGCAGCCGGACGAGCCGCAGGGCGTCGACCACGGCCGGGTCGGCGGCGAGGTAGCCGACGCGCATGCCGGCGAAGGCGAAGGCCTTGCTCATCGTGCGGGAGACGAGCAGGCGCGGGCGGCCGTCGAGCAGGTCGAGCGCGGTGCGGTCGCGGTCGTGCGCGAACTCGGCGTACGCCTCGTCGACCAGCACGATGCCGCGCGCCGCGTCGGCGGCGGCGGCGATGGTCTCCTGATCGATCGCGGTGCCGGTCGGGTTGTTCGGCGAGCACAGGAACACCACGTCCGGGTCGTGCTCGGCGATGGCCGCGCGCACGTCGTCGGGCGTGATGGTGAAGTCGGGGCGCCTCGCGACCGGGATCCAGCGCATGCCGACGCCCTGCGCGAGGAGCGGGTACATCGAATAGGTGGGTGTGAACGACAGCAGGCTCCGCCCGGGGCCGCCGAAGGCCTGCAGCACGTGCTGCAGCACCTCGTTCGAGCCGTTGCCCGCCCAGATCTGCTCTGGAGCGACGCCGTGCCCGAGGTAGCGGGCGAAGGAGCGGCGCAGCTCGTCGAACTCGCGGTCGGGGTAGCGGTTGGCGTCGGGCAGGGCCCGCGCGACCTCCTGCACGATATCGAGCGCCACCTCCTCGGGCACTCGGTAGGCGTTCTCGTTGACGTTCAGCCGCACCGGCACCTCGAGCTGGGGCGCGCCGTAGGGCGTGAGCCCGCGCAGGTCGTCGCGGATCGGGAGGTCGTCGAGGCTCGTCACCGAACCAGCCTAGGACGGCCGCGGATGCCGAGCCCGCCCGTGCGCGTCAGCGGGAGTACTGCGCGGGGATCGCGAGCCGCTCGCCGGGCTGGATCGCGCCGGCGATGCCGTTCAGCATCTCGATCTCGGCGACGACGTCGCGGGGGTCGGCCTCGGGGGCGATCGACTGCGCGATCTGCCACAGCGACTGGCCGGGCACGACCGTGATGGTCTCGAACTCCGCCGAGTGTGCCGTCGACGCGGCGACCGCACCGGAGACCGCGTCGCCGATGAGCCCGCCACCCGCGAGCGCACCGAGGGCGAGCGCGGGTGCGGCGACGAGCAGGGCGAGGGCGCGGCGGCCGCGCGCGGTCATGCGCACGCGCAGCGCCGGAGCGGCGGTGGTGGCGATGGCGGTCATCTTCGAGCTCCTCTCGATCAGTCCGAGGACTGGGATCCGCGGCCGGCGCTCGGCCGGGAGCACCGGCCGCGAATCTCTGTTTCGAATGTACTTTCGATGCGGTCCGCCCGTCAAGCCCTCCCGCGGAAGAAGTCCGCGACACTCTCGAACAGGCGTTTGATCGGCGCACCCGGTCGGATACGCTTTCGAACCAGACGGAGTCCATCAGGGACCACTGACACGGCGGGATCGGGGCACGGATGACGAGGCAGCTGACCGACAAGCAGCAGGCGATCCTGCAGGTGATCCAGCGGGCGGTGCGGCAGCGCGGCTACCCGCCGAGCTACCGCGAGATCGGCGACGCCGTCGGCCTCTCGTCGCTCTCGAGCGTCACGCACCAGCTGGGCCAGCTCGAGCTCGCCGGCTGCATCCGCCGCGACCCCGCCCGCCCCCGCACCATCGAGGTGCTCGTCGACGACGAGGTCGACGAGTCGGGCGGCAGCATCGAGCAGGCCGCGTTCGTGCCGCTCGTCGGGCGCATCGCCGCGGGCATCCCGATCACCGCCGAGGAGCAGGTGGAGGACGTGTTCCCGCTGCCGAAGCAGCTCGTGGGCTCCGGCGACCTCTTCATGCTCAAGGTCGTCGGCGACTCGATGATCGACGCCGCGATCTGCGACGGCGACTGGGTCGTCGTGCGCCAGCAGCGCGACGCGGTCAACGGCGACATCGTCGCCGCGATGCTCGACGGGGAGGCGACGGTCAAGGTGTTCCGCCAGCGCGACGGCCACACGTGGCTGCTGCCGCGCAACTCCGCGTTCGAGCCGATCCTCGGGGACGAGGCCGAGGTGCTCGGCCGCGTCGTGGCCGTCCTCCGCGCCGTCTGACCGCTAGGCGACCACGAACTCCGCGAGCTGCCCCGCCGCGGCCTCGGTCACCATCGCCTCGATGCGCGTGCCCTCGGACGAGTAGTCCTCGCGGAGCACCTCGAACCGGTCGTGGAGCATCGCGATGATGTCGCCGCGGTCGAACGGCACGAGCAGCGAGACGGCGATCTCGGGTCGCGGCAGCATGTCCGCGATCCGCTCGAGCAGCTCCTCGATGCCTTCGCCGGTGCGCGCCGACGCGAAGACCGCGTCGGGCTGCAGGCCCCGGAGCACGAGCCGCTCGTCGGCGCCGACGAGGTCGCACTTGTTGAACACCACGATCTCGGGGATCGACCGCGCGCCCGTCTCGCCGAGCACGTCGCGCACGGTCGCGATCTGGGCGGCCGGGTCGGGGTGGCTCGCGTCGACGACGTGCACGATGACGTCGGACTCCGCGACCTCCTCGAGCGTCGAGCGGAACGCCTCCACGAGCTGGTGCGGCAGGTCGCGCACGAAGCCGACCGTGTCGGCGATCGTGAACTCCCGGCCGTCGGGCGTGCGCGCCCGGCGCACGGTCGCGTCGAGGGTCGCGAAGAGCGCGTTCTCGACGAGCACCCCTGCTCCGGTGATGCGGTTCAGCAGGCTCGACTTGCCGGCGTTCGTGTAGCCGGCGATCGCGACCCCCGGCACCTCGTGCCGGTCGCGGTTCGCGCGCTTCGCCTGTCGCGCCGGCGCGAAGCCCTTGATCTGCTTCCGCAGCCGCGCCATGCGGGAGTGGATCCGTCGCCGGTCGAGCTCGATCTTGGTCTCGCCCGGTCCGCGCGAGCCCATGCCCGCGCCCTGCCCGCCGACCTGGCCACCGGCCTGGCGCGACATCGACTCGCCCCAGCCGCGCAGTCGCGGCAGGAGGTACTCGAGCTGCGCGAGCTCCACCTGGGCCTTGCCCTCGCGGCTCTTCGCGTGCTGGCTGAAGATGTCGAGGATCACGGCCGTGCGGTCGATGACCTTGACCTTCACGCGGTCCTCGAGCGCTCGGCGCTGGCTCGGCGAGAGCTCGCTGTCGGCGACGACGGTGTCGGCGCCGAGCTCCTTGACGATCGCGGCGAGCTCCTCGGCCTTCCCCCGGCCGACGTAGGTGGCCGGGTCCGGGTTCGGACGGCGCTGGAGCACGCCGTCGAGCACGCGCGCGCCGGCCGTCTCGGCGAGCGCGGCGAGCTCGCGCAGCGAGTTCTCGGCGTCGTCCGCCTGGCCGCTGTAGACGCCCACGAGCACGACGTTCTCGAGCCGCAGCTGCCGGTACTCGACCTCGGTGATGTCCTCGAGCTCGGTGCGGAGGCCGTCGACGCGGCGCAGCGCCGCGCGCTCGTCGCGATCGAGCTGGTCGCCGTCGGCGTCCGCGAGCACGTCGTCGTCGTCCTGCAGCGCCTGCGCTCGCGCGGCCAGCAGCTCTCGCTCGCCGGGCTCCGCCCAGGCGAGGATGCGCTCCGTCGCGCGCCCGCTGGCGGTGCCGTCCTGCGCTTCTGCCATGCTTCGCTTCCTTCTGTACTGTCGGATCCGTGTCGGACCACTACTTCTCGCCCGAGCCCGCTGCGCCCGAATCGGTCCGCACCATCCGGGTGCCGATCGCGGGTCGGGAGCGGGAGATGGTCACGGCCACCGGCGTCTTCTCCGGCGACCGCCTCGACGTCGGCACCGCGGTGCTGCTCGATGCGGTGCCCGCGCCGCCCGCGACGGGCGAGCTGCTCGACCTGGGCTGCGGGTGGGGGCCGATCGCCGCGACGCTCGCGCTCCGCTCCCCCGCCGCCCGCGTCTGGGCGGTGGACGTCAATGCCCGAGCGCTCTCGCTCGTGGAGCGGAATGCCGAGCTGCTCAGCATAGCGAACATCGTGCCCGCGCTGCCGGAGCGCGTGCCCGAGGACGTGCGCTTCGACGCGATCTGGTCGAATCCGCCCATCCGGATCGGCAAGCAGCAGCTGCACGGGCTGCTCGAGACCTGGATCCCGCGCCTCGCGCCCGGCGCGACCGCGTGGCTCGTCGTGCAGAAGCACCTCGGCGCCGACTCGCTGCTGCGCTGGCTCGGCGAGCGGTTCGAGCGCTTCGAGGTCGAGCGCGCGGACTCGCGGAAGACGTATCGGATCATCGCCGTCACGGCACCGGACTGAGCGCCTCTCCGCGGAAGACGATCTCGGCGGGCCCCGTGAGCCACGCGTGCCCGCGCTCGTCGACGTCGACCTCGAGCCTGCCGCCCGGGACGTCCACGATCCACCGGTCGGCGGCATCCCCAGACCAGTGCCGCGTGGCCATGGCCGCCGCGACGGCACCGGTGCCGCACGAGAGCGTCTCGCCGACCCCGCGCTCGTGGACGCGCATCCGGATCGAGCCGACCCCGTCGGCGATCGTCCCCGGCACCACGAACTCGACGTTCGCCCCGTGCTCGGCGGCCGGCTCGAGCGCCGGGGGCCGCTGCAGCTCGAGGCGGTCGAGCTCGGCCTCGTCGGCGAGCGCGACGACGACGTGGGGGTTGCCGGTGGAGACGTCGAGGCCGGGGCGGTCGACGTCGAGCCCGTCCGCGGCGACGAGCCGGGTGCCGCCGAGCTCGAACGGTCCGAGGTCGGCCGAGAGGAGGGTGCCGCGGCGCACGACGCGCTTGACGCCCGCGCGGGTCGCGACGTCGATCGACGCCCCGTCGGGCAGCTCGGCGAGGCCCCGCTCGAGCAGGAACCGCACGAACACGCGCACGCCGTTGCCGCACATCTCGCTCGTGCTGCCGTCGGCGTTCCAGTAGTCCATCGCCCACGTGCCGGCGCTCGCGCCGTCGAGCGCGGCATCGCCGGCGCGGCCCGCGGGCACGGCCCGGATGACGCCGTCTCCCCCGATCCCGAAGCGCCGGTCGGCGAGCGCGCGCACCCGCTCGGGGCTCAGCGGCGCCTCGCCGGCGGGATCGGCGACGAGCACGAAGTCGTTGCCCGTGCCGTGCCCCTTCGCGAAGGGCGTCGCGTGCGTCGTCATGCCTCCAGGCTAGCGAGCGCCGCCCGCGCGAGCGCTGCGGGATCCGCGGGCGGCGCCGCCGGGTAGCGCTGGAACCAGGACACCTGGCGCCGGGCGTAGCGGCGCGTGAGCGCCTGCGTCGCGGCGATCGCGTCGGCCTCGGTCACGAGCCCGTCCAGCTGGTCGAGCGCCTGCCGGTAGCCGATCGCCTGCTGCGCGGTCGTGCCGCGCTCGATGCCGGCCGCGCGCATCGCACGAGCCTCGTCGACGATCCCGTCGCGCCACATCCGCTCGACGCGCTCGTCGAGGCGGCGCACGAGCCCGGCGCGCTCGACGCGCTCGTGCTGGATGATCGTCGGTCGGGCGAGGGCGCGCTCGTCGGGCAGGCCGACGCGGAACGGCTCGCCCGTGAGCGTCACCGCCTCGAGGGCCCGCACGAGGCGGCGGCCGTTGTGCGGCCCGATCGCCGCGGCGGCCGCGGGATCGAGCGCGCGCAGCCGTTCGTGCATCGCCGCCGCGCCGCCGCGCTCGAGGTCCGCCTCGAGCTCGGCGCGCACGGCCGCGTCGGTCGCGGGGAACTCGAAGGCGTAGAGCACGCTCGAGGCGTAGAGGCCGCTGCCGCCGACGAGGATCGGCACCGCGCCGCGCTCCTCGATCGCAGCGATGGCGCGGCGGGCGGCGTCGCGGTACGCGGCGACCGCCGCGTCCTGCCACGGCTCGAGCACGTCGATGAGGTGATGGGGGTGGCCCCGTCGCTCCTCGACGCTCGCCTTCGCCGTGCCGATGTCCATGCCGCGGTAGAGCTGCATCGCGTCGCAGTTGACGATCTCGGCGCGCGCGCCGAGCCGCACGATCTCATCCGCGATCGCGAGCGACTTCGCCGTCTTGCCGGTGCCCGTGGCGCCGACGACGGCGATCAGCCTCACGTGCCGACGCGCAGCGTCGGCAGCCCGAGCGAGACGGGCGCGCCCACGCCGCCTCGCGCGGCGGCGGGCGCGGGCACCCCGCACGAGTCGGCGAGGCTGCGGTCCCACGCGTCCCCCGCGCGCGTGCGGCGCACCGAGAGCGGGCCCGCGTCGGCGATGAGGTGGAACGGCGCCGCCTGCGTCACCTCTACGGTGACGACGTCGCCCGGCCGCGGCGCCTCAGCGCCGGGCGCGAAGTGCACGAGCCGGTTGTCCTCGGCACGACCGGAGAGGCGGTGCGTCTCGGCGTCCTTCTTGCCCTCGCCGACCGACACGAGCACCTCGAGCGTGCGACCCACCTGACGCCGGTTCTCCTCGAACGAGATGGCGTCCTGGAGCGCGACGAGCCGCTCGAAGCGCCCCTGCACGACCTCCTTCGGCACCTGGTCCGGCATCGTCGCGGCGGGCGTGCCGGGGCGGATCGAGTACTGGAACGTGAAGGCGGAGGCGAACCGCGACGCCTCGACGACGCGGAGCGTCTCCTGGAAGTCCTCCTCCGTCTCGCCCGGGAAGCCCACGATGATGTCGGTCGTGATCGCGGCGTCCGGGATGCGGTCGCGCACGCGGTCGAGGATCCCGAGGAACCGCGCGGAGCGGTACGACCGCCGCATCGCCCGCAGCACCCGGTCGGAGCCGGACTGGAGCGGCATGTGGAGCTGCGGCATCACCGCGGGCGTCTCGGCCATCGCGTCGATCACGTCGTCGGTGAACGCAGCAGGGTGCGGGCTCGTGAAGCGGATGCGCTCGAGCCCGTCGATCTCGCCCGCCGCGCGCAGGAGCTTGCCGAACGCGAGCCGGTCGCCGAACTCGACGCCGTAGGAGTTGACGTTCTGCCCGAGCAGCGTCACCTCGATCGCGCCGTCGGCGACGAGCGCCTCGAGCTCGGCGAGGATGTCGCCAGGCCGCCGGTCGCGCTCCTTGCCGCGCAGCGACGGCACGATGCAGAACGTGCAGGTGTTGTTGCAGCCGACCGAGATGGAGACCCAGCCGGCGTAGGTGGACTCGCGCTTCGTGGGCAGCGTCGAGGGGAAGACCTCGAGCGACTCGAGGATCTCGACCTCCGCCTCGCCGTTGTGGCGGCTCCGCTCGAGGAGGGCGGGCAGCGAGCCGATGTTGTGGGTGCCGAACACCACGTCCACCCACGGCGCACGCTCGATGATCGTCTCGCGGTCCTTCTGCGCGAGGCAGCCGCCGACCGCGATCTGGAAGCCGTCGCGCTCGCGCTTCGTCCTCGCGAGGTGCCCGAGGTGCCCGTAGAGCTTCTGGTCCGCGTTCTCGCGGACCGCGCACGTGTTGATGACGATGACGTCGGGGCGGCCGTCGACGGCCTCCGTGTAGCCCGCCTGCTCGAGCGAGCCGCGGAGCCGCTCCGAGTCGTGCACGTTCATCTGGCACCCGAAGGTCTTCACCTCGTAGGTGCGCAGCGCGGAGGTCGTCGACATGGCCTCCAGCGTACCGAGCGGCGGCCGCCCCCTCGCGTCAGTCCTGCGTGGCGGTGAGGGTGCGCGACGAGCCGTCGGTGCCCTCGCCGGCGAGGTCCATCTGGCCCCCGGCCGCCGTGCCCGTGAACGTCACGTCGAACGCGCCCTCTTCGAGGCCGGTGATCGTGATGGTGAGGTCCTCCGAGTCGCCCTCCCAGACGTCCTGGGGAGCGTCGTACGTCTCGGACGAGTTGCCCCACGTCGTGATGTCGACCGTGCCGTCGGCGTTGAGGGTGAAGCCGAACGGGTCGACGACGCCGTCGATCGCGCCGGTCCACGAGGTGCCCTCGAGGGATTCGGCTGCGCCCGTGTCGGTGTCGGTGCCGCTGTCGGTGCTGGTGCCGGTGTTCGCGTTGTTGGCGGGCGGCATCTGGATGCATCCGGTCAGGGCGAGGAGGGAGGCGGCTGCGAGAGCCGGGACAGCGAGGAGCTTCATCGTCTTCATGGGCCGCAATCTATCGCCTTCCGATGAATCGTCGCCGCCATCCGCGCGCCGAGTCGATCCCGGGCACGCGACGCGCTCAGCGGAACCGCGGCCCGCGCGGTCGCGTGCGCTCGATGGCGATGCGCACGGCACCGCCGCCGAAGCCGCGGCGCTGCAGCCAGCCCGCGAGCCGGCGCTCCGCGGTCTCGTCGTCGAGCGACGCGAGCCTCGTGCGCCGCTCGGCCGCCGCGTCGATCGCCCGCTGCAGCTCGTCGTCGCGATCGACCTCGTCGAGCACAGCGGGGTCGAGCCCGCGCTGGCGCAGCGCCGCTGCGATGCCACGCTCGCCGAGCTGCTTGCGCTCCCGCAGGCGCGCGGCCTCGTCGCGCGCGAGCTGCTCGTCGTCGAGGTAGCGGTCGCGCTCGAGGGCGTCGAGCACGGCCGCCCGGACCTGCGGCTCGACATCGCGCTTGGCGAGCGCGCGGTCGAGCTCGAACCGACTCGCGGCGCGGCGGCCGAGCGCGCGCAGGGCGATGCCGCGCGCTGCCTCCTCGTCGATCGGCTCGCCCGGCCCCGACTCGCGCGCGTCGCGGTCGCGCCGCTGCTCGCGGCCGACCGAGGGCTCCGCCCGGCTGCCGGGACGCTCCTCGCGCCCGGCGATCCAGGTCGACAGCTCGGTGACGGCCGCGAGCCCATCGAGGTCGCTCACGCGCCCTGGCGCTCCTGCCGACGCGCGTCGAGCGACTCGATCGCGGCGGGATCGGCGGCACCGGCGGCGCCGATGCCCAGCTTGCCGAGGATCTGGCGCTCGATCGCGCCCGCGATGTCGGGGTTCTCGATCAGGAACTGACGGGCCTTCTCCTTGCCCTGGCCGAGCTGGTCGCCGTCGTAGGTGTACCAGGCACCGGACTTCCGGACGATGCCGTGCTCGACGCCGAAGTCGATGAGGCTGCCCTCGCGCGAGATGCCGACGCCGTAGAGGATGTCGAACTCGGCCTGCTTGAACGGCGGCGCCATCTTGTTCTTCACGACCTTGACGCGCGTGCGGTTGCCGACCGCGTCGGCGCCGTCCTTGAGCGTCTCGATGCGGCGGATGTCGAGGCGCACGGAGGCGTAGAACTTCAGCGCCTTGCCGCCCGCGGTCGTCTCGGGGCTCCCGAAGAAGACGCCGATCTTCTCGCGCAGCTGGTTGATGAAGATCATCGTCGTGCCGGTCTGGTTGAGCCCGCCGGTGAGCTTGCGCAGTGCCTGCGACATCAGCCGGGCCTGCAGCCCGACGTGGCTGTCGCCCATCTCGCCCTCGATCTCGGCGCGCGGCACGAGCGCCGCGACCGAGTCGATCACGATGATGTCGATCGATCCGGAGCGGATGAGCATGTCGGCGATCTCGAGCGCCTGCTCGCCGGTGTCGGGCTGCGACACGAGGAGCGAGTCGATGTCGACGCCGAGCTTCTTCGCGTACTCGGGGTCGAGCGCGTGCTCGGCGTCGATGAACGCGGCGATGCCGCCGTTGCGCTGCGCGTTCGCGATCGCGTGCAGCGTGAGCGTGGTCTTGCCGGAGGACTCGGGGCCGTAGATCTCGATGATGCGGCCGCGGGGCAGGCCCCCGATGCCGAGCGCGGCGTCGAGCGCGATCGAACCGGTCGGGATGACCTCGACCGGCGCGCGCTCCTCGCTGCCGAGGCGCATGACGGACCCCTTGCCGAACTGGCGGTCGATCTGCGCGAGCGCCGCCTCGAGCGACTTGTCGCGGTCTGCGGGTGTGGGCATGTGCTGGGCCTTCCGTTCGTAGGTAGCGCTCACGCTACGTCGGGCCGCTGACACGCGTGCGACCCCGGACCCGGCCTGTGGAGACGGACCCGTCGAGCCCCTCCAGCCTACGCCCGGATCGAACGAACCTTCGAAGCGATCCGCGGCGTGTCGGCGCTCACGAGCGCGTCTCGCGCAGCCCCCGCCCGTGCCGCCGCTCGCGCGGCACGTCCTTCGCGTCGCAGAGCGCGAGCCAGACGTCGCGGGCCGGCACCCCGGCGGCGAGCGCCTCGTCGCCGGTGCGGCCGCCGAGGCTCGCGAGGGTCGTGTCCTGCATGAGCACCGACCCGAGCGAGCCGAACTCCTCGTCGATCGCGAGCTGCAGCTCGCGCAGCCTCACCGGCGCACCTCAGCGCACAGCCGAGTCGAACTCCGCCACGAGGTCGTCGGGCAGCGTGTCGGGCACGGTCGCGCCGATGTGGCCCATGCCGTCGTAGCCGAGGCCCTCGAGCACCGCGAGGCGGTCGCCCACCTCGTGGAGCACGCTCGAGAGCGGTACGTCGAGCGCGTCGGCCACCGAGGCGAGGATCTCGCTCGAGGCCTCCTTCTGCCCGCGCTCGACCTCGCTGAGGTAGCCGAGGGCCACGGAGGCTCGCGAGGCGACCTGGCGCAGGGTGCGGCCCTGGCGCAGGCGCACGTCGCGCAGCACATCGCCGATCTCCTGTCGAACCAGCACCATGGTCTCCTCCTCCACCGTGGTCGGATGCATCATGCTAGCCGCAGCCTTCCTGCGATGCGCTCGATGTCCGTCGGATGTGACAACGCAAGCCTCACCTCGGGCATTCCGAGCGCTCACTGCTCAGCCCGTGGATTCGCTGTGCATCACGAGGTCGGTGCGCTCGAGCGCCTCGTCGAGCGCGAGCAGCGCCGCCTCGAGCGCGGCGCGCCGCACCTCCTCGCGGTCGCCGGGCGCGAAGTGCGTGGACGAGCGCGTCACGAGGCCGGCGGTCGTGTCGAGCTCGAGCCCGATGTGGAACTCGCCCGGCGCGTGCCCGTCCTGCGCCCCGGGTCCCGCGACGCCGGTCGTGGCGACGCCGATCGTGCACGCGCCGCGGTCGATCGCAGCGAGGCGGCGGACGCCCCTCGCCATCCAGATCGCGACATCGGGGTCCACCGGCCCGCGCTCCTCGAGCAGGTCGGCCGGCACCCGCAGCACCTGCTGCTTCATCTCGGTCGCGTACGCGACGACGCCGAGCCGCAGCACCGTCGACGCGCCGGGCGTGCGCACGAGCGTCTCGGCGACGAGCCCGCCGGTGAGCGACTCGGCG
Organism: Agrococcus sp. HG114; assembly: GCF_024723325.1. Classification (GTDB taxonomy): domain Bacteria; phylum Actinomycetota; class Actinomycetes; order Actinomycetales; family Microbacteriaceae; genus Agrococcus. The sequence continues at coordinate 15,751 of NZ_JANQCH010000023.1, forward strand.
ACCGCGATCGTGATGCCCCGCGCGGCAGCCCGCGCGACGACCCTGCCCGAGACCTCCAGCGCATCCATCACCGACTCCTCGCGGCGTGCCATGCGAACTCCAGTCCCGAGTAGATCGTCAGCGCGACCGCGACCGACATCGTCGCCACGCACACCCACACGCCCCACGGCCCGACCCACGCCTGCAGCGGCAGGAGCGCGAGCGGGAGGGCGATGCCCTGCGCCATCGTCTTCGCCTTGCCCGCCCAGTCGGCCGCGATCACCGTGCGGCTCGACACCACGAGCCGGTACAGCGTGATCCCCCACTCGCGCACGAGCACGACGATCGTGATCCACCACGGCAGCTCCCCGAGCACCGAGAGCACGACGAACGCGCTGCTCGTGATCGCCTTGTCGGCGATCGGGTCGATGAGCTTGCCGAGGTCGGTGACGAGGCCGCGGCCGCGCGCGATGCGCCCGTCGACGAAGTCGGTGGCGATGAGCACCGCGAACAGCACCGCGGCGAGCGTGCGCGCGAGGCCGGGCTCCGGGTTGGCGAGCGCGACGCCGATGAAGACCGGCGTCAGCAGGATGCGCGCGACCGAGATGAGGTTCGGCACGCTCGCGACGCTCGCGGGCTCGGGGCCGCGGCGCCACACGCGTCCGCGCCACGGGCTCAGGATCGGCATGGAGCGAGGCTACCGGGCGGTCACTGGGAGCAGCGGCTCAGTCGCGCCCGGTGAGCGACCAGGCGTCCTCGTCGCCGCCGTCGGCCTCCACGACCTCGAGCCCGTCGCGGTTCGCCTCGTCGAGCGGGTCGTCGTAGCGGTCGTCGGTCTCGACCCACGCGCCGTCGTCGTCGGCGTCGGCGGATGCGTCGTCGCCGTCGGCCGCGGACGGCGCGGGGTCCGGCTGCGCTGCCGGCGCAGCCGCGACAGCGGCGTCGGGTGCCGGCGCGGACGCCGAGGGCGCGGGACCCTCGCCCCGCAGCGACGCGAGCACCGCGGCGAGCCCCTCCGGCGGGACGAGCACGTCGCGCGCCTTCGACCCCTCGGACGGCCCGACGATCTCGCGCGACTCCATGAGGTCCATGAGCCGGCCCGCCTTCGCGAAGCCGACGCGCAGCTTGCGCTGGAGCATCGACGTCGACCCGAACTGCGTCGAGATGACGAGCTCGGCCGCCGCGCAGAGGTCTTCGAGGTCGTCGCCGATGTCGGCGTCGATCTCGCGCTTCTGCGCGGCCTCGGCGACGTCGTCGCGGTACTCGGGGCGTGCCTGCCCGGTCACGTGCTGCACGACCCGCTGGATCTCCGCCTCGTCGACCCAGGCGCCCTGCACGCGCATCGCCTTGTTCGCGCCCATCGGCAGGAAGAGCCCGTCGCCCTGGCCGATGAGCTTGTCGGCGCCGGGCTGGTCGAGGATGACCCGCGAGTCGGTCACGCTCGAGACGGCGAACGCGAAGCGGCTCGGCACGTTCGCCTTGATGAGCCCCGTGACGACGTCGACCGAGGGGCGCTGCGTCGCGAGCACGAGGTGGATGCCCGCGGCGCGCGCGAGCTGGGTGATGCGCACGATGGAGTCCTCGACGTCGCGCGGCGCGACCATCATGAGGTCGGCGAGCTCGTCGACGACGACGAGCAGGTACGGGTAGGGCTTCAGCACCCGCTGGCTGCCGGCGGGCAGCACGATCTCGTCGGCGCGCACGGCCTTGTTGAAGTCGTCGATGTGCTTGTAGCCGAACGACGCGAGGTCGTCGTAGCGCATGTCCATCTCCTTCACGACCCACTGCAGCGCCTCGGCCGCCTTCTTCGGGTTCGTGATGATGGGGGTGATGAGGTGCGGCACGCCCTGGTAGGCGGTCAGCTCGACCCGCTTGGGGTCGACGAGCACCATGCGCACCTCCGCGGGCGTCGCGCGCATGAGCAGGCTCGTGATCATCGAGTTGACGAACGACGACTTGCCCGAGCCGGTCGAGCCGGCGACGAGGAGGTGCGGCATCTTCGCGAGGTTCGCGACGACGTAGCCGCCCTCGACGTCCTTGCCGATGCCGATCGTCATGGGGTGCTTCGAGTCGGCGGCTGCGCGCGAGCGCAGCACGTCCCCGAGCTTCACGGTCTCGCGGTCGGGGTTCGGGATCTCGATGCCGATCGCCGACTTGCCGGGGATGGGCGAGAGGATGCGCACCTCGTTCGAGGCGACGGCGTACGAGAGGTTCTTCGAGAGGGCGGTGACGCGCTCGACCTTCACGCCCGGCGCGACCTCGATCTCGTAGCGGGTCACGGTCGGGCCGCGCGAGAAGCCGGTGACCTTCGCGTCGACGTTGAACGAGCCGAGCACCTGCGTGATGGCGGCGACGATCTCGTCGTTCGCGGCGGAGCGCGCCTTCGGCGGCTCGCCCTGGCCGAGCGACGCGATCGAGGGCAGCCGGTACGGCCGCTGCGCCTGCGGTCGCGCGGCGGGTGCGGCGGCCGCGTCGGGCTCGGGCAGCGCGACCTCGCCCGTGCGGGCGCGCACGGCGGCCTCGGCCTGCTCGAGCGACGCGAGCACCGAGGTCGCGTACTCGTCGTGCTCGTCGGGCTCCTCCGCGGCCGCGGGCAGCGGCTCGGGGGTCGTCGCCGGGACCGCGTCGACGCGCGTGGTGGGCTGCTCGCGGTCGATCATGACCGGGGTGTCGTAGGCGGGGTCGACCTCGCGGCCCGTCGCGTTCCGTCGCCAGAACGGCAGCGCGCCGGTGTCGCCCTCGATCGGCTCCTCGTCGGCGGCGGAGGCCTCCTCCGCCTTCGCGAGCTCCCTCGCCTCGCGGCGCGCGCGCCGCGCCTCCTCGCGCTCCTCCGGGCTCCCGGTCTCGACGCCGAAGAGGTAGCCGTAGAGCTCGACGAGCCGCTCGGGGATGCGCGTCGGCGGCGTCCTCGTGATCACGAGCACGGCGAGGGCGGCGACGAGCCCGCACACCACGCCGGCACCGATCGGCGTCAGCAGTGCGGCGAGGGGCGCGGCCGCGACCCAGCCGAGGATGCCGCCCGCGTCCGCGAGCGCGGGCATGCCGAGCGACGCATCCGGCATGCCGAGCACGACGTGGCAGAGCCCCGCGACCGAGATGAGCAGGAGCGAGAGCCCGAGGCCCACGCGGCCGTTGTCGCTCACCGAGGCCGGGTGCCGGAACATCCACAGCGCGAGCAGCACGAAGACGACCGGGAGCGCGATCGCGACCTGCCCGAAGAGGCCGCCCCACGTGTAGGCGGAGATCGCCTGCGCCACGGCGTTCGCCGGCAGGATCCACTCGACGACCGCGCCCAGCACGGCCAGGATCGTCAGCAGGAACGGCACGCCGTCGCGCCGCTCCTCCTTCGCGAGCGACTCGCGGCCGAAGACGCGCGCGGCACCCCCGGTCGCGTGCGCGAGCCCCATCCACGCGCGCTGCGCGATGCCGGGCCGCTCCTCCTCGAAGGTCGGCTGCGCCTTGGTCGAGCGAGCCGCGCGCTGCACCTTGGTCGTCGCGGCGGTCGCCGTGCCGGTCGATCGCCCGCGCGCGGACGGCTTGGTCGACTTGGTGCTCGTGGCCATGGCCGACACCCTAGATCCGACCGCCGACGAGCGCCCGGAGGCGCTCCGCGCTCGCTCGAACTCCGCGGCTGCGGGCTACGCCTCGATCACCACCGGCACGATCATCGGGCGGCGGCGGATGCGCGTGCCGACCCAGCGGCCGACCGTGCGGCGCACGACCTGCTGGTACTGGTGCTGGTCGCGCACGCCCTGCTCGCCGGCCTCGGCGAGCGCCTTGACGATCTTGGGGCGGATGTCGTCGAACACCCTGTCGTCCTCGGCGAAGCCGCGCGCGTGGATCTCGGGGCCCACGATGACCTTGCCGGTCTGCGGCTCGACCGCGACGAAGATGGAGATGAACCCCTCCTCCGCGAGGATGCGGCGGTCCTTGAGGTCCGCCTCGTCGATGCGGCCCACGGACGAGCCGTCGACGTACACGAACCCGATCTCGAGCTGGCCGGCGACGCGGACCTCGCCGCCCTGCAGGTCCCAGACCGTGCCGTTCTCGCCGACGAACGCGCGCTCGCGCGGCACGCCGGTGTCGATCGCGAGCGACGCCGCGGCGTGCAGGTGCCGGTACTCGCCGTGCACGGGCACGACGTTCCGCGGCTGCAGGATGTTGTAGCAGTAGAGCAGCTCGCCCGCCGAGGCGTGGCCCGAGACGTGCACCTTCGCCGAGCCCTTGTGCACGACCTTCGCGCCCAGCTGCATGAGCCCGTTGATGACGCGGAAGACGGCGTTCTCGTTGCCCGGGATGAGGCTCGACGCGAGGATGACGGTGTCGCCCTCCCCCACCTCGATCCGGTGCTCGCCGTTGACGATGCGGCTCAGCACCGCCATCGGCTCGCCCTGCGAGCCGGTCGACATGAAGACGACCTCCTCGCGCGGCATGTTCTCCGCCTCCTTCTGGCTCACCACGACGCCCTCGGGCACCTTGAGGTAGCCGAGGTCGGCGGCGATGCCCATGTTGCGCACCATCGAGCGGCCGACGAAGGCGACCTTCCGCCCGTTCTCGTGCGCGGCGTCGAGCACCTGCTGCACGCGGTGCACGTGGCTCGAGAACGACGCGACGACGACGAGCCCGGAGGTCTTCGCGATGACCTGCGAGATGACGGGGCCGATCTCGCGCTCGGGGGCCGTGAACCCCGGGACGTCGGCGTTCGTCGAGTCGACCAGGAACGCATCCACGCCCTCCTCGCCGAGCCGCGCGAACGCGCGCAGGTCCGTGATGCGGTCGTCGAGCGGCAGCTGGTCCATCTTGAAGTCGCCCGTGTGCAGCACGAGGCCCGCGCTCGTGCGGATCGCGACGGCGAGCGCGTCGGGGATCGAGTGGTTGACGGCCACGAACTCCGTCTCGAACGGCCCGAGCCGCTCGACCTGCCCCTCCCGCACCGTGTGGGTGAACGGGCGGATGCGGTGCTCCTTGAGCTTCGCCTCGACGAGCGCGAGCGTGAGCTGCGAGCCGAGCAGCGGGATGTCGGCCTTCAGGCGCAGGAGGTACGGCACGGCGCCGATGTGGTCCTCGTGGCCGTGGGTGAGCACGACGCCCACGACGTCGTCGAGGCGGTCGCGGATCGGGCCGAAGTCGGGCAGCACGAGGTCGACGCCCGGCTGGTGCTCCTCGGGGAAGAGCACGCCGCAGTCGACGATGAGCAGCTTGCCGTCCTGCTCGTACACCGTCATGTTGCGGCCGACCTCGCCGAGGCCGCCGAGCGGGAAGAAGCGGAGGGTGCCCGCCGCGAGCGCGGGGGGCTGGGTGATGGCCGTCAAGGGGCCTCCTTCATATGCGGCTCGCGCGGGGCGAGCGGATGTGGGGTGCGCGCACCTCGCGCGCGGGAAGTCTGGAGCGGCAGCGGCCGGGCGCCGTCACCGCGTGGTGCCGTGGACCTTCGGCAGCGCGCCGCCGGCGGCCGCGTTGCGGTCGGGGCGGAAGCGGCTGAGGTCGAGGCCGTCGATCCCGCGGACGAGCGCGAGCTCGTCCTCGATGAGGGCGGCCTCGGCGTCCTCGGGGCCGACGAGCGGCAGGCGCACCCGGGGGCTGCCGATGCGGCCGAGCCCGTGCAGGATGTACTTCGTCGACACCGTGCCGGGCACGTGCGTCATGGTCGCCCGCACGAGCGGCTCGAGCGCCTTGTGCTGCTCCTGCGCCGCGTGCAGGTCGCCCTCGTTCACCGCGTCGATCATCGTGCGGTACGGGCGCGGGGCGATGTTGGCGGTGACGCCGATGAGGCCCGAGGCGCCGATCGCGAGGTGCGGGAGCACGTTCGCGTCGTCGCCGGAGAAGTACAGCAGGTCGGTCTGGTTGAGCACGCGGCTCACCTCGGCGAAGTCGCCCTTCGCGTCCTTCACGGCGAGGATGTTCGGGTGCTTCGCGGCGCGCACGAGCGTCTCGAAGCGGATGGGGATGCCCGCCCGGCCGGGGATGTCGTAGAGGATCACGGGCAGGTCGGTCGCGCCGGCGATCATGCGGAAGTGCGTGAGCACGCCCGACTGCGTCGGCTTGTTGTAGTACGGCGTGACGATCATGATGCCGTCGGCGCCGGCCTGCTCCGCCTTGCGCGAGAGGTCCATCGCGTGCGCGGTCTCGTTGGAGCCGCCGCCCTGGATGACCTTCGCGCGGTCGCCCGCGACGGCCTTCGCGACCTCGACGAGCCGGATCTTCTCCGGGTCGGTCAGGGTCGACGTCTCACCGGTGGTGCCGGAGACGACGATGCCGTCGGCGCCGTGCGTCACGACGTCGTCGATGAGCCGCTCGACGTCGTCCCAGTCGACCTCGCCATCGGCGCTCATGGGGGTCACGAGCGCGACGAGCACCTGGCCGAAGGGGTTGGAGGTCATGGCTCAAGGCTATCGCGCGCCCTACGCTGGCCGCATGATCCGCCTCCGGCAGCCATCCGCCGCCCTCCACGCGTCGTGGGTCGAGGCGATGCGCGAGTTCGCCGGCGAGACCCTGCACGGGTTCGGCACGCACGGCTTCGACGTCGAGGAGCTCGCCGAGCCCGCGGGCTTCGCGCGCTGGCTCGAGCGCGAGCAGCAGCAGAACGCCCGGCTCATCGACGGCCTCGTGCCCGCGACCGTGTGGTGGATCGACGACGACGAGTGGCCCGGCCGCGTGCTCGGCTCGATCCAGCTGCGGCACGAGCTCAACGACCACCTGCTCGAGGAGGGCGGCCACATCGGCTTCGGCGTGCGGCCGACCGCGCGCGGCCGCGGCGTCGCGACGGCGGCGCTGCGCCTCGTGCTCGACCGCGCGCAGTGGATCGGGCTCGACGACGTGCTCGTCACGTGCGACGACGACAACCCCGCCTCGCGCGCCGTGATCCTCGCGGCGGGCGGCGAGCTCGAGGACGTGCGGGGCGGGATCGAGCGCTACTGGATCGCGCTTACGTGACGCGCTCGAGCGTGCGGTAGGCGAACCGGAGGCCCGAGCGGCTCTCGTGCCACCCGGTCCCCGGGTCGCGCGCGACCTCGCGCCACGACGCATCCGCCTCGGGCGCCGTGGTGTCGCCGGTCGCGTCGAGGTCGATGTCGGTGATCTCGAGCCGGTCCGCGCGGTCCATCGCCTCGCGGTACACGCGCCCGCCGCCGACGATCCACACCTCGTCGTCGATCGCGAGCGCGGCGGCGAGCGCCTCCTCGAGGCTGCCGACGACGCGCGCGCCGGGCGCGACGAAGTCGGGGCTGCGCGTGATGACGATGTTGTCGCGGCCCGGGAGCGGCCGGAACCGCGGCGGGAACGACTCCCACGTGCGCCGGCCCATGACGACCGGGTGGCCGAGGGTGATCGCCTTGAAGCGCGCCATGTCCTCGGGCAGCGACCACGGCATGTCTCCCGCGTCGCCGATGACGCCGCCGCGGGCCTGGGCCCAGATCATGCCGATCACTCAGACCGCCACGGGTGCCTTGATGCCGGGGTGGTGCTCGTAGCCGACGACCTCGAAGTCGTCGAGCTCGTAGCCGAGGATGCTCTCGGGGCGGCGGCGGATGCGCAGGGTCGGCAGCGGGAACGGCTCGCGCGCGAGCTGCCGCTCGACCTGCTCGACGTGGTTGTCGTAGATGTGGCAGTCGCCGCCGGTCCACACGAAGTCGCCCACCTCGAGGCCCGTCTGCTGCGCGACCATGTGGGTCAGCAGCGCGTAGCTCGCGATGTTGAACGGCACGCCGAGGAACATGTCGGCCGAGCGCTGGTAGAGCTGGCAGCTGAGGCGGCCGCCCGTGACGTCGAACTGGAAGAACGCGTGGCACGGCGCGAGCGCCATGTCGGGGATGTCGGCGGGGTTCCAGGCCGACACGATGTGCCGGCGCGAGTCGGGGTTCGAGCGGATCGACTCGACGACCTGCGCGATCTGGTCGATCGTGCCGCCGCCGGGCGTCGGCCACGAGCGCCACTGCACGCCGTACACCGGGCCGAGCTCGCCCTCGGCGTCGGCCCACTCGTCCCAGATCGTCACGCCCTGCTCCTGCAGCCACCGCACGTTCGAGTCGCCGCGCAGGAACCACAGCAGCTCGAGCGCGATCGACTTGAAGTGCACGCGCTTCGTGGTGATGAGCGGGAAGCCCTGCGCGAGGTCGTACCGCAGCTGGCGGCCGAACACCGAGCGGGTGCCGGTGCCGGTGCGGTCGCCCTTGTGCTCGCCGTGCACGAGCACGTCGGCGAGCAGCTCCTCGTAGGGGTGCGCGGTCATGGTGCCTCCTGGGGTCGATCCTCGCGCACGCGCACGCCCGTGCGCAGCGCGAGGGCCCGGCGCGCCGCCATGCGGGCGCGCCGGCGGTCGCGGGCGGCGTCGTACGCCATCGACAGCCGCAGCCACGACTGCCACGCCTCGGGGTGCGCCTCGACGTCGGCG
>NZ_JANQCH010000240.1 GCF_024723325.1 Agrococcus sp. HG114
CCGCTGCACGTCGGCAACCCGATCGCCGAGCAGCGGCGGCTGCGCGCCGGCGCGCTCGTGCTGCTGCCGCGCGACGTGCTGCGGCTGAGCGGCCCCGACACCCTCGCGTGGCTCGACTCGATCACGAGCCAGGCGGTCGCGGGCCTCGCCGACGGCGCGTCGACCGAGACGCTCGTGCTCTCGCCAGAGGGCCGCATCGAGCACGCGCTGCGGCTGCGCCGCGACGGCGACGACGTGTGGGCGATCGTCGACGCGGGCAGCGGCGACGCGCTCGAGTCGTGGCTCACGCGGATGCGCTTCTTCAAGCAGGTCGACATCGCGCGCCCCGAGGTGGTCGTCGTGGGCACCGCGGGGGAGCCCGCCGGCTCCGTGGCGTGGATCGACGGCTGGCCCGAGGTCGCGCCGGGCGGCGTCCGCTACGGCGAGCCGACGGGCGAGCCGTGGCGCTGGTCGGAGTCGGTGCTCGACCCGGATGCCGCCGAGGCGCTCGACCCGGAGCGGTTCGTCGGGCTGCTCGCGGCCGAGGCGCTGCGCGTCGCGGCCGGGCGCCCCGGGCTCGCCGAGGTCGACGAGCGCACGATCCCGCACGAGCTCGACTGGCTCACGACCGCGGTGCACCTGCAGAAGGGCTGCTACCGCGGGCAGGAGACCGTCGCGAAGGTGCACAACCTCGGCGCCCCGCCGCGCCGGGTGGTGCTGCTGCACCTCGACGGCAGCCAGAACGCCCCGGTCGCGCCCGGCGACCGCGTGCTGCTCGGCGACGCCGACGCGGGCGCGGTCACCACCGCGGCGATGCACGACGAGCTCGGCCCGATCGCCCTCGCGGTCGTGAAGCGCTCGACCCCCGTCGACGCCGACCTCGTGGTGCGCACCGCAGAGGGCGTCGACGTCGCCGCGGGCCAGCAGGTGCTCGTGCCGCCGACCGCGGGCCACGCGCACCGCCCGCCGCGGCTGCCGCGCCTCGGCGC
>NZ_JANQCH010000241.1 GCF_024723325.1 Agrococcus sp. HG114
GCCCGCGACCGCGCCGCGCACCGCCTCGCCGGCACCGGCTGGGTCGCGATGGGGCACGTGCCCGGGCCGTGGCTGCGCCGCAACCTGCCGCTCGACCGGTCGCTCCTGCAGCCCCTCGAGCAGGCGGTCGAGCGCGGCTCGCTCACCATGCGCGGCCTCGACCGCGCCGTGCGCGTGGCCTGGACCATGGCCGACCTCGACGGGGCGGCATCGCCGTCCCGCGCGCACATCGGACGCGCGCTCGCGCTCAGGAAGGGGATCCCCGCATGAAGCCGTTCCGCCTCGATCACGACCGGCTGCGCGGGGCCGTGCTGCCGCTCGTCCCGGGGGCAGCGGCCGCCGACGGCCCCGACGCCCCCGATGATGCGGAGGTCGTCGCCCGCTTCGCCGCCGGCGCGTGGACCGTGCTGCCGGAACCCGGGGACGGCGCAGCTGGATGGGCGCGGACGCTGCTCGGCGACGTCCGCGCGCTCGAGCTCCTCGTCGAGGGCGCCGACGCCGCGACGTGGGCACGGGAGCTCGACGACCCCGAGGCGGCCCGGTCGATCGCCGCGGCGCTCCCGCGCTGGCGGCCGCGGCTCGATGCCGGCCGCATCCTGCGGGCGTTCGCCCAGGGCGCCGCGTTCGGCCAGCGGCTGCTGACGCGAGCCGACGCCCACTGGCCCGCCGGCCTCGACGACCTCGGGCCGCACGCACCGGCGGCGGTGTGGGTCCGCGGCGACGCCGCGGCGCTCGAGCGCTGCGGACGCTCTGCCGCGCTCGTCGGCTCGCGCGCGTCGTCCGGCTACGGCGAGCTCGTCGCCGGGCAGCTCGCCGCCGGCCTCGTCGATCGCGGCTTCGCGGTCGTCTCCGGCGGTGCCTACGGCATCGACGGCACCGCCCACCGCGCGGCGCTCTCGGCGGGCGGCACGACGGTCGCGGTGCTCGCGGG
>NZ_JANQCH010000242.1 GCF_024723325.1 Agrococcus sp. HG114
CATCGAGGCGGCCGGTGCCCCGACATCCCGGAGCAGCAGCCGCGCGGGCAGCGGCTCCCGCCACGGGCGCTCCTGTCGCGGCAGCGCTGAGGCCGCGGCGACGAGCTCGGCGAGGTGGTCGCCCGTGGCGAGCGCGGCCTGCGCGAGCCGGGTCGCCCCGCCGCTCACGCGCACGACGCAGCGCCCGCGCGCCTCGAGCGGGATCGTCGCCGCCTGCGGGCTGCCGGTGACGGCCACCGCGTCCGCGTCGCCGGTGACGCGGAGCGAGATGCGGATGCCGCAGTTGGCGAGCAGCGCGTCGCGCACCGCGTCGGCCGGGCGCTGCGTGCACAGCACGAGGTGCACGCCGAGCGAGCGCCCGCGGGCCGCGAGGTCGACGAAGACCCGGTGCAGGTCGGGCAGCTCGGCGAGCATCGCCGCGAACTCGTCGACGACGATGACGAGCCGCGGGAGCCCGCGCGCCTCCTCGATCGAGCGCGCGCCCTGGTCGGCCAGCTGCCGCTCGCGGCGGCGGAGCTCGGCGCGCAGGCTCTCGATCGCCCGCCGCGCGCCCGGCTCGTCGAGGTCGGTCATCACCCCGACGACGTGCGCGAGGCCGTGGAGCGCGGCGAAGGAGGCGCCGCCCTTGAAGTCCACGAGCAGGAAGGAGACCTCCTCGGTCGTGCGGCCGGCGGCCATCGCGGCGACCCACGCGATGAGCAGCTCGCTCTTGCCGGACCCGGTCGTGCCGCCGACGACGGCGTGTGGGCCGTCGCGCACGAGGTCGAGCTCGATCGGCTCCTCCGCGGCCAGGAACACCGCGGCGAGGCCCCCTCGCCCGCGAGGCAGGGCTGCGAGGTCGACGCGCTCGGGCAGCGGGCACCGGTCCGCGAGCCCCCACGGCATATCCACCACCTGAGAAGAGCGCGCGAGCGTGCGGTGGA
>NZ_JANQCH010000243.1 GCF_024723325.1 Agrococcus sp. HG114
CCGCCGGCTCACGGGCGCCGCGCGCCGACTCGGCGCGGGTGGCGTGCGCGCGCGGGCGCCGAGCAGGTGCGCGCGCAGCGGCGCGATCGTGTCATTCGTGATGCGGCCGGCCCACACGAGCGGCCACAGCACCTCGCCGAGCCGCACGAGGTCGAGCGCCGCGATCTCGCTCAGCTGCCGCGCGAAGAGCGCCCCGCCGCCGCCGAGCGCGGCGAGCACCGCGGATGCGTCGGGGTCGTCGTGGTCGACGTCGCGGCGCTGCTCGACGGTGTCGGCCGGGCGCAGCACGATGCGGCCGTCGCGGCCCGTGAGCTCGCCCGCGCCGACCCACGTGACGAGCCCCGCGGCGGTCACCTCGTCGAGCATCGACGGCCGGTAGTCCTTCACGCGCGAGGGCAGGATGAGCGTCTCGAGCGCGCTGAGCGGCAGCGGCATGCCGTCGAGCCGGTCGATCGCCTCGAGCAGCCCGTCGACGCCCGTCAGCGGCCGCGTCACGCGCTGGTGCGCGAGCAGGTGGTCGGCGAAGACGGCGTGGTCGACGGGCTCGACGTCGCTGCGCAGCGCCTGCAGGCTGCGGCGCTTGAGCCGCGAGAGCACCTGCGCGTCGATCCACTCCTCACCCGTGCCGTGCGCCCGGTAGGCGCCCGCGACGACGCGTCCCTGCCGCTCGAGGGCGCGCAGCGCCGAGCGCACGACGGCGGGCGCGAGCGTGAGGCGAGCGGATGCCTCGTCCACCGTGAAGGGGCCGTGCGTGCGCGCGTGGCGGGCCACGACGTCGCCGATCGGGTCGGCGACCGCCTCGAGCAGCGTCGACGGCACGCCGGGCGGGGGCGGCACGCCGAGCGCGTCGCGGAGGCGAGCGACGTCCTCGATCGCGGCGATGCGCTCGTCGGCGCCGATGCGCACCCGCAC
>NZ_JANQCH010000244.1 GCF_024723325.1 Agrococcus sp. HG114
CGGCGACGGCGTCGTGCTCGCGGGCGACGCGACGCCGGCCTCGGCGCGCGAGGCGGTCGAGACCATCCGCGCCGTGCGCGAGCGGCACGGGCTCGACGGGCCCTACGCCGTCGTGCAGTTCCGCGGCGTGCGGGCGGATGCGTCGGCGGCCGAGGTCGCGGACCTCACGGCCGCGCTCGCCGAGGCGGGCGCGACGAGCGTGCCGCTCTTCGCGCTCGACCGGGACCGGCGCATCGAGGCGGGCGACGGCATCCTGCGCCTCGCGGAGACGATCGGGGCGCTGCGGCGCTGACCGCTCGACGGCCGTGACGACCGCGCCGCCGATCGGTCAGTCGTTGCGGCCGCGGGCCGCGACCCGCCAGCGCGTGGACGGCTCGGCGTCGCCGCCGCGGTCGAAGACGTGCAGCTCGTCGACGAGGTTGACGGCCATGCACACGTGGTTCGGCACGACGCGCACCCGGCTGCCGAGCGGCGGCAGCGGCTCGCCCGGCAGCTCGGCGATCGCGTGGTGCTCGCTCAGCTGCACGATGCGCGCGTCGGGGTGGTCGAGCAGGCGGCCGTGGCCGGTCGCCCACGGCGCGCGGTCGGGACCGATCACCTTCGAGCCGGCGTCGAGCACGAGCCGGCCGCCCGCGTGGGAGACGACCGTCGCGTGGGCGGTGAGCGCGATGTCGGCGGGCGCGACGGTGCCGAGCTCCCATTGCTGCGCGTCGCCGAACACGCTCACGCCCGGTCGGAGCTCCGTCACCGCCGACTCGAGCTCGAGCGCCGCGGCGAAGCTGGGCGTCGAGCCGCCCGAGACGACGCGCGGCGGCAGGCCGGCGCGGCGCATCGACTCCGCCGCGGCCGCGAGCCCCTCCGCCT
>NZ_JANQCH010000245.1 GCF_024723325.1 Agrococcus sp. HG114
GCTCGCGCCCCTCGCTCGCGGTCCCGCGCCCCGGCCGCCTCCCCGGCGAGGAGCCCGCACCCCATCGCGAGATCAGCGACGCGCGCGGCGAGACCCACCTGCCGGGCGACCGGGTGCGCACCGAGGGCGAGCCGCCCACGGGCGACCGCGCGGCCGACGAGGCGTACGACGGGCTCGGCGCCGCCTGGCGGCTCCTGCACGACGCGTTCGGGCGCGACTCGCTCGACGGCGAGGGAATGCCGCTGCGCGCGACGGTGCACTACGGCTCGCGCTACGACAACGCCTTCTGGGACGGCGAGCGCATGGTCTTCGGCGACGGCGACGGCGAGGTGTTCGCCGGCTTCACCGGCGCGATCGACGTCATCGGCCATGAGCTCGGCCACGGCGTCATCGCGGCGACGGCGGACCTCGAGTACCGCGACCAGTCCGGAGCGCTCGACGAGTCGATCGCCGACGTGATCGGCTCGCTCGTGAAGCAGCACGCGCTCGGCCAGAGCGCCGACGAGGCCGACTGGCTCATCGGCGAGGGCGTCTTCACCGACGCGGTGCAGGGCGTGGCGCTGCGCTCGATGGCGGCGCCCGGCACCGCCTACGACGACCCCGTGCTCGGCAGGGACCCGCAGCCGGCCCACATGCGCGACTTCGTGGTCACGCGCGACGACCTCGGCGGGGTCCACATCAACTCCGGCATCCCCAATCGCGCGTTCCACCTCGTCGCGACGGCGATCGGCGGCCGCGCGTGGGGCTCGGCCGCGCGCATCTGGTTCGACGCGCTCACGGGCGACCTCGCGCGCGACGCGGGCTTCGCCGCGTTCGCCGCCGCGACCGAGGCCGCGGCGACCGCGCGGTTCGGCGC
>NZ_JANQCH010000246.1 GCF_024723325.1 Agrococcus sp. HG114
TCGCCGCGGCGTGCGCCGCGTCGGCCGCCGTCGCCGCGACCCTCGCGGTCGTGGTCGTCGCGCAGCTCGACCGCGGTCCCCGGCCCACCGAGGTGGCGGCGGCGGTGCTCGACCCGCTCTCGCCCTCGGTGTCGACCGCGCGCGCCGAGGTGATCGAGCGCGACGGGCAGCGGCTGCTCGTCGTCGACGCCGACGCGCTCCCGCAGACCGACGGCTACCTCGACGTGTGGCTGCTCGACGCGCAGGCCCAGCAGATGGTGAGCCTCGGCGTCATGGACAGCACGACCGCGCAGCTCGCGCTGCCGGCCGACCTCGACCTCGCGGCCTTCCCGATCGTCGACGTGTCGGTCGAGCCGTACGACGGCGACCCGACCCACAGCGGCGACAGCATCTGGCGGGGCGCGCTCGGCGGCTGACCGCGCGCGAGCGGCTCAGCGGTGCGGCCAGCGCTCGAGCGCCCGCTCGATCGCCGCGCGCGCCCGCTCCCCCGCCGGCTCGACGAGCTCGAGCACGGGCGCGGACCCTGCGCGGCCTGCGGGCAGCCGCCACGTGCCGACCGCGACGCCGTCGACGAGCACGACGGGGCGGAAGACCCCGTTGCCGCCGGGTACCATCGCCCGCAGCGCCGCGGCGCTCGCCCCGAGCGACCGATCCTGGTAGCCGAGGAGCCACTCGTCGAAGCCCGGCAGGAGCGTCACGCCCAGCCGCCCGCGCGGCTGCGCGCCTACGGCGACGAGGTGGTCGGATGCGCCGACGCGCAAGCGCTCGAGGCTCGCGGCGCGCTCGAGGGCAGCCCGCACGCCGCGCTTCGGCAGGCCCAGCCACCACGCCGCGTCGTCGGCGCGCACGGGGC
>NZ_JANQCH010000247.1 GCF_024723325.1 Agrococcus sp. HG114
TGTGCTGGAGAGCGGGCGTCGGCGGCGTCAGATGTGTATAAGCGCAGGGGCCGGGCCTCGACCGCCGGCTCCGCCGCGGTCGGCGCGGGCGCATCGGGCGCCGAGACGAACGAGAACGGGTCGGGCTCCGGCGCGTCCGGGAGCGCCGGCTCCGGCATGTCCTCCGGCGGCGCGTCGGCATCGTTCGGGATGGTCGCGACGGCCCAGCCGGTCACGGCACCGGCCGGGGCCGCGGCGGGGGCGGATGCGGCCGTCGCGACGGGCGCTTCGGCACGCGTGGATCCGGGGGCCGGCCGGGTGCCTCGGTGGACGTCGTCGCCCGCGTCGGCGGGCCGCTCCTTCGCGCCGCGCGGCGCCGCCTCCGCGCGGGCGATGTACTTCACCTCGATGCCGAGCAGCGACTTGATCGCCGCGCGCAGCAGGTCGGCGACGCTCGGCTTCGCGCCCTGCGGCTCGCGGAACTGCTGGATGTCGGCCTCCGACTGGAACCCGAGCACGAGCACGTCGCCCGGCCGCAGCTCCTTGGGCGTGATCGCGGTCGCGACCATCCACGCGGAGCGGTGCTGGTCGGCGAGCTGCTGCAGCACTTCCTCCCACAAGTCGCGCAGCTGCTGGAACGTGATCGGCTCCGCAGGGGCCGCCACGGGTGCCGCGGTCGGCGCGGCGGTTGCCGCCGCCGAGGCGGCGTCAGCGTTCCCGGACCCCGTTCCGGCAGCTGGACCCGAGATCCGGGGTCCGCTCGCCGAGATCGGGTCCGCGTCGGCTCCAGGCGCCGGCGCAGGGGTGGGGGCGGCAGCGACGGGCGACGAGGACCGCGCCGGAGCGGGAGCCGACGCCGACGGCGTGGCGC
>NZ_JANQCH010000248.1 GCF_024723325.1 Agrococcus sp. HG114
GCGCACCGCCGCGGCCGCCGCATCGCGCTCACGAGCGGGGCGCTGCTCGCGCTCGCCGGCGCCCTCACGCTCGCGGTCGGCGGGTCGCTCGGCTCGCCCGCGATCGTGCTGCCCGGCTTCCTCGTCCTCGGCGGCGCGATGGCCGTCAACCTGCAGTCGCGCTTCGCCGCGACCGATCTGTCGTCGCCGGGCAGGCGCGGCCGGGACCTCTCGCTCGTCGTGTGGATGACGACGATCGGCGTCGTCGTGGGCCCGAACCTCATCGGCCCCGGCGACGCGCTCGGCATCGGCCTCGGGCTGCCGCCGCTCGTCGGCGCCTACCTCATCAGCGCCGCGGCGATGGCCGTCGTCGCGGCCGTGCTGTGGACGCTCCTGCGGCCGGACCCGCTGCTGGCGAGCCGCATCGGCGTGCCCGCCCAGGCCGCGCCGCCCCGCCTGCGCCTCGCGGAGCATCCGCGGGCCCTCGCCGCCGTCGTCGCGGTCGCCGCCGCCCACGCGACCATGGTGGGCGTCATGGCGCTCACGCCCGTGCACCTCGACCACGCCGGCCAGCACCTCGGCGTGATCGGGTTCACGATGAGCGCGCACACCGCCGGCATGTACGCGCTCTCGCCCGTGTTCGGGTGGCTCACCGATCGCGTCGGCGCGCGCGCGACGGTGCTCGCGGGCGCGGGGATCCTGCTGCTCGCGCTCGTCGCGAACCTCGCCCTGCCCGTCGGGCTCGCCCCGGTCGGGCTCGCGCTGCTCGGCCTCGGCTGGAGCGCGGCGACGGTCGCGGGATCGACCCTCGTCGCCGCGGCGGTCGAGCCGGCGCTGCGGCCGGCGCTCCAGGGCCGCTCCGACCTCGTG
>NZ_JANQCH010000249.1 GCF_024723325.1 Agrococcus sp. HG114
CGTCAGCTCGGCCTCGTCGCGGGCGCGCGCCGCCGCCTCCTCCGCGGCCGCGGCGGCGGCCGCGATCGCGCGCGGGTCGACGCGCGGGCGCGAGGTGGAGAGGAACAGCCAGCCGTAGAGCACGCCCACGCCGCCGGTGAGCACGACGGCCATCGCGAGCAGGCCGAACAGGGTGCCCCACATCGATGCGAGCGAGAGCGCCGCGGTGCTGCTCATCACCATGCCGATCATCCCCAGCATGATGGCGCCCGGCCAGTACGCGATGCCGAACAGCCCCGTCGTCGCGGTCGTGCACAGCCACGCGAGCCACGCCGACCGGTGCGGCTTCGCGAGCCCCGCCGACCGCCCCCACTGCGCACTCACGACCGCGCCGAGCGCGAGCGTGCCGCCGCCGAGCAGCGTCCCGATGAGCGCCGTCGCCCACACCCGCTCGGGCGAGGACCACAGCGCGATCGTCGCGGTGAACGAGTCGGCCTCGATCTCGCCGACCGGGTCGCCCGAGCTGTGCATGAGGAACGCGAGGCCGACGACGAGCGCGAACGCGATGAGGAAGTGGGTCGCGAGGGCCATGAGCGTCTGCCCCACCCACGAGCTGAGCAGCGCGGCGGCGGTCTGCCGGCGGGTCCATCGGATGCGCGGCGGCGGCAGGAGGGCGGCGGGCGGCACGCCCGGGGCTGCGTAGATGACGGGTGCGGCGTACTGGGCGGGCGCGCCGTACGGGGAGAGCGCGGCGTACTGGGCCGGCGCGCCGTACGGCGAGAGCGCGGCGTGCTGCGTCGGCGCGGTGCGCGAGGCCGGAGGCGCGGGCTGGGCCGGCGCTGCTCGGAGC
>NZ_JANQCH010000024.1 GCF_024723325.1 Agrococcus sp. HG114
GCTCGAGTCCTACCGGCTGCCGGTCGCCGCGCTCGCGGCGGGCTTCGACGACTTCCGCCACCACGACGCGGCGGGCGGGGCCCCGGCGGGCGCGGGGGGCCCGGCGATCGCCTTCCGCCACCGCCGCTCGAGCTCGCCCATGTCGGCGGCGTAGTCGGCGTACCGGCAGCCGAGCCCGTTGGGCTTGAGCCGGATGCCCTCGGCCTCCCAGATGGGCTTCGCGGCGGGGCCGTGGTCGCCGCCGATGTCGCCCGCGTGGGTCGTGATGCGCCACCACGGCACGCCGGAGCCGTAGTGGCGCATGATCGAGCCGACCTGGCGGGGCCCGACGCCGCAGATCGCGGCGATCGCGCCGTACGAGGCGACGCGTCCCGGCGGCACGAGCTCGACGCACCGCAGCACGCGCTCGATGATGAGCTCCCGCCGTGCGTCCATGCGCCCATCCTGACCCACCGCATCCGCCCCCGCACGCGATCGAGCGGGACGCCGGGTCGATAGGCTCGACCGGCAGGCAGGAGGCCCCATGCGCTACGCAGAGTCGATCCTCGACACGATCGGCGACACCCCGCTCGTCAGGCTCTCGAAGGTGACGGAGGGCATCGCGGCGACGGTGCTCGCGAAGGTCGAGTTCCTGAACCCGGGCGGGTCGGTCAAGGACCGCATCGCGCTCGCGATGATCGAGGACGCCGAGGAGCGCGGCCTCATCGGCCCGGGCGGCACGATCGTCGAGCCGACGAGCGGCAACACGGGCGTCGGCCTCGCGCTCGTCGCGCAGCAGAAGGGCTACCGCTGCGTGTTCGTGTGCCCCGACAAGGTCGCCGAGGACAAGCGGGCGACGCTGCGCGCCTACGGTGCGGAGGTGGTCGTCACCCCGACCGCCGTCGCCCCCGACAGCCCCGAGTCCTACTACGGGGTCGCGAACCGGCTGACGGCCGAGATCGAGGGCGCCTTCCAGCCCAACCAGTTCTTCAACCCCGCGGCGCCCGCGGCGCACGAGGCGTCGACCGGGCCCGAGATCTGGCGCGACACCGACGGCCGCGTCACGCACTTCGTGGCCGGCGTGGGCACGGGCGGCACGATCACCGGCACCGGGCGCTTCCTCAAGCGCGCCTCCGACGGCGCGGTCGCCGTCATCGGCGCCGACCCCGAGGGCTCGATCTACTCCGGCGGCACCGGCCGGCCCTACCTCGTCGAGGGCGTCGGCGAGGACATGTGGCCCGGCAACTACGACCCGAGCGTCGTCGATCGCGTCATCGCGGTGGACGACGCCGAGTCGTTCGCGATGACGCGGCGGCTCGCGCGCGAGGAGGGCCTGCTCGTCGGCGGCTCGAGCGGCATGGCGGTCGTCGCGGCGCTGCGCGTCGCGCGCGAGCTGCCCGCCGACGCCGTCGTGGTCGTGCTGCTGCCCGACTCGGGCCGCGGCTACCTGCAGAAGGTGTACTCCGACGCGTGGATGCGCTCGTACGGCTTCGCGGCGGCGTCGAGCGAGACGACCGTGCGCGACGTGCTGACCGCCAAGACGGGCGACGTGCCCGACCTCGTGCACGCGCATCCGACCGACACCGTGCACGACGCGATCGAGATGATGCGCGAGTACGGCGTGAGCCAGCTGCCCGTGCTCACCGCCGAGCCGCCCGTCGTCGTCGGCGAGGTCGCCGGCTCCGTCGACGAGCGATCGCTGCTCGACGACGTGTTCGCCGAGCGCGCGCGCCTCGCCGACCCGGTCGCGCAGCACCTCGGTGCCCGGCTGCCGCAGATCGGCATCACCGAGTCGGTGGATGCGCTGCGCTCGGCCCTGCGGGACGCCGACGCGCTGCTCGTGCTCGACGCGGCGAAGCCCGTCGGCGTCGTGACCCGCACCGACCTGCTCGGCTACCTCGCGAAGGAGGCATGACCATGACCGACCACACCTCGCACGGCTTCTCGACCCGGGCCATCCACGAGGGCCAGCCCTTCGACCCCCGGACGGGCGCGGTGATCCCGCCCATCTTCATGACCTCGACGTTCGTGCAGGACGGCGTCGGCGGGTTCCGCGACGGCTACGAGTACTCGCGCGGCGGCAACCCGAGCCGCGACGCGCTGCAGCAGCAGCTCGCGAGCCTCGAGGGCGGCACGCACGCGTTCGCGTTCGGCTCCGGGCTCGCCGCGGAGGACGCGGTGCTGCGCGCGGTGCTGCAGCCGGGCGACCACGTGCTCATGGGCAACGACGTCTACGGCGGCACCCACCGGCTCGTCTCGCGCATCCACTCCCGCTGGGGCGTCGAGATCACGACCGCCGACGCCTCCGACGTCGACGCGGTGCGCGCGGCGCTGCGGCCGAGCACGAAGATCCTGTGGATCGAGACGCCCTCGAACCCGCTCATGAAGGTCGCCGACATCGCCGCGCTCGCCGAGGTCGGCCACGCCGCCGGGGCGATCGTCGTCGCCGACAACACGTTCGCGACGCCCTACCTGCAGCAGCCGCTCGCGCTCGGCGCCGACGTCGTCGTGCACTCGACGACGAAGTACATCGGCGGGCACAGCGACCTCGTCGGCGGTGCGGTGGTGACGGCGGATGCGGCGCTCGCCGAGCAGATCGGGTTCCAGCAGTTCGCGGTGGGCGCGGTGAACAGCCCCTTCGACGCGTGGCTCACGAGCCGGTCGCTCAAGACGCTCGCGGTGCGCGTCGAGCGGCACTGCGCGAACGCGCAGGCCGTCGCGGAGTCGCTCGTCGGCCACCCGGCGGTCGCCGCGGTGCACTACCCGGGCCTGCCCGACCACCCGCAGCACGAGCTCGCCGCGCGGCAGATGCGCGGCTTCGGCGGCATGGTGTCGCTGCAGCTCGCGGGAGGGAAGGCCGCCGCGCTCGAGCTCGTGCGGCGCACGGAGGTGTTCCAGCTCGCGGAGTCGCTCGGCGGCATCGAGTCGCTCGTGTGCTACCCCGCCGAGATGACCCACGCATCCGTCAAGGGCACCGAGCTCGAGGTGCCCGACGACCTGCTGCGGCTCTCGGTCGGCCTCGAGGACGCCGACGACCTGGTCGCCGACCTCCGCCAGGCGCTCGCGCAGCTCGGCTGAGCGCGCGGACGCGCGGCCGTGCGCCGCACCCCGTGCACAACGCAAGCCCGCGGGAGCGACCCGGCGGGCGTGGGCGAGCCGCGGCGCATCGAGCCGCGCGGTGCGGTGCCCGGGCTTGCGTTGTGCGCGGGGGTGCGCCGTGGCGGGGCGGCGCGGGCTACTCGAGCGCGGCGCCGCGCTGCTCGGGGAGCGTCCACGCGGCGGCGGCCGCGAGCGCGAACGCGAGCGCGAACGCGCCGAAGAGCACGAGCGGGCCGCCGAGGCCGAGGAGCGGCGGCACCGCGAGCGGGGCGAGGATCGAGGCGATGCGACCGAAGCCCGCGGCGGCGCCCGTGCCGGTGCCGCGCACGTTCGTCGGGTACAGCTCCGGTCCGATCGCGTACAGCGCGCCCCACGCGCCGAGGTTGCAGAACGACAGCGCGCAGCCGGCGGCGATGATCATCGCCTCGGTCGAGGCGGTGCCGTACCAGGCGGCCGAGAGCGCCGAGCCGACGAGGAAGACCGTGAGCGTCGGCCGCCGCCCCCACCGCTCGATGAGCAGCGCCGCGACCGCGTAGCCCGGCAGCTGGGCGAGGGTGATGATGAGCGTGAACTCGAACGAGCGCACGAGCGAGAAGCCCTGCTCGACGAGCAGCGACGGGATCCAGATGAACGCGCCGTAGTACGAGAAGTTGATGCAGAACCACACGGTCCACAGCGCGATCGTGCGGCGGCGGAGCGCGGGCGACCAGATCGACACCGTCGGCTCCGAGCGCGTCGCGGGCACCGCATCCGCACCCTGTGCCGCCTCGCTGGCCGGCAGGTCGGGCAGGCGGGCGGGCGCGGCGACGCCCGCGGCCTCCTCGAAGCGGCGCACCGTGCGCTCGGCCTCGGGGATGCGCCCCCGCGCCTCGAGGAAGCGCACCGACTCGGGCATGCCCCAGCGCACGACGATCGAGAAGACCGCCGGCGCCATGCCGATCGCGAGCCCCCAGCGCCAGCCGTCGTCGCTCGCGCCGACGACGAAGGTGCCGATGATCGCGGCCGCGATCCAGCCCACTGCCCAGAAGGCCTCGAGCCACACGACGACGCGGCCGCGGATGCGCTTCGGCGCGAACTCGCTGATGAGGGTCGAGGCGACCGGCAGCTCGGCGCCGAGGCCGAGCCCGACGACGAAGCGCAGCACGAGCAGGGCGGCGAGCGACGTCACGAGGGCGGAGGCGCCGGTCGCGAGCCCGTAGACGACGAGCGTGAGCGCGAACACGCTGCGCCGGCCGATGCGGTCGGCGAGCAGGCCGCCGACGGTCGCGCCGATCGCCATGCCGATGAAGCCCACCGACGCGATCCAGCTCGTCTCGGCGCGGCCGAGGCTCCACTGCTCGGCGAGGGCGGCGATGACGAACGAGATGAGCCCGACGTCCATCGCGTCGAGCGCCCAGCCGATGCCCGAGGTGCCGAGGAGGCGGCCGTGCCGACGGGTGAAGGGCAGCCGGTCGAGGCGCTCGGAGCGCGTGAGCCCCTCGGTCGTGGGGAGGGAGGTCATGCGGTGGCTCTTCCGTCGGGCGGCGCGGTCGCCGGTCAGCCACCACCCTAGTGCGGCGCCGGATGCCCGCCGATAGCGTGAGCGCATGAGCGAGCGCCTGCGGATCCCGGACGACGTCGAGCACGCGGAGGTGGTCGGGTTCGTCGAGATGACGGCGGATGCGCTGTGGCCGCTGTGGACGACGGCCGGCGGCCTCGAGCGGTGGTGGTGGCCGATGTTCGACGACACCCGCTACGAGATCGACGCGCGGGAGGGCGGCTCGTACCGCATCCAGACGGGCGAGGGCGGCTTCGGCGTGCGCGGCCGCTACCTCGAGCTCGAGGAGGGGGAGCGGATCGCGCAGTCGTGGGTGTGGCTCTCGGGCGATGCGAGCGCGGGGCGCGAGGAGCTCGTCACCGTCGACTTCGCGGAGGTCGCCGGCGGCGTGCGCATCGTCGTGCGCCAGACCGCGCCGATCGACGAGGTCGACGACTTCCGCGAGGGCTGGCAGGACTGCCTCACGCGGCTCGAGGAGCTCGCGGACGAGTAGCCGGACGCGCCAACTCGTTCGTCGGGCTAATCAGGCGTACCCTGGTTGCCCGCACACCGATCCGAGAAGGAGCGCCATGCTGCTCGCCATCGTCAACGCCCACATCGTGCCCGTCGAGGGCGAGGAGCTCGAGGGCACGATCCTCGTGCGCGACGGCCGGATCGCCGAGGTCGGCGCCGACGTCGCGGTGCCCGATGGCGCGACGGTGATCGACGCGGGCGGCGCGCAGGTCACCCCGGGGCTCGTGGACGCGCACGTGCACCTCGGCGTGAACCCCGAGGGCGACGGCCACACCGCGAACGACACGAACGAGATGACGAACCCCAACACCGCGGGGGTGCGCACGATCGACGCGATCGACCCGTTCGACGAGGGCTTCGACCTCGCGCTCGCGGGCGGGGTCACGACCGTCAACGTCAACCCCGGCTCGGGCAACCCGATCGGCGGGCAGGCGACCACCCTCCACACGCACGGCCGCATCGTCGACCACATGGTGCTGCGCGAGCCGGCCGGTGTGAAGAGCGCGCTCGGCGAGAACCCGAAGCGGGTGTACGGCGAGAAGAAGGTCACCCCGTCGACGCGCATGGGCACGGCGAAGATCCTGCGCGACGCGTTCGTGTCGGCGCAGAACTACCAGGCGCGGATGGCCGACCCGGACAACGACCGCCACCACGACGTCGACCTGACGATGGAGGCGCTCGGCAAGGTGCTGCGCCGCGAGATCCCGTGGCGGCAGCACGCGCACCGCGCCGACGACATCGTGACCGCACTGCGGCTGCAGGCCGAGTTCGGCTACGACCTCATCATCGACCACGGCACGGAGGCGCACCTGGTCGCCGACCTGCTCGCCGAGCGGGGCGTGCCGGTGCTCATCGGCCCCCTGTTCACGACGAAGTCGAAGATGGAGCTCCGCAAGCGCTCGATCGCGAACCCCGGCAAGCTCGCGAAGGCGGGCGTCGAGCTCTCCATCATCACCGACCATCCGGTCATCCCCATCTCGTTCCTCGTGCACCAGGCCTCGCTCGCGGTGCGCGAGGGCCTCGATCGCGAGACGGCGCTGCGCGCGATCACCATCAACCCGGCGCGCGCGCTCGGCGTCGACGACCAGGTGGGCTCGATCGAGGTCGGCAAGCGCGCCGACCTCGTGGTGTGGGGCGGCGACTGGATGGACCCGATGGCGCGCCCGCGCACGGTGCTCGTCGACGGCCGCGTCGTGTTCGAGCACGACCCGGCGACGGGCGAGGAGC
Organism: Agrococcus sp. HG114; assembly: GCF_024723325.1. Lineage (GTDB taxonomy): Bacteria > Actinomycetota > Actinomycetes > Actinomycetales > Microbacteriaceae > Agrococcus. The sequence goes on from NZ_JANQCH010000024.1 coordinate 6,356, forward strand.
GCATCGCGCCTCGCGACGAGGTGCCGCTCGCGCTGCCGGCGCAGTGACCGGCTCGCCGGGCGACGGGCTCAGCCGCGGCCGGCGCTTCTCGACCCTGCTCGTGCTGGGCCTCCTCGCGGGGCTCGGCCCGTTCACGATCGACCTCTACCTGCCGGCGTTCCCGGCGGTCAAGGACGCGTTCGCGACGACGGATGCGGTGGTGCAGCTCACGCTCTCGGCCACGACCCTGGGGTTCGCGCTCGGGCAGCTCGTGATGGGACCGCTCTCCGACCGCGTCGGCCGCCGGAGGCCGCTGCTCGTCGCGACCGGGGTGCACGTCGCCGCGAGCGTCGGCGTGGCCCTCGCGCCCGACATCGGCACCCTGCTGCTCCTCCGGATCGTGCAGGGCTTCGGAGCGGCGGCCGGCACCGCGGTCGCGATCGCGATGGTGCGGGATCTCTTCGGCGGGCGTCGCCTCACGACGGCGCTCTCGCGCCTCGCGCTCGTGATCGGGATCGCGCCGATCGCGGCACCCGTGATCGGCTCGTGGCTGCTCGCCGTCCTCGACTGGCGCGGGCTGTTCTGGGTGCTCGCGGGGTACGCCGTCGCGGTCATCGGCCTGCAGCTCGTGTTCCTGCGCGAGACGCTGCCGCCGCACCTGCGCCGCGGCGGCGGCCCGGCGACGCTCGCGCGGCAGTACCGCGCGGTGCTCTCCGACCGCGTCTTCGTGGGCGTCGCGATCATCGGGGCGAGCGTCTTCGGCGGCATGTTCGCGTACCTGTCGACCTCGTCGCTGCTGCTGCAGGAGGTCTACGGGTTCACGCCTGGGCAGTTCGCGCTCGTCTTCGCGATCTGCTCGGTCGCGGTGCTCGTCGGGACGCAGTCGGCGGCCGCGGCGGCGAACCGCTGGGGAGCCCAGTGGGTGCTCGCCGCCTCGACCGCGGTGCTCGTGGTGGCGGCGGCGCTCATCGTCGTGCTCGACGTCGCGGGGCTCGGGGTCGCGGGCCTCGTGCCGCCGCTCGCGCTGTACGCGTTCGCGTTCGGCCTGTCGATGCCGTGCGTGCAGACGCTCGCCCTGCAGTCGCACAGCCGCGAGGCCGGCACCGCAGCGTCGCTGCTCGGGGCGCTCAACATGTCGATCGCGGGGCTCGTGAGCCCGCTCGTGGGGCTCTTCCGGGTGGAGAGCGCCGTGCCCATGGGCGCGATCATGCTCGCGTGCGGGGCGCTCGCCGCGACGTCGCTGTGGCTCGTCGTGCGGCCGCGACGGGTGCCGCCGATCGACTGAGTCGCACCCGCTGCGTCCGGCGGGGCACGAGGGGAACCCCGTGCAAGGATTGCCGCATGAGCGACGAGCTTGCCCGGGCACAGGCCGACCTCGAGGCAGCGCAGCAGGCGCAGGCCGAGGCGCAGATCCGCCTCGCCGAGCTGCAGGCGCGCGAGCAGCGCGAGCGGCTCGAGACCCCGCCCGCTCCCGGCGACGAGGCCGCGCCCGATACCGCTCCGCCCGTCGCCGAGCACTTCGAGGAGGCGCCGCTCGAGGCGCCTGTTCCGGCCGACCCGGAGCAGCCGGCCGAGCCCGGCGAGCGGGTCGAGGAGTCGCCCGTGGAGCGCCCGCTCGGCGACGACGGCGTCGAGGCGATCCGCCGGGGCTACGAGTTCCAGGGCCCGGCGCTCGAGCTGGGGGCCGTGCTCGACGGCGACCCGCAGCCCGACGCGCCCGTGCGCATCCCCCTCAGGATGGTGAACCGGCACGGGCTCATCGCGGGCGCGACCGGCACCGGCAAGACCCGGACCCTGCAGGTGCTCGCGGAGCAGCTCTCGGCGGCCGGCGTGCCGGTGCTCGCCGCCGACATCAAGGGCGACCTGTCGGGCGTCGCCACCGCGGGGGAGTCGGACGACCGCCTGCTCGCCCGCACGGCCGGCATCGGCCAGGCCTGGGAGGCCAGCGCCTCGCCCGTCGAGTACCTCGCGCTCGGCGGGCGAGGCATCGGCGTGCCGGTCCGCGCCACCGTGCTCTCGTTCGGGCCGACGCTGCTCTCGAGGGTGCTGGGCCTCAACGACACGCAGGAGTCGAGCCTCGGCATCGTCTTCGCGTACGCCGACCAGCAGGGGCTGCCGCTGCTCGACCTCAAAGATCTCCGCGAGCTGCTGCTGTGGCTCACCGGCGACGAGGGCAAGGAGGAGCTGCGTCGCCTCGGCGGCATCTCGACGCAGACCGCCGGCGTGATCCTGCGCGAGCTCACCGCGTTCAGCCAGCAGGGCGCGGACGACTTCTTCGGCGAGCCCGAGCTCGACACCCGCGACCTCATGCGGACCGCCGCGGACGGACGCGGCGTGATCAGCCTGCTCGAGGTGCCGGAGGTCGCGAGCCAGCCGGCGCTGTTCTCGACCTTCCTCATGTGGCTGCTCGCCGACCTCTTCGAGGACCTGCCGGAGGTCGGCGACGTCGACAGGCCGAAGCTCGTGTTCTTCTTCGACGAGGCGCACCTGCTGTTCCGGGACGCGTCGAAGGACTTCCTCGCCGCCGTCACCCAGACCGTGCGGCTCATCCGCTCGAAGGGCGTCGGCGTCTTCTTCGTCACGCAGTCCCCGAAGGACATCCCCTCGGATGTGCTCGCGCAGCTGGGCTCGCGCGTCCAGCACGCGCTCCGGGCGCACACGCCCGACGACGCGAAGGCGCTCCGCGCGGCCGTGCGCACCTATCCCGAGAGCGGCTACGACCTCGAGCGCGTGCTCACGAGCCTCGGCACCGGCGAGGCCGTCGTGACGGTCATGGACGAGCGCGGCACGCCGACGCCCGTCGCCTGGACCCGGCTGCGCGCCCCGCAGGGCTCGATGGAACCGACCCCCGAGCCCGCGATGCGGCAGGCCGTCGAGGCCTCGCCGCTGCTCGCCAGGTACGGCCAGGGGATCGATCGGGAGTCGGCGTACGAGCTGCTGCAGGCGAGGCTGCGCGCGGCCGAGGAGTCGGACGAGCGGGAGCGCGCGAGGGCCGCGGCCGAGGAGGAGGCGGCGCGGCTCGACCGTGCGGCGCGCGGCGGCTCCGCTCGCGGCACGTCGCGCTCGGGCTCGGGCAGCATCATCACCGACTTCATCGGCTCGCGCGCCGGCCAGTCGATCATCCGCGAGATCGTCCGGGGCGTCCTGGGCAACCGGCGCCGGTGAGCGCCGAGGCCGAGACGCTCGCCGAGGAGCACGTCCGCGAGCTCGCGAAGCTCGACACCCGGCGACTGCAGCTCGTCTACGCGAGCGTCACCGCGCTCGTGCTCATCGTCGTCTCGCTCGCCGACGCCGCGCGCTGGGGGCATCCGTCGATCTGGCTCGCGTCGCTGTGCATCGGCGCCGCGACGGTGCTCGCGCTCCTCGACGGGAGGCTGCCGCGATCCCGGGCGTGGTTGCGCTACGCCCTGCCCGGGCTCGACCTGCTCGGCTGCCTCGCGCTGCTCGCGGACTTCCACTCGCCGCGCATCATCGCGATGCTCGCCGTCGTGCCGGCCTTCTGGCTCGGGATCGTCGCGGGGCGCTGGGGCATCGCGATCGTCGGGGCGGTCGGCGCGGCGATGTCGGCTGTCCTCGCGCTCCACCTCACCGGCTCGGCCAACACCACGCTCACGGCCAACGCGGTCGGCATCGTGCTCGTGCCCGCGGTGCTCATCGCCGCCGCGTGGTTCGCGCGCAACTACTCACGGGCCCTCGTGCGGCAGCAGCGCGCGATCGTGGAGCGCGAGCGGGAGAAGACGGCGATCGCGCGGCAGGCCGCGGCGGACGCCGCGCTCCTCGACGCGATCTTCGAGACGGCGCGCGTGGGCCTCATGGTGCTCGACCCCGACGGCGGCATCGTGCGCGTGAACCCGACGCTCGCGGGCCATCCCGTGATGGGCGAGGCGCCCGTCGGCAGCGCCCTCGACCACGCGCGGTTCCTCGAGCTCGAGTCGCGGCGCCCGATCGACGGGCTCGACACGCCCTTCATGCGGGCCGCGCGCGGCGAGTCGTTCGACAACGTCGACTGCTGGGTCGAGCGCCCGGGCCACGACCTCGTCGCGGTGCGCATGTCGTCCCGGCCGCTGCTGCTCGACGGCGAGTTCCGCGGGTCGATCGCGTCCGTCGACGACGTCACCGCGTACATGCGGATGCTCGAGGACCGCGACGACTTCGTCGCGCTCGTCTCCCACGAGCTGCGCACGCCGCTCACCTCCATCTCCGGGTACCTCGAGATCGCGCTCGACGAGGAGCTCCCGCGCGACCTGCGCTCGTGGCTCGAGACGGTGCAGCGCAACGCCAACCGCCTGCGAGCGCTCGTCGAGGACCTCCTGATCGTGGGCGAGATGAGCCGCGGCGAGATGCAGCTGCACCACGAGATCGTCGACCTGCGAGGGCTCGCGAGCGACGCGGCCGCGCTCCTGCAGCACCGCGCGCGCCGCAAGCGCGTGCAGCTCACGCTCGCCGACGGGCCGGCTGCCCGGGTGGAGGGCGACCCCAGGAGGCTGAGCCAGGTGATCGAGAACCTCATCTCGAACGGCATCAAGTACACGCGCGACGGTGGCGCCGTCGCGGTGAGCGTCGAGCTCCGGGGCGCGGATGCGGTCGTGTCGGTCGTCGACGACGGCCCGGGGATCGAGGCGGCGGAGGCCGAGCGGGTCTTCGAGCGCTTCTACCGCTCGGCGTCCGCCCGCGCCTCCGGGCTCCCGGGCGCCGGGCTCGGGCTCTGGATCTGCCGCACGATCATCAACGCGCACGGCGGCACGATCGGCTTCTCGAGCGAGCAGGGCGTCGGCTCAGTCGCGTCGTTCCGCCTCGCCCGCGCCGACTGACGCCGCGGCGCCGGCGAAGCCGCTGCGGGTCATCTCGCCCCACACCTGCTTGCGGCCGGTGAGCGCGGCCCACCACCCCTGGATGCGCCAGACGGCGGTGAGCTGCCGGTAGCCGATGCTCTCGGCGAGCACGGCCGCGAGGATCGAGCCGAGGTCCCGCCAGCGCTCGTAGCGGTGGAAGCTCGCCTCCTCCACGAGGACCGCCGCAAGGGTGACGAGCGTGCCGTAGCCGTAGGAGACGAGCAGCAGCAGGAGCGCCGCGCCGGGCTCCACGGCACCGACCAGGAGCCCCGCGACGACGAGCACGATGCCGACGATCTCGATGAGCGGCGCGAGCAGCTCGAACAGCCAGTAGTACGGCAGCGCGAGCATGCCGACGCGGCCGTACCTCGGGTTCAGGAGCATGCTGCGGTACTTCCACAGCACCTCCCAGAGGCCGCGGTGCCAGCGCCGGCGCTGGCGCGCGAGCACGCGGAGCGTCTCGGGCGCCTCGGTCCAGCTCACCGGCTCGGGGACGAACTCCACTCGCGCGTCTCGCCGGCCGTCGCGGATCCAGCGCTGGATCCGCACGACGAGCTCGAAGTCCTCGCCGATCGAGTCCGGGTCGAGCCCGCCCATCTCGATGAGCACATCCCTCCGGAACATCGCGAACGCCCCCGAGATGAGGATCAGGGCGTTGAGGTCCGACCACGCGGTGCGGCCCAGGAGGAACGCGCGCAGGTACTCCACGACCTGGATGCGGGTGATGAGCTGCTTCGGCATCCGCAGCTCGACGATGCGGCCGCCGAGCACGCGGCTGTTGTTCACGATGCGGACGACGCCGCCGGTCGCGACCACGCGGTCCGGGTCATCGGCGAAGGGCCTGGAGACGGAGAGGAGGGCGTCGGGCTCGATGATCGAGTCGGCGTCGACCCTGACGATGAGCTCCTTGCTCGCGAGGTCGATGCCGAGGTTCAGCGAGTCGGAGCCGCCCGAGTTCTCCTTGTCGACGACCACGAGCGGCACGCCGCCGCTCTCGGCTCGCCAGATCCCGCGGACGGCGCCGCGGACCGGGATGCGTCCGGGCACGTCGCGCTCGTCCTCGACGAGGCCGAACTCGTCCTGCAGCAGCCGCATCGTGTCGTCGGTGCTGCCGTCGTTGACGACGATCACCTCGTGGTCGGGGTAGCGCAGGTCGAGCATGGAGCGCACGCTCGTGAGGATGACGGCCGCCTCGTTGTAGGCCGGCACGATCACCGAGACGCCGAGGCTCACCGGCGACGCGGCCATGGCGTCCTCGCCGCGATGCGCGCTGTGCCCGAGGTAGCGAGCGAAGTGGCGGGCGGCGATGAGGATGAGGACGAGCATGGAGGTGTTCGCGAGCAGGAAGTAGATCGCGGAGGGCCACACGAGCACGGCGAAGATCGCCTCGAGGGTGTCGTGCAGCCAGCTCATGCGACCGCCTCCGGCCGGCGCAGGCCCGCGGCGCGCCGGACGCCCGGCTCGCCGGCGGCGAGCGCCTCGAGCGCGGCCGCCGTCCACGTCGTCGGCATCGAGGCGACGGCGCGTGCTGCGGCCTCCCCCTCGATGCCGCCGCGGAGCGCCGCATCGACGAGCGCCGGCAGCGCCGCGCGCACGGGCAGCCGCTCGAGGGAGCGCATCGCGGCGAGGCGCACGGACTCGTGCTCGTCGCGCACGAGCGCGGCGAGCGAGTCCCCGCACCCCGGCACCTGGAGCAGCCCCGCGATCCTCGCCGCGCCGCGGCGCACCGCAGGGTCGCGGTCGTGAAGCGCGAGGCGCACGCGGTCGCCCGCGGTCGAGCCCTGCTGCAGCAGCACGCTCGCGCCGACCGTGCTCGGCACTCCGCTGTCGGAGGCGAGGGCGTCGATGGCTGCGCCCACCGCTTCGGGGGCCTCGAAGCCGCCGAGCGCGCGCACCGCCACGGTGCGCACCGTCGGGTCGGGATCGTCGGCGAGCTCGAGCAGCAGCGCGAGCGCGCCCTCGGGTGCGAGCCGCCCGAGCGCCTCCGCCGCGTCGGCGCGGCGCACGGCGCTGCGGTGGCGGGCGTCCGCGAGGACTCGAGGTGCGAGCCCGGTCGCGACCGCGACGGCTCGGAGGCGGTCGGCGGCCTCCCCGGTCACGCCCCGCAGCATGAGGAAGACCATGCGCCCCACGTGCTCCCGCGCGGCGTCGTCGAGCCCCCGCACGCGCTCGAGCAGCGCGGGCACCTCGTCGTCCTCGGCGATCGTCGACTCGAGCACCAGCCGGCGGTAGCGGGCATCGAGCGCAGCGCTGCGGCGCTCGCGGCGCCGCCGCACGGCGCGCTGCACGAGCAGCGCCACGATCATGCCCAGCACGAGCGCCGCGGTGACGACCACCACCGCCTGGAGCAGCTCGGGGGCGAGCGGCGGGCTCATCCGATCGCTGCGGTGACGCGCGCGAGCAGGGCCCGCGGGCTGAACGGCTTCGTCACGTAGTGGTCCGCGCCTGCGGCGAAGCCCGCCTCGATGTCCTTCTCCTGCCCGCGGGCGGTCAGGAGGATCACGGGCGTCTCATCGCCGCGGTCCCGCAGCTGCCGCAGCACGTCGATGCCCGAGAGCCCGGGCATCATGACGTCGAGCACGATGACGTCCCAGCCCCCCTCGAGGCCCGCCTCGAGCCCCTGGGCGCCGTCGGCGCGCGTGACCACCTCGTGCCCGGCGGACTCGAGCTTGATGGCCACGAGATCGCGGATGTCGCGGTCGTCGTCGACGACGAGGATGCGGCCGCTCATGGCGCAGCGCTCGCGCAACGCACTCGCGGCCGAGGACTGCTCTGGGGCATGGGGCTCCATCGTGACGAGTCGTGCTGGCCGGTGCCCTCAATCTACACGGCGGCCGCGGCGTCGGCGGATGGGCGCGGCGTGGGCCGCGCCAGTATGCATCGGCGGAGGATAGGGGATTCGAACCCCTGAGGGCTTGCACCCAACACGCTTTCCAAGCGTGCGCCATAGGCCACTAGGCGAATCCTCCAGGCGGCCGCGGACGGCCAACCACACGATCCTACGGCAACGGGGCGGGAGCTCGCGCCCCCGCCCCGTCGCGCATCGACTACGGCGTCTGGCCGCGGCCCGTCGTGGGACCGGGGGTCGACTCCGCGTAGATGTAGGTGCGGTCCTGGAAGCCGTCGATCTCGTAGATCACCGCGCCGAGGTACTCCTGGTTGGCGCCCAGGCCCCTCCAGTCGACGGTGACCTGGAACTCATCGCCCGCGGACACCTGCTGCGAGGCGGGCGACGCGGTCAGCTTGCCCTTGCCGGCGCCGAGCTGCAGGCCGGCGTGCTCGAGGATGAACGGCGTCGCAGCGCCGCCCGCCACCGAGTACGCGTGCACGAGCGCGAGGTACTGGCCGGGCTCCGGGTCCTCGATCATCACGGCCTCGTCGGCGGACGAGGTGCCGCCGATCCACTGCTCGACCGGCTGACCGGCGCTGTTGAGGCGGTAGATGTAGAGGTCGAGGTCGGCCACCGACTCGTCGCCCGCGAGCGTGAAGTCGTGGACGAGCTCGCCCGCGGGGATCGTCACGGAGTAGACGAACTCGTCATCCGTCACGCCCGAGTCGCTGCCGAGGGTCTCGTAGGGCGCGAAGCCCGCCGTCGCCGTCGTCAGCTCGCCGTCCGTGCCGGCGATCCCGTCGATCGCGAGCCGGCCCATGCGGCCCTCGGCGCTCGCCCACTCCGGCACGTCGAGCGCGAGCGGGCGCACGGCGATGGGGGAGCGGACCGAGTGGGCCTCGTTCGACCACGTCAGGAAGCCCGTCGTCCACGTGTCGGGCGTCGCCGTCGTGGTGGAGAACGTCACCTCGAAGGACAGCGTCTGCCCCGCCTCGGTGAACACGAGCTCGTCGGTGGAGACCTCGACGGCCACGCCGTCCACGCCCTCGACCGAGACGCCGTAGGTGCCCGGCTCGAGCGCGGTGAGCGAGCGCGTCACGGTCTGCGTGCCCGCGAGCGCGCCGATGCCGATCGACGGGATGTTGAGGTCGCTCGGGTCGATCGCCTCGCCCACCCACGACGCGGGGAGCCCGTAGCCGAGCCCTCGCAGGTAGCCGAACCAGTCCTCGGTGCCGTTCTCGTAGTAGAGGCCGGGCTCGAGGAACGTCGGGGAGTCGACGATGCCGGCGCCCTGGCTGAACGGGTTCGTCTCGCGCGAGCCGTCGGCGCGGACCGTGTCCTGCGCGCTCGTCATGAGCGCGCTCTTGACCTCCGCCGGCGACGCGAGCGGGTGCTCCGAGAGGTACACGGCGGCGAGGCCGGCGATGTGCGGCGCGGCCATCGAGGTGCCCGACAGGAACTCGAAGCGGTCGGGGCCGCCCGGAGCCTGCCACGCGGCGGCGATGATGCCGACGCCCGGCGCTGCGATGTCGGGCTTGATCACGTCGGAGCCGTCGGCGAGCGCGGGGCCGCGCGACGAGAACCCTGCGACGACCGGCGCCGGCGTCGCGACGCCGGAGGTGTTGCCCGGCGTGAGCGTGACCGTCTCGCGCGCCTTCGCGGCGGCGAGCACGGGCGCGCGGAACTGCGCGTCGATGTGCACCGTCGGGATCGCGTGGTCGTCGAGGTCGATCGAGCCCGGCGTGACGTTCGCGACGATCGCGCCGATCGCGCCGGCGGCCGCGGCCACCTGCGACTTCTCGACGCGCGCGTTCACGCCGCGGTCGCACAGGACGATGTTGCCCGCGGCAGCCGCCGCGTCGAGCGAGCCGGGGAGGCACAGCGCGGCGTCGGCCGCCGTGCGGCCGGCGGCCGGGATGTCGCCGGCGTACACGAGCGTGCCGGTCACCGAGCCGTCGAACGGCACCGTGATGGAGCCGCCGGCGACCTTCGTGCCGTCGGCGAGGGTGACCGTCGCCTCGTAGTTCGGGATCGTCGTCGCCGCCACGGTGGTGTACCAGGGGGACGCGTGGTCGAGCGTCGACGCGCCCGGGCCCGAGTTGCCCGCCGACGCCGACACGAACACGCCCGCCGCGGCCGCGCCGAGGAACGAGATGTCCGTCGCCGCGACGACCGAGGTCGCCGCGCCGCCGCCGATCGAGTAGTTGATGACGTCGACGCCGTCGATCACGGCCTGGTCGATCGCCGCGACGAGGTCGCTCGAGGCGCAGCCGTCGTCCGTGCTCACGGCGGGGTCGGGTCCCGACCAGCAGACCTTGTAGGCCGCGATGCGCGCGGCCGGGGCGACACCCGACATCGTGCCCAGGTCGGCGCCGCCGACCGAGGTGATCGCGACATCCGCGTTGCCGGCCGCCGTCGAGGCGGTGTGCGAGCCGTGGCCGTCGCCGTCGCGCGGCGAGGCGTACTCGCCGGGCACCTGCGTCTCGGTGCCGATGCGGCTCGCGCCGAAGCCCGACAGGTAGTAGCGCGCGCCGACGATCTTCGTCGAGCAGTCGTCCGCGGTGAAGCCGGGGCCCGTCTGGCAGACGCCGGTGAACTCGCTGCCGTCGCCCTTGACGTAGCGGATCGTGCCGTCGGCGGCGCGGTACGGCTCATCACCGGGGGTCGTGCCGAGCGGCGCGCCCGCGAAGAAGGGGTTCTCGGGCGCGATGCCGGTGTCGAGCACGCCGACCACGACGCCGTCGCCGGCGTCGCTCGCGCCGCCGACCTGCTCCCACAGCGCGGGGAGCTCGAGGTAGTCGTTCGCGGGGGAGCTCGTGAGCTGGAGGATCTCATTCGCCTCGACCGCGCGGACACCGGGGTGGTGGGCGAGGTCCTGCGCCTGGTCGGCCGTCAGGTCGGCGACGAAGCCGTTGATCGCGGCCGTCAGCTCGACGTCGACCGTCGCGCCGACGGAGGCCGCGACGTCCTCGTGGCGGTCCTGCAGGTGCGACGCGTAGGCGCGCGCGGCGGGGGAGCTCACGTCGAGGTCCTGGCCGCGCTGCGGTGCGGTCGGCGCGAGCCCCGTGATGCCGCCGTCGTAGGTGGCGAGGGCGTCCTCGGCGAGGACGACGATGTAGCGCCCGTCCTCGAACGCCGGGGTGGAGCCCGGAGCGGCAGCCGCGTTCGCCGTCGTCGCGCTCAGGACCGCCGCGCTCGCGCCGAGCGCGAGGGCCGTCCCGACCGCGACCGTGCGACGCAGCGCGCTCCGCGCTGTGCTGTGTGAGGTCACGTTCTTCCCTTCGATGGCATGCCGTCGTTGGCACTGCGCTCCATCCTGAGGGTTCTCCAAGGTTCGACTCATGCCGTGATCGAACCGTTACGGAGTTGTAACCCAGAGGGGCCCCGCTAGCCTGAAGCGGTGCCGACCCGCATCGTCATCGCATCGCCCGAGGGCCACGCCGGCAAGTCGATCGTCGCGCTCGGGCTCGTCGAGGCCCTCAGCAGGCGCGTCGAGCGCGTGGGCGTCTTCCGCCCGGTCGCGCGCTCGGCCGAGGAGCGCGACGCCGTGCTCGAGCTGCTGCTCGCGCACGACGCGGTCGACCTCGCGTACGACGAGGCGATCGGCACGACCTACGCGGCCGTGCACGAGAACGCGGACGCGGCGCTCGCGACCATCGTCGACCGCTACCACCGCATCGACGAGCGCTTCGACGCGATCGTCGTCGTCGGCTCCGACTACACGGACGTCGGCAGCCCCACCGAGCTCGGCTTCAACGCCCGCGTCGCCGCGAACCTCGGCGCCTCGGTGCTGCTCGTGCTCGGCGGCCACCACCCCGAGACCGACGCCGCGCGGTCGGCCGACGAGCTGCGCCAGCTCGCGGAGGTCACGACCGCGGAGCTCACCGCGGCCCACGCATCCATCGCCGGCGTCATCGTCAACCGCGCCGACGCATCCGCGATCGACGGCATCCCGGCGGCGATCGCCGACGCCGTGCCGGCCGGCGTGCCGGTGTGGTCGATCCCCGAGGACGCCCTGCTCAGCGCGCCGAGCGTCGGCAGCCTCTTCCGCGCGACCGAGGCCGAGCTGCTGCGCGGCGACCCCGAGCTGCTCGCGCGCGAGTCGCTCGGCACGGTCGTCGCGGGCATGTCGATGGAGCATGTGCTCGACCGGCTCATCGAGGGCGGCATCCTCGTGACCCCCGGCGACCGCTCCGACGTCGTCGTCGGCACGCTGCTCGCGCAGCAGTCGGGCACGTTCCCGTCGATCGCCGGCATCGTGCTCAACGGCGGCTTCGAGCTGCACCCGGCCGTGCAGCGGCTGCTCGACGGGCTCGACCTCGAGCTGCCCATCGGCCGCAGCCCGCACGGGACGTACGAGACCGCCCGCCGCATCGCGGGCACGCGCGGCTCCCTCATCGACGGCACGCAGCGCAAGCGCGATGCCGCGCTCGCCCTCTTCGAGCAGCACGTCGACGCGCGGGCGCTGCTCGAGCGGCTCGAGGTCGCGACGACCGACGTCGTGACGCCGCTCATCTTCGAGCACAGCCTCATCGAGCGCGCGCGGCAGGACGTGCGGCACATCGTGCTGCCCGAGGGCGACGACGACCGCATCCTGCAGGCCGCGTCGACCGTGCTCGCGCGCGGCATCGCGCGGCTCACGATCCTCGGCGACGAGCCGGCGATCCGGCAGCGCGCAGCCCGGCTCGGCCTCGACCTCTCGGGCGCCCGCATCATCGCGACCGACGACGAGGAGCTCCGACCGAAGTACGCGGCCGAGTACCAGCGGCTCCGGGCGCACAAGGGCGTCACGATCGAGCAGGCCATGGAGCGGCTCCTCGACGTGAGCTACTTCGGCACCCTCATGGTGCACACCGGCGACGCCGACGGCATGGTCTCGGGCGCGGCCCACACGACCGCCCACACGATCAAGCCCTCGTTCGAGACCATCAAGACGAAGCCAGGCGTCTCGGTCGTCTCGAGCGTGTTCCTCATGGCGCTCGCCGACCGCGTGCTCGTCTACGGCGACTGCGCGGTCATCCCCGAGCCGACCGTCGAGGAGCTCGCCGACATCGCGATCTCGTCCGCGCAGACGGCGCGCGACTTCGGCATCGAGCCGCGCGTGGCGATGCTGTCGTACTCGACGGGCGAGTCGGGCACCGGTGCCGAGGTCGACCGCGTGCGCGCGGCCACGGCGCTCGTGCGCGAGCGCGCCCCCGAGCTGCCGGTCGAGGGCCCGATCCAGTACGACGCGGCGGCGGATGCGGCGGTCGCGAGCAAGAAGATGCCCGGCTCCGAGGTGGCCGGGCGGGCGACGGTGTTCGTCTTCCCCGACCTCAACACGGGCAACAACACCTACAAGGCGGTGCAGCGCTCCGCGGGCGCGCTCGCGATCGGGCCGGTGCTGCAGGGCCTCAACAAGCCGGTCAACGACCTCTCGCGCGGCGCGCTCGTGAGCGACATCGTCAACACGATCGCGATCACCGCGATCCAGGCGCAGGGCGCCGCGGCCGACGGGGCGCGCGCATGACCCGCTCGGTGTTCGTCATCAACGCGGGCTCGTCGAGCCTCAAGTACCAGCTCGTCGACGTCGACTCGGGCGCGGCGCTCGCGGCCGGGCTCATCGAGCGCATCGGCGAGACCACGAGCGAGGCGAAGCACGAGGTGCCCGGTCGCGACGCGGTCGTCGAGCGGCGCGTCATCCCGGATCACGAGAAGGCGTTCGGCTGGGTGCTGCGCCAGTTCTCCGCCCACGGCCCGGACCTCGACGAGGCGCGCCTGCTCGGCATCGGCCACCGCGTCGTGCAGGGCGGCGCTCGCTTCGACCGCGCGGTCCGGATCGACGACGACGTCGCGCAGCAGATCGACGACCTCGCCCCGCTCGCGCCGCTCCACAACCCCGCGAACCTGCAGGGCATCCGCTCGGCGCGCGCGACGTTCGCGGGCTACCCGCATGTCGCGGTCTTCGACACGGCCTTCCACCTCACGATCCCGCCGGCCGCGCACCGCTACGCCATCGAGGCGCAGGTCGCCGCCGAGCACCGCGTGCGGAAGTACGGGTTCCACGGCACGAGCCACCAGTACGTCTCGCGGCGCATGGCCGAGCTGCTCGAGCGGCCGCTCGAGGAGGTCAACACGATCGTGCTGCACCTCGGGAACGGGGCGTCCGCGACAGCGGTGCGCGGCGGTCGCAGCATCGAGACGTCGATGGGGATGACGCCGCTCGCGGGGCTCGTGATGGGCACCCGCTCGGGCGATGTCGACCCGGGTGTCGTCTTCCACCTGCATCGCATGGCGGGGCTCTCGGTCGACGAGATCGACACGCTGCTCAACAAGCGCTCGGGGCTCCTCGGCCTCACGGGCACGGGCGACATGCGCGACGTGCTGCAGGCGGCGGAGGCGGGCATCCCGCGCGCGGTCGAGGCGCTCGAGATCGTCGGGCACCGGCTGCGCGGCACGGTGGGCGCCTACCTCGCCCACCTCGGCCGCACCGACGCGATCGCCTTCACCGCGGGGATCGGCGAGAACGCGGCCAAGGTGCGGGAGGTCGCGCTCGCGGGCCTCGAGGGCCTCGGCATCAGGCTCGACGCCGAGCGGAACGCGGGGCGGGGCGAGCGCCGCATCTCGGCCGACGGCTCGCCGATCGAGGTGTGGGTCGTGCCGACGAACGAGGAGCTCGAGATCGCCCGGCAGGTGGCGGCGCTCGTCGACGCGTCCTGACTCGAGCGGCGCTCGCCGGTTGACCCGCGCGACGGGTCCGGCCGCGCGGCGGAGCGGGGCTCAGCGCTCCGCGAGCTCGCCGATCGCGAACTGGCTCAGCTGCTCCGTGGGGAGCGCCTGACCGGCGTGCTGCGCGCCGAACTCCTCCGATGCATCCGTGCCGCAGATGCCCAGGATGCGCTCGGGCCCGCCGGGATGCCGGGGGATCCACGCCGTGACGTCGTAGACCGTGCCCTCGATCGCGACCCAGCACGAGGCCGAGTCGTCGTGCACCGCGACCTCGGCGATCGAGATGCCGGTCGCGGCGGTCGGGGCGGGCGACGCCGACGGGCCGAGCAGGCCGGGAGCCCCGGTCGCGGCGGGCACGGCGATGCGGTCCTGCCACGCGGCGGTCGCGCCCGAGTGCCCGGTCAGCACGGCGACGATGACCGCTCCGGCCGCGAGGGCGCCGAGGAGGGTGCCCGCGAGCACGCCGACGACGCCGGTCGAGCGCCGCGTGCGGGTCGCGCGGCGCTGCCACAGCCACCACGCGAGCGCCGCCGCGAAGAGCGCGACGGCCGTCGCGAGCAGCCAGTTGCCGAGCTGCTCGTGCAGCCCGGGCGAGCCGACCCGCGCGGCGAGCGCCTCTCCGGAGAGCTTGGCCACGAGCGCGCCCGCGGCGGCGACCCCGAGGATCGCGACCACGGGCCACGCGAGCGGCGCGCGCCACCCGGGGACCGCGAGCACCAGGAGCAGGCCGATCGCGCCGAGCGGGAGGAGCACGACGGGCACGTGCACCGCGAGCGGGTGCAGCGGCAGGCCCGCGAACAGGTCGAACGGGTTGCCCGTGGCGGCGCGCGGCAGCATGCGGCAACGCTACCGCCGGGCGGTGCGCGCGATGGGGCGGGTTCGCTACCATGGGAGCGGCTCCCCGCGTGGCGCCATCCAGGCCAACTCCCCCAGGTCGGAGACGAAGCAAGGGCAACCGGGCTCTGGCGGGTGCGCGGGGAGTCCTCGCATGTCCGGGCGCCTTCCCGCAGCAGGGGCGGTCGCGGCGCGGCGAGTCAGCGGCGCCAAGTAGCCTGGACCCCATGGTCGCCGCCCTCTACCGCCGCTATCGGCCGGAGTCCTTCTCCGAGCTCATCGGGCAGGCGCACGTGACCGATCCGCTGCGCACCGCGCTGCGCGCCGACCGCGTGAACCACGCCTACCTCTTCTCCGGCCCGCGCGGGTGCGGCAAGACGACGAGCGCCCGCATCCTCGCGCGCTGCCTCAACTGCGCCGAGGGCCCGACGCCCGAGCCCTGCGGCGTGTGCGACTCGTGCGTCGAGCTCGGCCGAGACGGCGGCGGCTCGCTCGACGTCGTCGAGATCGACGCGGCGAGCCACGGCGGCGTCGACGACGCCCGCGACCTGCGCGAGCGGGCGACGTTCGCGCCGACGCGCGACCGCTACAAGGTGTTCATCATCGACGAGGCGCACATGGTCACCTCGGGCGGCTTCAACGCGCTGCTGAAGATCGTCGAGGAGCCGCCCGAGCACATCAAGTTCATCTTCGCGACGACCGAGCCCGAGAAGGTCATCGGCACGATCCGCTCGCGCACGCACCACTACCCGTTCCGGCTCATCGCCCCGGCGCCGATGCTCGAGTACGTGCAGCGGCTGTGCGCCGAGGAGGGCGTCGAGGCCGAGCCGGGCGTGCTGCCGCTCGTCGTGCGCGCCGGCGGCGGCTCCGCGCGCGACACGCTCAGCCTGCTCGACCAGCTGATCGCGGGCTCCGAGGGCCCGGTCACGTATGCGCACGCCGTCGCGCTGCTCGGCTTCACGCACGGCGAGCTGCTCGACGAGATCGTCGCTGCGCTCGCGGCGACGGATGCGCCGAGGCTGTTCGCGGCGATCGATCGCGTCGTGCAGTCGGGTCAGGACCCGCGCCGCTTCGTCGAGGACCTCCTCGAGCGGCTCCGCGACCTCATCGTCGCGCGTGCGGCGAAGGACCCGGCGGCGATCCTGCACGGCGTGCCCGCCGACGAGCTCGCGACGCTCGTCGCACAGGCGCAGGGCTTCGGCAGCGCCGAGCTCTCCCGCGCGGCCGACATCGTGGCGAAGGCGCTCACCGACATGGCCGGCGCGACGAGCCCGCGGCTCCACCTCGAGCTCATGGCGGCACGGCTCCTCGTCCCCGAGTCGGGCGACCCCGAGGTCGGCACGCTCGCGCGCGTCGAGCGCCTCGAGCAGCGGCTCGAGGGCGCGCCCGCGGCATCCGCCGCAC